>JBGPLZ010000034.1:0-29090 GCA_041486695.1 Acidobacteriota bacterium | reverse complement strand
GAGGTTTCGCCCGAGCTTACCGGACGCTGCTTGGGAATATGACCGAGAGGTACGTCGGCCTCCGGCAGGAGGAGCACCGCCTATTCCTGAGCACCGTTTTACCGGAAGGGCAACGTCTAGCGCAGCTGGTCCGGGATGGCGAGGTTTCTCCGGACGCCTATCTGGCCATGAGTTGCGTCGGCGCGATCCCCTACTATTCGGGTCTCAGAATCCTCGATCGCTTTGGTCTCACCGACAGCCATGTGGCACACTCGCAGTTCCAGGGCTGGCTCATGGCGCACGACAAGCGCGCGACGCTCGACTACGCCCGCGCGCAGGGAGTCGACCTCTGGGCCTACGATCAGGTGCATACCCTCTGGAAGGAGGAAGACTTCACATTCTTCGAGCGCCTCTGGACTGCGATCCACCAGGACCCCGGCACAGGAGCGCCAGTGTACCTGGCTCGCACGGGGGACAACTGGATAGCGCTTGGGATCTTCCCGGAGGGTATCTCGGAGGCCTCAGGGAAGTTCTCCGGACTTCGATTTCAAAGTGCGAAGGACGAAGAGGTAACACGATCGATCTTTGAGGATGGGATCAAGGCATTCAGTGCGAAAGTTCAGCGAGACCCATCCGACCGGAAGGTACGGCTCCAGTACGCCAATCTGCTCTTCTACGCGGGGAGAATCGACGGTGCAATCGAGGAATTCACACCCTTGGCCTCAGCGGGTGATCCGGAAGCCTGCTTTGGACTCGGACTCGCATGGGCTGCGAAGGGGGACGACCGGCAGAGCCTCCGCTCTTTCCAGGATGCCGTGAGCTTGAAGCCGTGCTATGAGCAAGCCCACTTCCAGCTTGGCAGAACCCACGCCAGACTCGGACAGTATCGCGAGGCTGCCGAAGCCCTTTCTCACGCACTTCGTCTGCGTCCCGGCGACTCGGAGGCACGGCTGGAACTTGGCAGAGCCTACTTAGAGATGGGAAACGTCGAGGGAGCACTACAAGAGTATCGCGCCCTTGAGACCGTCGATCCCGCGGCGGCGGCACTGCTCTGGCAGGATCCTCGCTTCTGACGACGGTGCCAGATATCGATTGACGCCGTTTCTAAGGCACGAGCTCCAGCTCGCTGGCCAGCCTCTGTTCGGCCGCCCTGCTCGGCCTGTCGCTCCCGAAAACTCCATCCAACCAAGACGCCGATGATGGCGAGAGCGCGGGTAAGTACAAGCTGTACCTGCGGCTCGACGACATCCTCAAGGCCAAGTCCCTCGACGACGTGTTTGGTAGCGCTTAAAAAAAGCAGCACCGACCCACGTGAGGATGGAGGGGGAAAACGCTAGATAGTCGGGCGGCTTCGAATTCCCGTCCTCCCCAGTAGTGAGAATGGTTCGAACCTGCCAAGTCGGCAGAATACTCACTCATCAAAAAAGCCCGTCGTTACGGGCTTGAGTTCATGTCGGGTGTGAAACTTACCAGATTGGAAAATGGCGGAGAGGGGGGGATTCGAACCCCCGTGGGACTGTTTAGGCCCCAACCCGCTTTCGAGGCGGGCCCGTTATGACCACTTCGGTACCTCTCCGCCGGGAATTGTACTCCACCCTAGCGGCGCTTCCGAAAGAAGCCCCGGAGCAGCGCGGCGCTCTCGGCGGAGAGCAGGCCGCCGTGAACTTCGAAGCGATGATTGAGGCGGGCGCCGCCACGCCGTCGCAACAGGGCGGTGGCGCCGAAGCGGGGGTCGGCCGCGCCATAGACCAGGCGGGCGATGCGCGCGTGGACCATGGCCCCGAGGCACATCAGGCAGGGCTCGAGGGTGACGTACAGGGTGACGTTCGTCAGCCGGTAGTTCCGCAGCCGGCGCGCCGCGCGCCGCAGGGCGATGATCTCGGCATGGGCGGTCGGGTCGCTGGCGGCGATCGGTCGGTTCGCTCCGCGACCGATGATTCGCCCGTCCCTCACCACCACGGCGCCGACCGGCACCTCGCCGCGCGCGCCGGCGGAGCGCGCCAGGAGAATCGCCCGTCTCATCCAGGTCGCGTCATCCGCCACATCATCCCCCCGGAGCCCGGCCCCGGCGGGAGTCTAGCATGGGCAAAAAAAACGACGGCCCCCGGAGGGGCCGTCGTCGCTCTGGTCCCCGGAAACTTCCCCCGGAGACCCCGCCCGGCGAGTGCCGGGCTATTCCACCACCAGCGTCCCGTTCTTGCTCCAGTGCTTGAACCCCCATGTCTTCGTGCACCGGAACTCGAAGGACCCCTTCTCGCTCGGCGTGAACTCGACCACCGCCGGCTTCTCGGGGGTAACCTTCTCGCTGATCTCGAAGTCCTTGAACTTGATGCCATAGCTCCCGTCACGGCTCACGAAGGTGATCCGGACCTTCTCGCCCTTCTTCACCCGGAGCGTATTGGGGGCGATCTTGTTCTCGAAGGCAGTGACGTGGAACTTCTTCATCTCGCCCGGCGTGACCGACTTGGCCGCAACCGCGTCGCCCTTGGTGTGGCTGCCCTTCGATGTCTGGGGTTCGCCCGCCCGCAGCGTCGCAACGGCAACCGCCAGGGCGGCCACCGTCAGGAGTGACGTTCGGAACATCTTCATAGCTCCCTCCTCGCTAGGCCGGCAGGAGCGGGAGCGGCGAGTCCGCCCCATCTTGCTGCCGCAATACCTATCGCCTCCAAATATGCGGACGGCCTCCGGGGAGTCAAGCGACTTGCGGAATTGAAACCACGCGAAACCTGTACTGCTCAAGGTTTTTGGAGCGACAGGAACTGACGCCCGCGGCGGAAAACGTCACTTCATCGCGCTTCACAGGAAGGGAGCGATCAGCACGGCGCCCAGCATCATGGCGTGGAGGGCGAGGGCAAGACCGATCATGAACCCTCGCCGAAGCACCGGCCGGCGACTGGGGCGGGACAGGATCATGGAAGCGAAAGGGGTCGGCTCATCCATGGGGCCCTCCTCAGGGCAGCACGGCGATCGGGAGCCTGCGGGAATCTTCGTGCAGGCTCTTGAAGCCGGCCCGGATGCCGGCCCCGGGCGGCCGGTGCGGGGAAGCCCGGGGTCGGGTCGTCTGGTCCCATCCGGGCCGGCCCGTCTCACTAATGACGAAACTGTACCGCCGTGCACGCCGAGCTCAAACATCCGTCGATCCGCCGTTGATGAGCCGGCACCGCAACGGCGGGCGGGGTTACCCCCGCAGCAGAACGAAAGGTTTAAACGACGCCGCGACTTGACCCTCGCGCAAGCGGCACTAGATTCTGTCCAGCCGGCCGATCGGCCGCCGGTTTCCGATCCGCCCAGGACGGGTGGCGGGACCGACCAATGAATCGGGAGGATGGACATGCTCCGACGCCCTGCCCTGGTCGTTCTGGTCATCCTGGTCACTGTCGCAGTCGCGCTTCCCGCTTGCGCGAAGAAGCCGGGAAGCTACATCGCCGACGGCGCCAAGCGCAAAGAGGTCATCGAGGCCCTGGTCACGAGTCCAGCCTATCGTCAGGAAGTGATCGATCGGCTCGTCGGGCCGCCCAATGACCGGATCGCGGTCATCGAACGAATCCTCAAGGACGAAGGGGCGGCCGGGGATCTGGTCAAGCAGATCCTGGGCGACGATCGCGGCCGGGCGCTGGTGGCCTCGAAGGTCGCCGCCGACACGGGCGCCAAGACCTTCATCCGGATGCTGATGCTCACCGGGGTGATGGGCGACTCGATGACCCAGAAGCAGGCCAACGCTCTGGGGCTCGGCGAGCCGTTCGCGCTCGGCAATCAGAAGATGACGATGGTCGAGATGAAGCAGATCGGCAAGCGCATCGAGCAGACCGCCCGGCAGCAGGAGGGGCACTATCCGGTCTGCTCCGACTTCGGCGATCTGGGCGCCTGCCTCGCGAAGAAGCTGCCGGCCGGATCGCTCGACTCGGTCCGCCTCACCGACGCCTGGGGACACGGCCTGCTCTATCGCACCGACAAGGAAGGAACGCAGTACGTCCTGGTCTCGTTCGCGAGCGATGGAATGGACGACGGGCTCGGGAAGGTCGGTCCGACCGACTCGTTCGACTGCGACATCGTCTTCTCGAACGGCGACTTCATCCAGTGGCCGGGCTGGATCCAGAGAAGCGACATCCGCTAGGAACCTGTTCGACGTGAAGAAAGCCGATCACGTTCCCTGGGACATCGCCCCGAATGGCCCCACCTTTCTCCGCGAAGCCAGGACCCTTCGAGCGAAGTTGATCCCCTGGAGATTCGACAAAAACGGAGACGGGGAGGCGATGATCTGCCTCCCCGTCCAGATTGCTCAGTGGTTCCGTACACAGGAGACACTGGTGCCCATGACGCAGCACTTGCCATGCTTACCATCAGGACACGTGCAGGGCTGTCCGGTACTTGTGCAGGTACCGACCTGCACAGGGCACCCAGCAGGACAGGTCGCTGGTTCGAAAGTTGACGAGTCGACGCTGCTGAAGGCCCCGTCCGAAGAAGAAGCGATCTTGGTGTCCGGGCTGGCGCTTGCCGGATGCGCCGTCGTGACCAGCACACCTCCGACGCCCAGTAACGCGATGGCCAGGATGGCAACAACGAAGGGAAGACGGTATCGCATTGACGGCCTCCTTAGTAAGAGGGACGGTCACGTTGAGGAGCCGAACCGGAAATCTTCCGCGAAACTTTTACTTCACTCGCTTTGAGCTTGTCAAGTCAGGGGCGGACGGCAGACTCGCCTGCCCAGGCTCACCTTCAGGGAACCTCCCCTCCGGCGCCGGCGTATCACCTGTCGGTTCTCTTCCCGGGGAGGCACGCATCCATGAAATCGTCATGTCGTCTCATTCTTCTGACCGGCGCGCTCTTCTGCTTCGGGCAGCCCACCATGGCCGACGGCGCGGCCACGGGACGCTCGGCGCTGGAGGCGGCGCGCGCCGCCTATCGCGCTGCCGGGACCTTCCGCGAGACGCTGAACTTCGTCCTGGAGCTGCCGGATGGGCGCCGCGAGATGCGCAGGCAGGAGTACGGCGTCGGGAAGCGGGGCGAGGTGTTCCTGTCGCTGTCTGCCGACGGGAAGGAAACGCTGCGGCTCGTCGCTCGCGACGGACGGATGGTCGGCACCCAGTTCAACGTACCGGAGCTCTACGCCGAGGTGCCGTACGAGGGAGACTTCGCGGCGGCCATGCGGCAGATCGGCAGCGAGCAGGCGCAGTTGACGGCGCCGCCGGCCGTGGTGGCCCGGCAGGGCGGGGATCTCGAGGCGTTGTTGACCGCGTTGCGGCTCGGCGTCCTGGCCCCCCTCGAGGTCGCCGGGTTCCGGCCCGCCGCCGCGCGCGGAGGATCGGCGCTCACGGAGGTCGATCTGCATGCGGCCAATGGGCAGGCGACGATCGGGCTCGATGCGGCCTCGCATCGCCTGCGCACGATCCGCGTGGCGCTCGGAGAAGGGTCGCAACAGGTCCGCGCTTCGGGCCAGTACACGTTCGCCGCCGGAGACTCCGGTGACGCTCCGTTCGTCCTGCCGGACCTCACCGGTCGCGCGGCGGTGCGGACGCTCGCCGACATTCAGGCGGGGAACCATCCCCTCGGCGCGCCGGCGCCGAACGCGACCCTGATGACGCTCGACGGCGCGACGATCCACCTCGCCGATCTCCGCGGCTCGGTCGTGGTTCTCGACTTCTGGGCGACCTGGTGCGTCCCCTGCTGGACGGCGTTGGAGCACACGGCCGAGCTGGCCTCCTGGGCCAAGACGTCCGAGCTGCCGGTCAAAGTCTACGCCGTGAACACCCTCGAGCGGGTCGCGAGCCCCGCGGAGCAGAGCCGCAAGGCGGCCGATTTTCTGCGCTCCAGGAAGCTCGAGGTGCCGGTTCTCCTCGACCCGGGCGACGCGGCGTTCGCCGCGTTCCAGAGCCCCGGTCTTCCCAGCCTCGTGATTCTCGACGCGGAGGGGCGCCTCGCGCGCTACCACTCCGGTCTGCTCCCGGACATGGTCACCACGGTGCGGGGCGAGGTCGCGGCGTTGCTGAAACCAGGGAAGCCCGGCGCTCCGTGACCCTCGGCGTCCCTACCTCGGCCCGAACATGCAGTCGTAGCCCCGGCCGCAGTCGGACCAGGTCTTGAGGCCGAAGCGGTTGCCGGCGTTCAGACCGAGACCTCCGAACCAGCCGGGCGATGAGATGTCGAGGCCGTAGCCGAGGAAGGGAAGGTGCGAGGGGTAGCGGACCGCACCCGGAAGGACGGCGAAAAAACCGCCCGGAAAGACGACCGGGTAGGCCGCCGGAGCGAAGCCGTCGGGCCCGGCCGGGGCCGGCGGCGGTGTATTGATGTTGATCACGATGGTCGTGCCCGAGGGCCCACGGTCGCGAACTTCGGCAGTCGGAGGCTCGACCGCCGCAGGCGGAAGTGCTACCACCGCGGGCAGTGCTGGCGCTGGAGGCGGCGACGGACAGAGATCCTCCTCGACTTCGCCGCCGAGACGGTGTCCCTCCTCGTCGAGGTTGGTCAGGACGACGGCCGCGCCGCCGTCCCTGGCCATGGCGCGGTAGATCCGCAGGTCGGCCGATCGATAAAGCTCCTGGTCGGTCGCTGCCGAGGCAGGCGGCGTGGCCACGCAAACTCCAGCCAGAATCGCCAGGAAGCAGGTCGTGATCCGCATGGAGCGATCATAGATCATCGCGGCGCGCAAGGCGAGCCGGAGCTAGAATCGGAGTAGCTGCCATTCACGCGGCCCGATCACCATCACCGCTTCCTCCCCTCATCGTCGCTCTTCAGCCTCGGCGGTCCAAGGAACGAGACGGTCTCTGTCAGGGCAGCGCGTAAAGATAGCGCTCCGTCGTCGTAGCTTGCTGGCGCCCGAAGATCCTCTGGATTGGTCTGACCCCCATCGGATGCGTGATCCGACGTCGAGCCACGGTGGGACGCGGATCTCGGCGCAACCCGGGCCTGTGCGGGCAACCTGCGGCCTGTGCGGGGGTTGCTGAGTGGCCACGAGCCGTCCTCGAGCGGTGTGGGGGCCGCTGCCCGGGGGGTGCTCGAACATATGTCCGTTTGCAAGCATTCGCATGCCGCCCCGATCGGGGGAGAGAAAATATCCGCAATGAATGTCTACACCGAAGCCTACGTTCAGCCTACGCAATTCGCCTGTGGAGCCCGATCGGCCTCCGAGGGGATGTAGACCGATTCGTAGGCCAAACCGCCCCACGTCGGGGCAGCATTCGCGCACCCGGGGGCTCCCTGGGGCGCAGGAGGTAGCATGAGGAAGCCGAAGAAGCCGTCGACGACCAGAGCAGGTCGAGATATTGAGCGTCGAGAGGCGAAGAGGAGGAAGCAAAAGCGCGAGTCGGCGCAGAGGAGACGCACTAGGGAGACCGCAGAGAAGGCCAAGCGACGGGGGCCGCCTGCGTGGAGGAGGCCGCATGATCTTCCTCGGGTCCCCCAGGATCGGCAGCCCATCACGGCCGAGCAGGGGGCCGCGATCCGCATGGAGCCCGCTCCGGCAGCGCCTGCCAAGCCGGTCATGCCCCCGGCTCCGGCTCCGGAGCCCGAACCTGAGAGTGGCGTCGACCCGGCGGTTCTGGCACGCGACAAGGTCCGCTGTGACAAGGCGGTTGCCGAGGCGATCGAGAAGGACGAACGCACGATGCAGAAGCTCATGGCTCGCAACCCGGACGAGGCTCCCTGCAGGGTATGTGGCGAGCCAGATGGTCTCAGAGAGCATTGTTGGGTCTGCGAGCGGTGCTGCCAGTCGAGGGCGTGGCCGTTCGGCAACGATCCGTGCCCGGTTGACTTCTACGACCCGACCATCCACGCAATCCTCGACGCCCGCACTCGGAGGGCTGCGACGAAGACCAAATCCACCTGCTCGGTGGAAGGCTGCGGCAACAAGGTCCCGACACCGGAAGGGATTCGCGAGGATGCGACTTGCGATCGCTGCTATGGGATCCTGATGGGCGATGCTCGTCTCGATCGGAGGGCGGAGAGACTCTGATCGATCGATGGGGGTGCAGTTGCTGTACGCGTTACGAATCGTGGGACCCCAGGCGCGACCTTGTACCGGGCATGTCGGAGGGTTCGTGGATCGTTATGGAGGTAGACCCAAGTATTGAGCAATGAGCTTCGAAACAATCCCGGTCGCGACTGTTGTTCCTGCCTTCACCAAGCCGGTCGATGATTTCATCGCCATACGACCGAGCCAACCTGCGGTGCGGGGACCGGGGGCGATTTTCTTTCGCTTACCACCGTCATCCTTCAAAGCCAACTCCAGTTCACGGATATCCTTTTCTTCGACACCCACGGAGCGGAGTTGGGATTTCAGCGCTGCCATGTCGCCGGTGGGAACAACTGTGACCTGCGTCTGTACGACATCACCCGCGACAGACCCAACGGACCCAAGGTTCCCTATGACGACCGTATGGTAGACAGAGCTAACGCGTTCTTGCGGTAGAGGTGGGTTGTTCAGAGGTGCCTCCCCAGCATCCGGAGATTGTGCTTCTATTTCGATAGCGAATCGGAGAACTCTGTTCCGAATGGTGTCTACGACTCCAATGACCACATTCCTCGGGACTTCACGCCAAGCAGCGTAGCACTGCATTCCGGAGTAGATTTCTCTGCCCACTAGGGCAATCAAGTCTCCAGGCCAAGGCACCTTGAGGGTACCCTCTCCTGATTCAGAGTCCGCTATGAGTGACTCCAGGGAGCTGATGGGCTGAGAGATGTAGACTATTCTCGCCAGATTGTGGTATTTCTTCGGAAGACATCCTTCTGGAATAGTGACACCTCGTAGTCCACTACCGAACGGACCGGCAAAGTGCCCACACGAGTGCGTATGTAAGACACGGTACGGAGGAAGAGATTCGTTATCTGGGTAACCATTCAACTCGTTCTCGACCCAAATCTTAAATTCCGAATTTCCGAGCCTGGCCGCAAGGAGAGTGCACTTCCTGAGGAGTTCGTTGACGCGGGTCGTTGAGTCTACAGCGTTGTTCTGGATCTCACGTAGGAGAGACGTAAGTGACTCCTCCGATCCGAGGGCTAGATGTCCTTTCCGCATTTGACACATTTCTTGCCAGGCGACAGAGGCTGAACTTCACTACAACGGGGACACGTCACGATACCAGGAACCTCATACTTCGTGACGGTTGTAATCTTCGGGAAAATGCTCGGTGCAATGCTGAAAGGTTGAGAACCTGTGGCTTGAAATCCTGTCAGACCACTCAACGGTGAACTGGCCAGTTTCCTCTCAGCCTCTTTCAGCCGCCCATTCGTCGCTTCGAACTTTGCACGCATCTGGAGTAACTGTGTCTGGAGCGTTTGATATTCATCTTTCGATCGTGATTGATTGGCAGCAAGTTCACTCTGAAGTGCACCCACTTGCGTGCTGTACCCCTCCAAGTCTCTCTTCAACGTCGTGATCATTCCGATCTGAGTCTTTACATTGGCAGCCTCAGGGATAATGTCCTGCCATTCCTCAATAGAATTCACAGCCTCTTCTTCGAGTGCGGTGCACCGCGAAATGACCTCCTCGTAGGAGGTAGTAATGCTTGGGTCTACCTTGCTGGATCTGGCACGTTCAAGGTAAATAGCCACGCGACGTTCGAGGCCACCAAGATTCTGAAGAAGCAGCGTGAGTCCACGGATCGCTGACTTTCCCCGAGTGACGAGGATCCGCCCCTCCGAGACACTGCTCCAACGCTTTTCAAGATATCCTCCGGCGATACCGGCAAATATGGAACTGAGTGTTGTGATAAGCGGACCAAGCGCTGGGAACTTCTGCAGCAGATCTGGGTTCGCCGATGCGTGGAAGTAGATGAGAGCGACGGTCAATACAAGCAGGATGAGGGCGAGAGGGCTGAACAGTACCTCGATCGCGGAAGTCCAGGATATGGCCAGGCGCTTCAGTGGGCGCCACACATCATCAATCGGAATTGACGACGCATCTGGGGCGGATTCCACAATTCCTCCTCTATGCCGGCTTGCAGACAAACGCAGCCGTTGTTCGGCTGCCGTTCTGGTTATTCTATCGCATTCGCTATGATTGGTGAGGTCCCCCTCCACCCCAACGTTCACCTGGACTTCTCCGACACCTCAGCCCATGTAACGGGTCCCTGCCCACCCCGCCTGGCACAGGAAAAGCGTGGGGGGGGGCAGTGCGGAGCAGAGCGATCCTCGCCCCCAAAGAGCAACCCCCAACCCAGGGCGGGTGGGGGTGCCTTCGTGCTGCAGGACGTTCGGTTGCGGCTAATCGGTGTGCGCGAGCACCCAAGGGCACACTGAGAGATCGGTTCCGCCGACTCCTCGGGATCCGAGACTCGCCAGCAAACAATCGCTCTTGATCATCACTTGGTCAGTGCTCGACTTCGTCATCCACCAGACCTGCATCCTCACATTCTCTGGGCCGATCACAATCAACGCCAGGATCGCGACCAGTAGAACTATGATGACAACAAGTAGTGCCTTCATGGCTCACATCCTAGTCACCGGCTCTCCTGCTCGGCTGCCTTCGGGGCCGAAGGATACCGGTCCGCTGCGAGCAGGTCGCCGGTAGGCTAACAGGTCGGGAACTCATAACGATAACGGTGGGAGAAATAGTCGATGATCGAGAATCCAGCCGAGCATTTGCCCTGCGAACTGGAATAATTCACGAGCGATGTCTGGCGTCAGGGCTGCGGTGACAGCTATGTTCGTGAACACACCTGTAGCCAACATGATCCAATCCTTGCGACCCATTCGTTGGGCAGCACCTTCGAGATACCCCAGGCGAGCGTCGACAATCTTTAACTGCCGCTCGTTCAAACCCTGTGTCGTCGCAAGGTATTGCTTGATCTCGATCAGCGATTTCTCGATGCGCTTGATCTCATTGTTGTCGAATGGGATGTCCTCGGCTTTCCCAGATTGGACATTCGCCATGAGCCGCTTCTCGCTGGCGATGCTCTCCCACAAATTCGGTGCACCTAATTCCTCGCGAAGATGGCTGAGCCAATCGCAGAAGTATGGGATCAGCGAATTCCAGCTGCCCGGGTGATTCCATCCAACGAACTTGTCCTTACCCGGTGTGAATTCGACGAAGTGACCTTCTGGTGACAGATCGAATTTGAAGTAATGGCTGCTGGATGCATGTACAAGCGTCGGGACGCCATCGTGCAATCCAAAACGACTTGGCCTCTCCTCCCAGTTGAATTCTGCTGGGTCCAGAGCCGCCTTCTGAATGAACGCGAACACTTCATTCTTCTGAGTTTTGAATAACCGATTAGCGGCCATGACTTTGCCAAATGGAACGAGGGCTAGCCTTCCGGCTGCGTGCGCACATATGCGTATTCTAAACGATAACCGGTGTACGTGCAGCAGCTCCTACAGCCCAGCATTCCGCTGGACTTCCCCGACAACTCAGACCATGTAACGGCTACCCGGGCATCTCGCTACGTCCAGGAGGATCCATGCCTCGCGAGCCCCACCCGGGATCCAATCCCCGCCCGTGGGCCGCCGTGGCGTGACGCCTGCGCCTTGACTTCGCTCCCACCCCGGATGGATCCTTGCGCCATGTCACCCCCGACTTGGACACCTGCAGACACCGCTGCTGGAGTCTTCGACGGTTTCCTCGGGGTAGTTCTCATCATCTTTCTGTTCGTTCTTGCCGTCCTATGAATCGTCCTCCCCTTCGCGGTCTTCGGAATCAAGAAGCGCCTCGATCGCGTGGTTCTGCTCCAGGAGGAGCAGACCGAAGTACTGCGGTCAATCCGCGATGGTCGAGGCGATCCCCCTGCGTGAGACCACGTCGCGCCAGCGTTATACCGATGTCACTTCTTCCGTGGAGGCCCGAGGAGAGGCGCGATCTTCTTCATCGCGCTACGAGAGGCGTGCAGGTAAGTTTCCGTCGTCGCAGCCTGCTGGTGCCCGAGGAGGCGCTGGATCATCCCTGTCCCGATCCCATCCCCGGGGTCGGCGCTCGGCTTTCATAGCTCCGACGGGAGCGCTTCGGACCGAAGTCCCACCACCCCCGCCATGTCCCGACATGGCCAAGTGCTGCGAAGCTTCGATCAATGCGCGGCAATCACCGGAACGTCGTCGCGACAACCTCCGACGAGTGCGCAAGATGGGAGGGTGGTGCGCCCAGCAAGACTCGAACTTGCGACCTTCGGATTCGTAGTCCGACGCTCTATCCAACTGAGCTATGGGCGCACATCCCGGACAGCGGTCTGTTTAGGGCGGAAAGTCTACCACAAGGTGAGTCCGCCCCGTGGGCGGGGCCGGTCAGTTCGCCATCGCGAAATTGACCACGATCGTGAGAGGGAAGTCGACGGGGTCCCCATTGCAGGTCGCCGGGCTGTAGCGCCACTGCTGCACGGCCTCGATGGTCGATCCCTCGAAGCCGCACTCCGCTCCGGTGGGAGCCGCCACCTCGACCTGATCGACCCGACCATCCTTGCGGATGACCGCCCGCAAGACCATCTTCGCCTGCATTTTGAGTCGCCGCGCCTCGGGCGGGTATTTCGGGGCGACCTTGGAGGCCCGAACGACCTGCGGTCGCGTCCAGCCCGGGCGCGTCTCCGGGTCCGTCTCGGTCGGCGGCGCCGGGGGAGGATCAGGCAGCTCCGATGCGTCGATCAGCAAGGCGAGGTTCCGGAACCCCTGCAGGTCGTCGCGGCTGAGCGCGCGCCCCGCCCCTGTCCGCACGCCCGTCACGATCGACACCGAGTTCGCGCGGGCGATTCGCCGAACGAGATCCTGCTGCGATGGCAGCGAGAAAGCGACGATTTGGTGACAGACTCCCGTGCTCTTGCCCGAGGCCTCGCCGTGGTCGAATGTTAGCGTGACCGGCTCGTCGTCGATCAAAAGCTGGAGCGATTCCCGGGCGGCATTGGGAGGATCTCTCAAGACGACGCGGAGCGCCACGCTCCGCTTGCCGTTCTCGTGACGTCCAAGGAGCGGGAAGAGGGTGACATCGTCGGGGCGCCAGTCGAACCCCCGGGGCCAGTACCAGGTGGTCTTCGTGTTTTCCTCGTGCATCGCCTCGAAGGGGCAGGGAGCGGCGGCTGGCGTCGCGGCCGGGGCGGCGCCGAGGGTTCCGACGGCGAGCGCAATGAGCATCGCCGCGATAAGACCACCTCGCTTCATCTCTGACATGAAGAGTGCCCCGCCCGCCGGTTCGAGCCAAAGGCGGTCAGGCGCGGGGGCGCTGGCTCCGCCAGTAGGCCTGGCCCGACTCCGGCAGGGTGTAAATCGGATCGTAGTACTCGTAGCGCCGCAGCAGGGCCTCGGGGTCGTCCGCCTCGATGCTGGTCCGGTAATTCTTGGTCCAGTACGAGATCCCCTTCTCGCGGTCGTAGTCCTTGAGCTGGTGGACCCAGCGCTTGCCGACGAACGGCACGTCGCAGACGATGCGCGGCGTGGCGAAGCCCGGCAGGTAGCCCATGATGTCGTGCTGCATCTGCTGCGCCTCGTGCACCGCCAGGCGCCAGTGCTCGGCGTTCGGGATCATGTCGCACATGTAGAAGTAGTACGGCATGATCTTGGCGTGATCGAGGAGCGTGAAGCAGAGCTCGAGCAGCGCCTCGGAACTGCTGTTCACGCCGCGCATCAGCACTCCCTGGTTGCGCACGTCGCGGTACCCCATGTCGAGGAGCTTCTGCACCGCCCGGCCGACGAGCGGCGTCAGCGAGTTCGCGTGGTTGACGTGGGTATGGACGGCGAGATCGACGCCCCGCTCGCGGGCCTTGTTCGCCAGCCGCTCGAGCCCCTTGAGGACGTCGTCCTGCAGGAAGTGCTGCGGCAGTCCCATCAGTCCCTTGGTCGCTAAGCGTATGTCGCGGATGTTGGGGAGGTCGATGAGCGCCGAGACGAAGGACTCCAACACTCCGATCGGCAGGTTCGCCACGTCGCCGCCCGACACCACCACGTCGCGCACCTGCGGCGTCCGCTTCAGATGGTCGAGGATCTTGGCGTAGCGGTCTTTCTGCGGGATCTCGAAGCGGTGCTTTTCAACCTGAGGCACGTCGTTGCCGACCAGGTCCATCCGCGTGCAATGCCCGCAATACTGCGGGCAGGTCGACAGCAGCTCCGCCAGCACCTTGGTCGGGTAGCGATGCGTCAGGCCCTCGACGACCCACATGTCCGCCTCGTGCAGGCTGTCGCGCTGCGCCTTCGGATGGCTCGGCCAGTCGGGGTCGCGATCGTCGAAGGCCGGCAGCATGTAGCGCCGGACCGGGTCGTTCCAGAGGTCCTGCTCGTGCATGGTGTTCAGCATCTGGGGCGGGATGAGGAGCGACATCGTGGCTCTCTCTTGTTGGTCCCGCTCGATGCTCTTGAGGAGCGGCTCCGGAAACAGGGTCCCGAAGACCTGGGAGAGCTCCTTGAGGTTCTTGACCGTGTTCTTGCGCTGCCAGAGAGCGCTCTCCCATTCGGCCTGCGTCACGTCCCGGAACCCGGGCAGACGCCGCCAATCGGGCTCGACCCAGTCGCGCTTCAGCGGGTACCGGAACGGCTGGTCGGCCGGCCGCACGGGCCGGGAGACATGGGTGACGGTAGGGGTCGATTTGCTCATTGTCGGCGTCCTGTGGGCTCCACGCTGCGATTTCATCATGCGCACTGCAGTTTCAGGGGCGCGTCTATTGTCGCAGGAACCGCCCCTTCGACGCAAGCTCCCGGGGGAGGGGGGGTAGTGGGTCGATTTGCCGTTGTCTCCATTTCCGGCGGCCTCCAGAAGGCGGTGGCCTGAGATACAATGCGGGCAGCTATTTCATGCCCCTCCTAAGGAATTCCTTGAGCGCTTAGACATGCCCCCAGTACCCCACGACAAATGGCAAAAGTCTATGTGTTTGGTGATGAGGCAGGAAACTTCGACTTCAGCGTCAAGCCTGGAGCTTCAAAGTATTTCTTGATCGGCACCGTAGCGCTGCGCCGTCCAGAAGTTGGAGTAGAGCTGCTGGCGCTCAGGCGAGATCTTGCTCATCGCGGCATCGGCCTTGATTCCGCATTCCACGCTTCTGAAGACACCCAAGCTGTCCGCAACGAGGTTTTCACAGCCATCCAGGCGATGGATTTCAGATTCGATGTGACCATTCTCGAAAAGCGGAAGACGAGGCCTCATCTGCAGGCGAACCATGATCGGTTTTACAAGGAAGCATGGTTCCTTCATTTCAAGTTCTTGTGCCCACGGATTACTGGTCCAGAGGATGAGCTTCTGGTAGTTGCCTCAAGTTTGGGCACCCAAGCGAAACGGGGGAAGCTACGTGCCGCGCTTCATGATGTCGTGAACCAATCTGCTAAATGTCGAGCGAACGCAGCCTTCTGGCCGTGCGCCAGCGATCCTTGTCTTTTGATAGCAGACTATTGCACTTGGGCTGTTCAGAGAAAATTGGAGAGAGGTGACGATAGGTCCTATCAGTTGGTAAGAGGGAAAATCTCGACCGAGTTCAAGCCATTCGATGCTGGCTCAACCTACTACTACTAAAAAAATACCCAGCCAGCTAGCCTTTCGGCAGAGCCCAGGGGCTCTTATCACTGGCCGGGGTGAACTCACCAGAGAGCCTAGTCCCCACGCTGGTTCTTGTCAAATACAGAGAGGTCGCCGCGGCGACACGGACTCTCAAGAGAGCGGAGCGGGATCCTCCCCGTCGCAACGGTATATCCTCTTTCCCGTGCCGACCCTCGCCTTCTCGCACCTGCGCAAGAGCTACGGCGCCACCATGGCGCTGCAGGACGTCGATTTCGAGGTCCGCTCGGGCGAGGTCTTCGGGCTCGTGGGCCCGAACGGAGCGGGGAAGACGACTCTGCTGAGAATCCTGATGGGTCTCCTCGAGCCCGATTCGGGGACCATCCTGCTGGACGGCCGGCCCGTCGGACAGGCGGATCGGGAGCGGACCGGTTATCTCCCCGAGGAGCGCGGGCTCTACCGCAAGGAAAAGGTGGACGATGTCCTGATCTATTTCGGCATGCTCAAGGGGCTCGAGCGCCGGGTCGCCCGCCGGCGGGCCTCGGAGTGGCTGCGGCGGCTCGGGCTTCCGGGGGTCGGTCGCCGGCGGGTCGACACGCTCTCGAAGGGAATGCAGCAGATGGTGCAGATCGCCGCAACGCTCCTCCACGATCCGGCGATCCTGGTCCTCGACGAGCCGTTCGCGGGGCTCGATCCCCTCAACACCGTCTTGGTCAAGGATCTGCTGCGGGAGATGAGCCGTGATGGCCGCCTGGTGATCCTCTCGACCCACCAGATGCCGATGGTCGAGGAGCTGTGCGATCGGGTGGCGATGATCGATCGTGGCCTCATCGTGCTGTACGGCGAGCTGGAGGCGATCCGCCGCCGGCAGGGAGAGACGGAAGTGCTGGTGCTGACCGACGGCGACCTGGTGTCGCTGCCGCTGGTGGCCAGGGCGACGCGCGAGGGGGCGCTGACGCGCGTCGTGCTCGCCTCGGGGGCGCGACCGCGCGATCTCCTGGCGCTGCTGGCCGCGCGCGGCAATGCGGTCGATCATTTCGAGGTCGCGCGGACGCCGCTGGAGGAGATCTTCGTGCGGACCGTCCGAACGGGCCAGGCGCGCTCATGACCCGCGTCGGGGTGGTGGCGAGCCGCGAGTTCCGGTCGACGGTGCGCCGGCGGTCCTATCTCATCGTCACCTTCGGGATGCCGTTCTTCGTGGCGCTCTATTTCGGCCTGCTGGCTCTGGTGCCCGCCTACATCATGACGCGCGAGGGCGGCGCCGAGATCGGCCTGGTCGACGATGCAGGGGTCCTGCCGGTCGTCCCGACTCCGCCGGCCGGAGGCGCGGCGACAGAGGAGAAGAGCGCAGCGCCCGGACCGCTCGGGATGCTGAGCGACAGGCTGGGCCACGGACCGCAGGCGAAGCTGGCCGGCGCCTTCCTCGAGAAGATGATGGCGCCGTCGCATTTCCGGCGTCTTCCCGACCGGGCCGCGGCGCTCGCGGCGCTGCGCGACGGGACGATCGAGCGCTTCTTTCTATTGCCGCCCGATTACATGCAGCGCGGCGGGGTCGACAGCTACGAATCGGAAGGGGCGCCTGCGGGCCTCGACGGCACGCGGGGCCAGGAGGATCTGGAGCGGCTGCTGTCGGGCGCTCTCCTGGCCGGCCGCCTGCCCGAGGCTCTGCGGGCGCGGGCCGGGGAGCCGATCGACGCAACGCAGCAGGTCTCCTTCCTGCGGCGCGCCGACGGCCGCCTGGAGACCATCGATCCCGACGAGCGCACCGCCCGCCAGTTGATCCCGGTGGCCTTCGGCATCGTGCTGTTGATGGCCCTGATGACCAGCGCGGGGTATCTGCTGCAGGGCCTGACCGAAGAGAAGGAGAATCGGGTGATCGAGGTGATCCTGACGTCGGTGCGGCCGCGTCAGCTGCTGCTCGGCAAGCTGCTGGGGCTCGGTGCGGCGGGGCTTTTGCAGCTCACGGTCTGGTGCTCGGTGGCCGGTTTCGCCGGCGCGATCCTGGCGGCCCGGACGCTGGCCTATTTGCAGCCGTCGATCTTCGCGGGCTGCCTGGTTTTTTTCGTCCTCGGTTTCCTGATGGTCGGCAGCCTGATGATCGGCACCGGCGCCCTCGGATCGAACAGCCGCGAGAGCCAGCAGCTCGCCATGGTCTGGTCGCTCGCCGTGTCCCTGCCGCCGCTGGTCACCTGGCTCGTGCTCCTGCGGGAGCCGAACGGCGTTCTGGCCAGGGCCCTCGGCTGGTTTCCACCCACCGCCCCGGTGACCATGATGATCCGTCTCGGCACCGGCCGCGTCCCGCTCTGGGACGTGGGCGTGGCCGTCCTGGCCCTGGTGGCCGGTGTCGCGCTCGCCATCCGCCTCGCCGCCGGACTGCTCGGGCTGGGGCTGCTGATGTACGGGCGGCGGCCGACGCTGCGCGAGATCGTCCGGCAGCTGCGCCAGGGCTGACGCCTTCAGCACATGCAGGGGTGACGCCCTCAGCGCGCGCAGGGATGACGCCTTCAGTGCGCGAGAGCCTGCGCGGCGGCGATCCGCTGGGTGCCGGCGCCGATCCGCTCGACCAGGATGCGCAGCTGCGCCTCGAGCATGTCGGGATTGCGCTCCTTGATCGCCTGGGCGACCCCGGGGAAGGGCCATGATGCGTATCCGGTCGTCAGACCCGGCGCATAGAGGGAGTGCCGGAACCAGGGACGGCCCGGGAGCCCCGGCGGGATGAGAAAGGCCCGCTCGACCTGCACCAGGGCATCGTTGAGGCGCGGCAGATCCGCGGCCCGCGGCCCGGCTGCGCCGCCGCTCTGATCTTCGCTCTGGTTCTCGAGCCGGCTCAGGGCGGCGTCCAGCGCGTCGCCCGCCTCGCCCAGCGCGGCGATGGCTCGTGCGAGGCCCGCGAAATCGGCAGCCAGGGCCGGTCTCTTGCGGGCCTCGACCGCCGCGGGCGAGCCGGGTTCGATCGACGCGCCGTCGGAGGTCGCGGCCGACCACGAGCGGCGATCGCGCAGCGACTCCCGGCGCAACAGCTCGAGCTCGCGCGTCAGCGCGCGTCCGTAGGCCCCGTAGCGCATCGGCACGATGTCCGCGCCTGCCAGGCGCATCGCCAGCAGTCCGTACAGGCGCGCCGCGACCACGTGATAGAGAAACTCGGGGTCGCCGAAGTGCTCCATGAAGAACAAGTCATCGTAGATCGAGTGGTAGACGCCGTAGTCGCCCTCGAAGGAGAAGTTCAGGCTGGCGATGCCGGCGTGATCGATGAAGGCGGTGTAGTCCGAGCCGGATCCGAGGGGATTCAGGCCGAGCTCGAAGCGCCGGTCCTCGTCGCCCGGACAGGCCGGCTCGCTCTTCGCCCATGCCTGGTGAAGGCGCGATCTCCAGGCGTCGAGGACCGTGCCGCCCCGGCGCGGGTCGGCCAGGTCGCCGGCCGCTTCGATCACCAGGTCGCGCAGCGACGGGATGCCGTCGACGTCGAGATCGCCCCCGGTCACCGACACATCCAGGTTCACGTAGGCGACGGCGCCCGCCTGCAGCGCCGCCAGGCGATCCTCGACCCACTCGGTCGAGCCGACCAGGCCGTATTCCTCCGCGTCCCACGAAGCCAGCAGGATGGTGCGGCGAGGTTTCCAGCCGGACTTCAACGCCGCCGCCAGGCCGCGGGCGGTCTCGAGCAGCGATGCGGTCCCGGAGTTGGGGTCGACCGCGCCGTAGGTCCAGGCGTCGCGATGGTTCCCCAGGATCACCTGACGATCGGGCTCGACCGCGCCCGGGATGGTCGCCAGGACGTTCCAGATCGGCCGCAGGGCGTAGTCCATCTCGACGTTCATCTCGATCTCGGCCGGCCCCGGTCCGAGGTGATAGGCGAATGGCAGACCTCCCTGCCAGTCGTCCGGAACGCGGCGCCCGGCCAGGGCCTTCAGGATCTTCTCCGCCTCGCCCCAGGAGATCGGCAGCGACGGGATCTTCGGGATCCCCTCCGCCTGGTCACGCGCCAGGCGGCGCGCTCCCTTGGTCGAAGCGTAACCCGGAGTCGTCGGGTCGCCGGGCCCCGACGACAGGAACTGCACCGAGCCGCGCTGCAGTGACGAGGCGGGGCGCATCGGACCGTCGGGATAGAGGTCGCCCTTCATGTAACCGTCGTCCTCGGGGTCCGAATAGATCAGGACGCCGCGCGCCTTGCGCGCCTGCGCCTCCTTCACCTTGAGGCCGCGGAACACCTTGCCGTAGCGGACCAGCGCGATCCGTCCGTCGACCGAGAGGCCCATCGACTCGAGGCGCTCGAAGTCCTCGCGCGTGCCGTAGTTGACGTAGATCACCTGGCCGCTCGCCTTTCCCGAAGCGCCGTAGCCGTGGAAGGCGGGGAAGGCCGTGTCGCTCCAGGAGTCCTTGTCGCGCGCCACCCCGGCCTCGCGCAGCGACAGCTCGGCCGCCTCCGGCTTCAGCAGGCGGAGCGCGACCGACTTCGGGTAATTGAGGAGCACGTCGTAGGTGACTATCTCGGTCTTGAAGCCGAGCTCCGCCAGGCGGTCGCGGACATAGTCGGCGATCTTGTGATCTTCCGGCGTGCCGGCCACGTGCGGCTCCTCCGTCAGGGCGCGCAGCCACGCACGCGCCTGCTCGGGGGTCGGAGTGGCGAGCATGACGCCTTCGGCGCGCGCCTCGGCCGCCCGCGACCCGGCGAAGAAGCCGAGCCGGGGGTGCGGGCCGGAAGCGCCGCCATCTCCGGTTCCGGACGCGCCGCCGTCTCCGGTGCCGGGCGGGATCGCCGCCGGCGCGCCCGAGGCGCCGGTTGCCATTAGGGCCACGGCGCCGGTCATGAACAGCAGCAAACCGATGCGGGCTGCCCGGTGAAACCGGCCCGGCCGTCCTGACTTCGAACCCAGACCGCGAGCATGCATGGGTGTCATCTCCCCGGAATTTTTGAGGTGATGCGATGCTTCATCAATGCCGGCGGCAGATTAGCACGAACATGGGAGGGCCCAACCGGGTGGCCTGGAGACGGCGTCAAGTAGTGTAGTGGGCGTTGATGTCGACGTAGCGCCGGGTCAGGTCGCAGGTCCACAGGGTGGCGCGGCCGGGGCCGAGGCCGACGCCGAGCCGCACGGAGACCCGCGGGGCCCGGAACAGCCGGCGAAGCAGGGCGCCGTTGCGGCCGGTGCCGCAACCCTGCTGGACGACCGGCAGGTCGCCGATCTGAAGCGACACCTCGGACGGCAGGAAAGGGACGCCGGCGGCGCCGGCGGCCGACAGGATCCGGCCCCAGTTCGGGTCGCCCCCGGCCAGGGCGGTCTTGACCAGCGGCGAGTTGGCGACCGCGCGGCCGATCCGATCCGCCTCGGCGTGGTTGCGCGCGCCGTCGACGATGATCTCCAGGATCCGCCTGGCCCCCTCTCCATCCGCGACGATGTCGAGCGCCAGCGCCCGGCAGACGGCGCGCAGCGCATCGACGAACGGCCGCTCGCTGCGGCCCGCCTGCAGGAGGGCGCGGTTCCCGGCCGCGCCGTTGGCCAGGAGCAGGACGGAATCGTTGGTGGAGCAATCGCCGTCGACCGAGATGGTGTTGAACGACTCGTCGACCGCCTGACGCAGCAGCCGTTCGAGCAGGTACGGATGCACGGCGGCGTCGGTCATCAGGAAGGCGAGCATGGTCGCCATGTTCGGGTGGATCATTCCGGACCCCTTGGCGAGGCCGGTCACGGTGATCGTCCGTCCGGCCACGATCGCCTCGGCCGAGCGCACCTTGGTGCGGGTGTCGGTGGTCAGGATCGCCTGCGCCGCGTCGTCGAGGCCGTGTGCCGACAACGCCGCGACCGCGGCCGGCAGGGCGCGGACGATGCGGTCGTGGAGGAGCGGCATACCGATGACGCCGGTCGAAGCGACGAGCACCTCCTCGGCCCGGCAGCCGACCGCCCGGGCGGCCGCCGCGGCGACCGCCCGGGCGCGCTGCTCCCCCTGACGGCCGGTGGCGGCATTGGCGCACCCGGCGTTGACCACGATGGCGCGGGCCTGATGGAGCGAACGGGCCAGGTGATCGCGGCAGACCCCGACCGGGGCGGCCGCGAAGCGGTTGGTGGTGAAGGTGCCGGCGGCGGCGCAGCGGGCATCACTGACGATCAGGGCGAGGTCGAGCCGCCGGCGCCCGCTGCCGGAGCGTGACGATCGAAGGCCGCAGGCGACGCCCGCGAGACGAAAGCCGCGCGGCACCCGAGGCCGCTTCAGCATCATGGCAGGTCCTGCGGCCGCTTCAGCATCATGGCAGCTCCCGCATCAGCGCCTGCTCGTCGCAGGCGTCCCGGACTCCGCACCGGTTGCAGTCGACGAAGACTTTCTGCGGCAGGCTCTCCCGGTCGATTTTCACGAAGCCGAGGCGCTCGAAGAATCCCGGCGCGCGGGTCAGCACGAAGACCTTCCGCAACCCTTCGCGGCGAGCCTCGTCCAGAAGGTGCGTCACCAGCCGGCGGCCGAGCCCGCGTCCCTGCTGGCCGTCCCCGACGACCAGGGAGCGCAGCTCCGCCAGCCGGGTGGAGTAACGCCGCAGCGCGCCGAAGGCGAGGACGGTCTCCGGCCGGTCACCGGGCGTCAGGATACGAAAGTCGGGAAGAGCCGTCCGCAACTCCCGGCCCTCGAGAGGCAGCAGCACGCCGCGCCGGGACCAATACTTGATCCGCTCCTCCAGGAGACCGAGATCATCGTCCCAGGCGGCCCTGAGCCGGAACTCATCCTCCGCGGCGGGGACGGTTCCGGCGCGCCGAACCACCCATGCGCGCACCTCGCCAAGCTGCTCGGCCACGCGCGCCGGGGCGGTGCCGCCGATCCGATCGCGCCGCGCCAGAGAGGCCGTGACCGTCAACCGTCCCTGTCCCAGCGGCACCCCTCGTTCACGCGCCCGGGCCGCCGCCTCGCCCGCCAGGGCGTGGGCTTGCGCGAACGGCAGACCGGGCGCCGCGAGGGCGTCGGCCAGGTCGGTCGCCAGGAGATCGCCGCCGTCGTCCGGCAGGGCGCGGTCGGGGACCGGCGCCAGGTGCGCCAGCACCACCCGCAGCGCCCGGAGCGATTCGCGCACCGTGTCGAGGGCGTCGAACAGCGGTTCTTTATCCTCCTGCAAGTCGCGGTTGTAGGCGGCGGGCAAGCCCTTCAGAGTCGCCAGAAAGCCGGCCTGCCGTCCCAGGATGCGCCCGGACTTGCCGCGCAGCAGCTCGAGCACGTCGGGGTTCTTCTTCTGGGGCATCAGGCTCGAGCCGGTGGCGGCGGCGTCGGCCAGCGCCAGCCAGCCGAACTCCTCGGCGGTGGCCAGGATCAGATCCTCGGCGATCTGCGACAGATGGATCATCGTGAGCGCCGAGGCATGCAGGGCGTCGGCGACGAAGTCGCGATCGGAGACGGCATCGAGGCTGTTGGCCGCAGGCCGGGCGAAGCCGAGCCGTTGGGACAGCGCGTGGCGGTCGATCGGCGCCGTGGTCCCCGCCAGGGCGCCGCTCCCGAGGGGGCACGCATCCAGCGCGCGGCGCGCCGCCTCGGCCAGGCGCTCGTCGTCGCGCATCATTCTTTGCGCGTGCGCCAGCAGCAGATGGGCCAAGAGAATCGGCTGGGCGCGGCGCAGGTGGGTATAGCCCGGCACGGCGAGCGCGCCGCAGCGGTCCGCCAGCGCCGCGAGGGCACCGACGCATTCGGCCAGATCGGCGCGCGCCGCGGCGAGCGCGCCGGCGCACCAGAGGCGCAGGTCGGTCGCGATCAGGTCGTTGCGCGAGCGGCCGGTGCGCAACCGTCCGGCGAGGTCGGCGCCGGCGATCTCGGCGAGGCGGGCCTCGACGTAGGTGTGGATATCCTCGGCGACGCTGTCGGCCGGGATGGGCGCCGCGGCGATCGCAGCGAGCCCGGCGTCGATCGCCGCGGCCTCGGATGGCTTCAGGAGACCGGCCCCCGCCAGCGCCTCGACCCAGGCCCGGTTGACCCGAACCTCGGCGTCGAGCAGCCGGCGATCGAAGGCGAACGAGGCGCAGAATTGATCGAGGCTCGGATCGAGCGGCTGGCGGAAGCCTCCCCCCCAGAGCCGCGACCCGGGCAGGGCGGGGCCCGGGCCTCGTTGTTCCTGGTCGCTCATCGTCGTTCAGCCTCGCGTGCCCGCGCCCGGAGCCGCTCCGCGGCCGGGGCCATGGCGGGAGAAGGGTCGGGGCCCGCTCCCCGGGTCGACAGGCCGAATAGACGGATGAAACCGGCGGCGTCCCGCGGATCGTACCCGGCCCCCATCACGAAGCTCGACAGTGAGGCGTCATAGAGCGAGCGTTCGGCGTGACGGCTGCAGACGGTGAGGATGCCGCGCCGCAGCCGGAGCGCGATCGTGCCGCTGACCGTCTCCTGCGTCGCGGTCACGAAAGCGTCCAGGGCCCGCCGCAGCGGCGTGTACCAGAGCCCGTCGTACGACAGCTCGGCGTAGCGCGCTCCCGCCAGCTGCTTATAGTGCGAGGTGGCCCGGTCGAGACAGAGCGATTCGAGCTCGCGGTGGGCCTGGGCCAGGACGGTCCCCGCCGGCGTTTCGTAGACGCCGCGTGATTTGATCCCGACCAGGCGATTCTCCACCATGTCGAGGCGGCCGACGCCGTGCTCGCCCGCGATCCGATTGAGCCTCTCGATCAGCGCCACCCCATCCAGCGGTTCGCCGTCGAGCGCCACCGGCGTGCCTCGTTCGAAGCTCAGGCGCACCTCGACTCCCTCCTCGGGGGCGCGGCGCGGGTCGCGCGTCAGCAGGAAGAGATCTTCGGGCGGCTCCTGGCCCGGGTCCTCGAGCAAGCCGCCTTCATGACTGACGTGCCAGAGGTTGCGATCGCGGCTGTACGGTGAGCTGCGGGTGGCGGGCACCGGGATGCCGCGCGCGGCGGCGTAGTCGATCGCCTCCTCCCGTGACCGGATCGGCCACTCCCGCCAGGGCGCGACGATGCGCAGCCCCGGCGCGAGCGCCTGGTAGACCAGCTCGAAGCGCACCTGGTCGTTGCCCTTTCCGGTGCAGCCATGGACCAGGGCGTCGGCGCCCTGCTGCCGGGCCACCCGCACCTGCTCACTGGCGATCACCGGGCGGGCGAGGGCCGTCCCGAGGAGATAGCCGTTCTCATACACCGCCCCCGCTCGCAGGGCAGGCCAGATTTGCTCCTCCACGAAGGCGGCACGGAGATCCCGGCGCACGTAGGCGTCTGCGCCCGAGGCCAGCGCCTTGCGCTCCAGGCCGTCCATCTCCTCTCCCTGGCCGACGTCGGCGATCATCGCCACCACCTCGCAGCCGTAGGTCTCCTTCAGCCAGGGGATGATGATCGAAGTGTCGAGCCCGCCCGAGTAGGCCAGCACGGCGCGCCGGATCATGGGCGAGCCTCCTCCCGGCCGGCCGCGCCGGAGCTTCGGCCCGCCCGATCGCGGCTCTCGAGGAGAGCGTCGAAGCGGCTCAGGAAGTGGTCGATCTCGGCCGCGGAGATGACGAACGGCGGCAGCAATCGCAGCACATTTTCGCCCGCGGCGCCGACGATGATCCCTTGCTGAAAGAGCGCCGCGATCAAGTCCGAGGCCGGCATGCGCAGGGCCACGCCGACCATCAGCCCGCGGCCCCGCACCGACTCGATCAGCCCCGGCCGTCGCCCGGCCACCGTGCGCAGCCCGGCGAGCAGCTGGTCGCCGCGCCGGGTGACCGCATCGAGCAGCCCGTCCTTTTCGACCGCGTCGAGGAAGGCGAGCGCCAGGCGGCAGGCAAGCGGACCGCCGCCGAAGGTCGAGCCGTGCGTGCCGGGCCCGAGATCGTCGGCCAGGTCCTCCCGGCCCAGCAGCGCCCCGAGCGGCAGCCCGGCGCCGAGAGGCTTGGCGAGAACGACGAGGTCCGGCATCACGCCCGCCTGACGGCAGGCCGACCAGGCCCCGGTGCGGCCGAGGCCACATTGCACCTCGTCGGCGATGAGCAGGGCCCCGCTGTCGTCGCAGGCCGAGCGCGCCGCCTGGAGCAGGGCGGGCTCGAGCGGCTGGACGCCGCCTTCCCCCTGCACCGGCTCGAGGATCACCGCGGCGGTCTCGGGGCCGACGGCGTCATGCAGGGCCGCGGGATCGTCAGGCGCGACGAACGTGACCCCATCGACGAGAGGACCGAAGGGGGTCCGATACTTGACCTGGCCCGTGGCCGAGAGGGCGTAGGCGGTGCGGCCATGGAACGAGCCGTGCAGCGCCACGACGCCGGTCGCCGCCTCACCCTTCAGCCGGCGAGCCCGGGCTCGCGCCAGCTTGAGCGCCGCCTCGACCGCCTCCGAGCCGCTGTTGCAGAAGAAGACGCGCGGCAGACCGAACAGGCCGGCGAGGCGGGCGGCGAGCGGACCCTGGTACGGGTGATGGTAGAGATTGGAGCAGTGCAGCACGGCCCCCTCTGCCGCCGCCTCGCGCATCGCCGTCAGGATCCGGGGATGGGCATGACCCAGGGCATTCACCGCGATGCCGCCCAGGAGATCGAGGTACTCCCTGCCGGCGTCGTCGAGCAGGCGGCAGCCCGCGCCCGACACCACGCGCAACGGAGTTCGGGCGTAGGTCGGGAAGAGGTGCCTCGCCTCGAGAGCGAGGGCGTGATCCATCGTGAGCCGGGTGGTCATCGCCAGTCCTTCGGAGCACCGTTCGCCATCGTCGCCGCTCGTGCCGACATGGTCGCCGCTCGTGCCGATCGCGGCTGCGCCTCCGGCGGCTCGCGCATCACCCGCGTGCCCGCCACCGCGGCGCGGCTTGCGTTGCGGCGGGAGCGCAATAGAGCCGTCAATTCCACTGTCTCACCCCGCACGATGCGCACCTCGGGGACGCGCCGCCGCAGCGCCAGCCGGCAGGCCTGAAGCTTCGGGATCATCCCGTCGCGCGCCGCCCCCGAGGCGATGAGGCGATCGAGCCCGGTCAACGACAGGGTCGACAGGGCCGCGCCGTCGCCGTCCCTCACGCCGTCGACGTCGGTCAGGAGCAGCAGCCGCCTGGCGCCGAGGCCCGCGGCCAAAGCGCCGGCCATCAGGTCGGCGTTCACGTTCAGCCACCCGGCCCGCCGGTCCAGGGCGAGACTGGCGACGACCGGGAGGCGCCCTCCGGCCATAAGGTCCCGGTAGAAGGAAGCGTTCACCGAGACGATCCGTCCGACGGCCCCGAGTCCCGAGCGCTGCAGCGGCGCCGCCCGCGTTCCCTCGCCATCGGCGCCGGTCAGGCCGACGGCCGGGCAGCCGCGCTTCAGCAGGCCCTCGACGATGCGACGGTTCACCAGGCCGCCGAGCACCATCAACGCGATCGGCAGCATCGCAGGAGTCGTGACCCTCTGCCCCTTGATGAAGCGGCTCTTCATCCGGAGCGTCGCGAGCCAGCGGCTGAGCTCCCGGCCCCCGCCGTGCACGACGAGGATCTCTTCCCCCGCGGCCCAGGCTGCCGCGATCTGGTCGAGGACCGGCGCCTCGCCGTCGGCGCCGATCAGGCTGCCGCCGATCTTGAGCACCGTCAGGGCTCGGCCCGCACCACGCGCCCGCCGCGTCATCGCGGCAACCCTTCGGCCTCGGGCCGGCCGGTCATCAGATTGAGATTCTGAACCGCCTGCCCCGAAGCGCCCTTCACCAGGTTGTCGATGGCGGAGAAGATCGACGCGTGGCGTGACCCGGGAGCGAGGACCCAGCCCAGCGCGCAGGCATTGGTGCCGCGCACTTCGGCGGTGCCGGGGAGGCCGCCCTCGCCGAGCAGCCGCACGAACGGCGCCGCGCCGTAGGCGCCGGAGTAG
The DNA here is from genome assembly GCA_041486695.1 of Acidobacteriota bacterium. GTDB lineage: Bacteria > Acidobacteriota > Polarisedimenticolia > Gp22-AA2 > Gp22-AA2 > JBGPLZ01. Next base: position 1,977 of record JBGPLZ010000034.1, on the reverse strand, counting down.
GCGTCGGCCAGGGCGGAGGCCCCGGCGCCGGGCCTCAGCCGCAGCGCGATGGAACAGAGAAGGCCACGCTCGATGGGGGCGAGATGGGGCACGAAGAGGACCTCGACATCCGGGTCGAGACCGCTCTGTTCGGCGATCTCTCCGAGGTGGCGGTGGCGAGGCAGGCCGTAGGGCCGGATCGATCCCTCCACTTCGCAGAACAGCAGATCTTCGCGCAGCCGGCGGCCGGCGCCGGAGGCTCCGGAGATGGCGTGGATGACGACCGGCGCCGCGGGGTCGATCAAATGGGCCCGCTGCAGCGGCAGAAGCGCGAGGAGCGCGGCGGTCGGGTAGCAGCCGGGGTTGGCGACCAGGTCGGTGTCGCGCAGGGAGCCGCCGGTCCACTCGCAAAGGCCGTAGGTGGCACGGTCGAGCAAGTGTGGCGCGCCGTGGTCGTCACCGTACCATTTCGCATAGGCGGCCGCGTGGCGCAGGCGGAACGCCCCGCTCAGATCGACGACCCGGATGCCTTGCTCGAGCAGCGCGGGGACGAGGGCGATCGACGTCGACTCGGGCGTCGCGAGCACGGCGTGTCCGATGCCTCGATCGCGCAGCGAAGCGCCGACGGCCCCGACGCCGCGCGTCACGTCGAGCGCCTCGCAGAGGAGATCGGTGGTGCCCCGAAGCGCCGGGTGCAGCGCGGCGAGCGGGACGCCGCCCCGATCCGGCCCGCCGAACGCGGCGGCGAGCCTGAACGCGGGGTGGCCGCCGAGCAGACGAGCGGCCTCGCGCCCGGTGTATCCGCTCGCGCCGAAGAGCGCGACCGGAGTCATGACCTCGCCCATACAGGCTCCAAAAAAAATCAGCGGCCGGCCCCCTTCCCGGGGCCGGCCGCTGCGCGTGTTCTGCGTCGCTACCGGCGCCCGAGCAAGCCGCGGAGCCTGTGCTCCAGGGCCCGGGCGTGCGACGGGCGAGGTGCGGCGGCGAACACCGTGTCGTCGCCCGCCACCGTGCCGACCACCTCAGCGAGCTCCGCCCGATCGAGGGCGAGACCGAGAGCGTGGGCGAGTCCGGGAGGCGTCTTCAAGATCACCAGGTTGCCGGCTCGGCCGACGCTCGTCACGTAGCTGCGTATCACCCGTTCCATGCCCTGCCGCCGCGATTCCGGCGACGCCCCGTCGAGGGATTCGCCGGGCTCGCGATAACCGCCGGAGCCTTTCACGAGACCGAGGTCCCGGAGGTCGCGCGACAGCGTCGACTGCGTCACCCGGACACCGGCCCCGCGCAGCCGGCGCAGCATGTCGGCCTGGCTGCGCGGCGGCGCGCCTCGAAGGAACGAGCGGATCAGCCCCTGCCGGTGGGTCTTGGTGACCGGGCGGGCGTCGTCGCTGCGCGATGCATATTTATTCATGTGCATGCAGAACATACCAGAAGCGGAGCGGCTGTCAACCAGAAAGATCTTCAGGAGCCGTCCATGGTCCGGAGCGTGAAACAGGATGGGGGCGGCCCGGCTCGCGGACGGGCCGCCGGGGCCGAAGTTCAGGCCGCGGGCTCGCGCCGCCGCGGCTGGGGGTGAAGGGCGCGACGCAGGCGGCGGGCGCCGAGGACGGCGCCATGAAGGAGGGTCATCCAGACGAGCGCCGGCACCGCCACGATCGCCACGACGCCGAGCCAGAGCAGGCCGAGAGGCGCGCGCACCAGCCGGTCGGTCCTCGTGAGGTGCCGACGCGGCCGTCCCACCGGCGCCAGCATCGGCATCGACGTTCCATGGTCGTCCCTCAATCCACTCACAATCAGTCATTCTACATCCGGTCAGGGCGACGCGGCGCGCAGCGCGCGGCGCGGTGCCTGCACCCGACGGACACGGGTCCGGGTCGCTGCGCGAGCCTCCCCTCGGCTCGCCTCGCTCCCACCCACCGCGCTGTGAAGCGCGCGGTGGGGCCCCGGTCGCTCGGTCTCGCACGGTCCTCGGGTGCTGGCACCGCGCCGCGCTCCGCG
>JBGPLZ010000033.1:0-30886 GCA_041486695.1 Acidobacteriota bacterium | reverse complement strand
TGTTGCGCGACCAGGCGAGTGAGACCCGAGCCGCGCCGCGCGCGTAGGCCCCGTGGTGGTGAGAGTGGGCTTCCAGCCACCCGGCCGTATCCGCGCGCGGCGACGGCGTGCCCCGCGACCCGCATGCGCCGCCTCCCAGACCCCGGGACGATCGGCGAGCGCGATACGGCGCCTTGCCATTTCGGGAATCTGGATGCTAAGATGGCGGCCCTTTCGGCCCTTCCCGGAGGACGTCGTGACGTCCGAAAGCTCCTTCGACATCGTATCCAAGGTCGAGCTCCAGGAGGTGGACAACGCCATCCAGCAGGCTCTCAAGGAGATCCGGCAGCGTTACGATTTCAAAGGGAGCATCGCGAACATCCGGCGGGAGGAGACGAGCCTTCACCTCGAGGCGGACGACGAGTTCAAGCTGAAGGCGGTGACCGAGATCCTGAGCCAGCGGCTCGCCGGGCGGAAGATACCCCTGAAGGCGCTGAGCTTCAAGACTCCGGAGCAGGCGACCGGCGGCACGCTGCGGCAGGAAATCGTGCTGCAGCAGGGGATTCCCCAGGAGCAGGCGAAGGAAATCGTGAAGATTCTGAAGTCCAGCAACCTGAAAGTCCAGGCCTCCATCCAGTCCGATCAGGTGCGCGTCAAGGGGAAGAGCCGGGACGAGCTTCAGGCGGCGATCAACCTCCTGCGCGGGAGCGCTTTGCCGATCGACATGCAGTTCACCAATTACCGTTGAGGGGTTGCATGCTTCACCGCGACAGGGTGGCTGCGATGGCGCGGGAGGGTTCGCCGGCCTCGGCCCTGCTTCTGGCTGCGGTCTTGAGTCTGTCCCTGATCGCGCCCACGGAGGCCGCCGAGGGAGCGATCTCGATCCGAGGGTCGATCACCGACGAAACCGGCGCCGCCGTCCCGGGACAAGCCGTGCGCCTCCTGAAGTCCCGCTCCATCCTGAAACTCTCCGGGCTCAAGACCGTCGACCAGAACGTCGAGGAGGTCCGCGCCGGCACGGATCCGCAGGGCTTCTTCGAGTTCACCGTGACGCCGGATCCGAACTTCCGCTATTGCTACCTGCGCTTCTACGACCCGCAGAACTTCGATGGAGTGAAATATCGCCTGCCCGACGATCGTGAGATCTCGCGCAAGGTCCGACAGGGTCGCCCCGTTCAGGAGGCCGTGGTGCTGCGGCGCCAATCCGACTGGCCCAAGGTGAAGGCGCTCATCGACGAATATGGGCCGGCGTCGCACTGTGGGCAGATTCTCCGCGCCCTTGGTCTACCGACGCGGCGCACGCCCCAGGGGGCCGAGCGGGAGCTCTGGGAGTTCGACGCCGCGGGCGTCGCGTATCTCGTCGAGGGTCAGAAGGTTCTCGAAACACGGCGGCTCGCCGCGGCGGCGCAGCCGGCCCGTCAGGATGATGGTTCGAGCCCCGATCATCCCCAGCCGGCCGCCCGGGTGGACGGACCATGAGCGATCTCGCTTCCGGCGTGCGGGCGACCCCGCTCCGGCCGAGCGCGCCGAGCCTGGCCGGGGCGCCCCCGGGATTGCCGGCCGTGATCGCGCTCGTCGCCGGCAAGCTCGCCCAGGTGGAGCAGGAGTGCCGGCGCAATCTGCGCAGCGAGTTCGGCGCCATCGACGAGCTTGGCCGCTATCTGGCCGACGGGGGTGGAAAGCGGGTGCGGCCGATCCTGCTGCTGCTCTCGGCGCAGATGTGCGGCTACGAGGGCGACAGGGACGTGCAGTTCGCTTCGGTCTTCGAGTTCATCCATACGGCCACGCTGGTCCATGACGATGTGATCGATCAAGCGGACATCCGGCGCGGGCGCGGTTCGCTCAACGCGCGCTGGGGCAACGAGCTCACGGTGCTCCTCGGCGATTACCTGTACATCAAGTCGATGAACATGGCACTGGTCGCAGACGACCTCCGCATCATCAGGATCCTGGCGCAGATCACGCTCAAGATGATCGAGGGGGAGTTGCTCGCAGACCGCCGCCGGTCCGATATCGACCTGACCGAGCAGGAGCACCTCGAGATCATCAGGCGGAAGACCGCCCACCTTTTCGCGGGCTGCGGCCGCGTGGCCGGCGTTCTCGCGGGTGTCGGGCCCGAAAAGGTGGAGGCGATCTCGGACTACGGCATGAACCTCGGGATGGCGTTCCAGATCATCGACGACCTGCTCGATTTCACCGCGGACGAGCGAGTCCTCGGCAAGCCCGTCGCCTCCGATCTCAAGGAAGGCAAGCTGACGCTGCCGCTCATCTACCTGCTCGAGAAGGGCGACCCGACCATGCGCGCCCTCGTGCAGGCGGTGCTCGACGAGCACGATTTCAAGACGGTGCGCCGCGAGGAGATCGTGGCCAGGCTGCGGGAGGCGCGCACGCTCGAGAGGGCCCGGGCCCTGGCCCATGTCTATGCGCGCCGCGCGCAGGATGCCCTGGATCTCTTCGACCCCTGCCCGGCCCGCGAGGCGCTCAAGTCCCTGCCTGAATTCGTCATCTCCCGGGAGTACTGAACCCAGGGACAGCCGCCTCGACGGTCCAGTCGCTGTGGTAAGATTCGCACTCTCGCCTCTGGATCTGACACAAGGAGCGCCATGCCCCGCTTGCTCAAGCTCGACCGGATGGAGATCATCGGGTTCAAGTCCTTCTATGGCCGCACCCGGTTCGAGTTCCCCGAAGGGATCACCGCCGTCGTCGGCCCGAACGGCTGCGGCAAGAGCAACATCGGCGATGCCATTTCGTGGGTCCTCGGTGAGCAGAAGGCGAGCTCCCTCCGAAGCGACCGCATGGAGGACGTGATCTTCAACGGCAGCGAGGCCAAGCGACCCCTGGGCATGGCGGAAGTGTCGCTTCACTTCAAGAACATCGGCCTGGTGGCCGATTCGAGGGCGCCGGTCTCTTCCAGCGGTAACGGTCACGGCTCCGCGCCTTCGGCCACGCTGGCGATCGCGGCGGCGGATGCCGGCGCCGACCTGCCGGTGCCGATCGCGCTCGCCAGCGAAGTGAGCCTTGTCGACGAGGCCCCCATGTCCGAAGGGGGCCCGGACCTCGAGGGCGCGCCGGCCGGCGAAGCCGTCGAATCGCCCCGCTTCCTGGTGGAGGAGATCCCCGAGAGCGTCGTGGTGACGCGCCGGCTGTACCGCTCCGGAGAGAGCGAGTACATCCTCAACGGCCAGCGCTGCCGCCTCAAGGACATTCAGGACCTGCTGGCGCGCACCCAGATCGGCACCCGTCTCTACACTACGATCGAGCAGGGAAAGATCGATCAGATTCTCACGTCGAAACCGAAGGACCGGCGGGCGATCATCGAAGAAGCGGCCGGGATCCTCGGTTACAAGGCGAAGCGCCGGCAGGCCGAGCATAAGCTCGAGGCGACCCAGGCCAACCTGCTCCGTCTCTCGGACATCACCTCCGAGGTCGAAAAGCAGATCCACTCGCTCAAGCGGCAGGCGGCCAAGGCCCGGCGTTACCGCCGCCTGGCCGAGAGCTTGCGCGAACGGCGGGTGTCGATCGCTGCGCGTCGACTGCGGACCCTCGACGAGGATCGCCGCGTCTCCCTCGAACTGCTGGCCGTCCTGCATGACCAAGAGGCGGTCGCGACCGCTGACCTGGCGAGAGCCGAGGCCGAGCGCGAGGCCCTTCGGCTCCAACTCGAGGAGGGGGAGCAGGCCTCGCGACTGCGGCGCGAGGAGATCCATGCCCTCGACATGGAGATCGACCGTCTGCAATCGCGGCGCCGCGCGACGGAAGAGCAGGCGGGCGATCTGGATCAGCGCATCGCCGGGGCGGCGCGCGAAGGCCAGGAGCTTGGCGGGCGCGCGGCCGAGCACCAGGGTCGGAGCGCGGACCTCCGTCTAAAGGCTGACGTCGAGGTCGAGATTTTGGCGTCGGCGGAGGCGGCGCTGGCCCGGGTGGAGGCCGAACGCGTCGAGCGCGCCGCCGTCATCGAGGAGCGCGAGAGACTCCTCGTGGAGGCGCGAAGCGAGCTCCTGCGGCACCTCGACCTGCTGACCTCGACCGCCCGGGCCCGTGCGGCGCTCCAGGAGCAGATCCGATCCACCGAGGAGTCCCGCGCGCGGGTCGAGATCGAGACGGCGGAGTCACGCGCCACTCTCGAGCGGCTGCGCGCCGAGGGGTCCGATCTCGAGATCCGGGCCGGGGCGGCTCGCGCCAGGCGGGAAGAGTTGGAGATCGATCGCGCCCGTCGCAGCGCCGAGGAGCATGTCGCGCACGAGGCGGTGCTGGACGCCGAGCGCCGCGCCGAGGAGCTGAAGGGGCGGGCCGCGGCGCTTCACGAGAGGCTGGCGACGCTCGGCGAGACCGAGCGCCAGCATGCCGGCTACGCCGAGGGGGTGGGCGAGATCATGGGCGGCGCCGCAGGCTTCGCGCCGCGGGGTCTCGTGGGTGATGCGATCGAGGTGCCGCGCGGGCTGGAACGGGCCGTGGCGGCCACCCTGGATGGCCTTCTCGAGGGGGTGCTCGTTCCGGGGCACGAGGAGGCCCGGCATGGAGTCGCCCACCTGCGACGCCGGGGGAGCGGACGAGTCTCCTTCGTCCCGGCGGCCCCGATGCCCGACGCGCAGGGGGCGCTCGCCGGCATGGCGCCGCCCCACGATCTCCTGAATCGCGCCGGGGTCCTGGGCCCGCTCGTCCGGATGGTCGGAACCCTGCCGGACGGTGGCCCGGTCGCGAGGGTCCTGGCGAACACGCTGCTGGTCGCCGATCTCAACGTGGCAGTCGAACTTGCCGCCGCCTACCCGGGCTGGTCATATGTCACAGCCGAGGGGGACGTGGTGCGTGCGGACGGAGTCGTGATCGGCGGCGAGGGTGGCACGCTCGCGCACGGCGTACTGGCCCGGCGCGCCGAGCGGGATGCGATCGCCGACCAGATCGCGGCGTCGTCCGCCGAGCGCGCCGGGGTCGAGGAGGCGATCGGAGTGGGGCGCGCCGCCCTTGCGACGATCACCGCCGGAGCGCAGGCGACCACGAGCGAGCTGCAGGAGGCCGACAAGGCGGCCCTGGAAGTGGAGCTCCGGCTGATGCAGAAGCGCGGCGAGATGCAGCGGATCGAAACGAGCCTGCCGTTGCTGTCGGCGGAGCTCGATCGGCTGAGGGCGGCGATCGCGGCGCGGCGCGCGGAGGCCGATGACCGGGCGGCGCAGGCCACGGCGGCGGAGGAACGCCGGCGCGAGTTGGAAGGTTCGATCCGGGGCGCCTCCCATGAGCTGGCCGCAGGGCGTGCGGAGATCGAAACGGTGCAGCGACTCTCGGGCGAAGCCCGCGCGGCGGTGGCGGCGGGGCAGGAGCGCCGCAGCTTCCTGGCCAGGGAGCGTCAGGCGCTCGAGGAGGCGATTGCGGAGATCCAGGCGCGCACCGAGCGCGGCGCCGTCGAGGGGCAGGAGTGGGCCGCCCGCGTCGTCTCCTTGAAAGAGGAGGGCGTGTCCCTGGCCGCGGCGATCACCTCCGCCCTCGAGCGCCGTGCGGCGGCCGCGGAGCGGGATGAGGCCGCGGCGGCGGGCCTGGCCTACGATCGAAGCCTGCTGCACGCACGGGAGCAAGCGGCCAAGGAGGGCCGGACGGGCCATGACGCCCTGCGCCGGGAGCTTCAAGAGGCGGAACTTCACCTCGCCCGGCTCGATTCGGATCTGCGCCACCTGGGTACGATATGCCACGTCGACCTTGGGACGACGCTGGAGATGTTGCGCGCGGCGCCGCAGCCGGCGGGCGCGGAGGAGCGCAGTGTCGCGGAGGATGAGACGGAGATCGAGACCCTCAAGGCCGACCTCGAGGGGATCGGCCCGGTGAACCTGATGGCGATCGAGCAGTACACCGAGCTCGAGGAGCGTTTCACCTTTCTGATGGCCCAGAAGACCGATCTCGAATCCTCGATCAACTCGTTGCGCGAGACGATTCGGAAGATCAACCGCGAGTCGCGCGCGCGCTTCCTCGCCGCTTTCGAGGCGATCCAGAAGGGGTTCGCCGAGAGCTTCACGACCTTGTTCGGAGGCGGCCGGGCCGAGCTCAGGCTCGAGGAAGGCGAGGAAGATGTGCTGGAGACCGGCATCGAGATCGCCGCCCAGCCTCCCGGCAAACGGCTGCAGTCGATCGCCCTGCTTTCCGGCGGTGAGAAGGCCCTGACCGCCGTCGCCCTGCTGTTCGCCATGTTCCGCTACCGTCCATCGCCCTTCTGCGTCCTCGACGAGGTCGATGCCCCGCTCGACGAGGCGAATGTCGAGCGCTTCACCCGCCTGCTCCAGGGGCTGCGCGAGGAGACCCAGTTCATCGTCATCACCCATAACCGCAAGAGCATGGAGGTGGCGGATCTCCTCTACGGCGTGACCATGGAGGAGCCCGGCGTCTCGAAGGTCCTGCCCCTCCGGTTCGAGTGAGCGGTGTGGTCGTGCAGGTCGATGTGACTACGCGGCTGCACCGCTTCTCTCGGGTGGTGGGGGTGTGGCGGGGACCGCGTCCTGGGCCGTCGGGGCGGTCGGCGGAACCGCCAGCGGGCTCGGAGGCTCCCAGGGATTATCCTCGCGGAGGCCCTCGAGGGAGACCCCGATGCCGTAAGCCGCGAAAGCCTGGCGGTAGGCCTCGAAATGGGCCCGTAGGTGGCGGGCCGTGGAGCGATAGCCATAGTTCAGCATCGCGACCCGCGAGCCATAGTTGAGGATGTTCTCCATGAACAGGATCGACTCGTGGGCCGGCGGTTCGATCAGGAAGATGCGGGTCTCGGGATGCTGGGTGCGCCAGCGCTCCAGGCCGAGCTTCAATTTTTCGTGCGCCGAGATCCGCTGCGTCTGATCGACCATGAAGGTGATCCCCTTCTCGCGGATCCGGGCGCAGTGTCCGGAGAACGTGGGGATGCAGACGGTATCGCCGGTATTCCGCATCGGGATGATCGGATTGATCAGGAGCAGGAAATGGGAGCCGCGCTCGATCGGCAGATCGACATGGGCCACCCGGCCGACCCCGCCGTCGACGAAATCGAGCCCGCGGATGGTCACCGGCTGAAAATAGAGCGGCAGGGCGGAGGAGGCGGCGATGGCATCGGAGATCGGCACGTCGCGCCATCCCGCGGAGCCGAACAGGGTGCGTTCGCCGGTGTCGAGATGCACCGCGGGGATGTAGAGGTCGCGACCGAGAGCTTCGAACGAATTCACGCAGCCCGGCCGGGAGAGCAGGCGGGCGAGATACGCCTGATACTTGCGCAGGCTGTAGAGACCCGGCGGGAGGTTCTCTTCGAGGGCGTAGATCAGGCGAGCCAGCGAGAAGAGACGCGGGTTGCGGCGGTAGTAGCGCACCAGCGCCGGAATCATCCGGACCGCCTTCAAGAGCGAGGCCTTGATCTCCTGCCAGTCGATCTCCAGGATATCGTCCTGCTTGAAATTCAGCAGGCTGTCGGTGTTGTGGATGATCGCCCTTCCGACCTCGCCCGGCGGGATGCCGTTGGCCATCAGAGCCGCGACGACGGCGCCGGCGCTGGTGCCGACGAAGATGTTGAAATCGTTGACCGTGAACGAGCCGCAGAAGAAGTGATCAAGAGCCTGCAGGGCGCCGAACTCGTACATCGCGCCGGTGATCCCGCCGCCGGCGAGAACCAGGCTGAGCTTCGGCCCCGGTGCGGCGTCGCTCATGGAGCCGCCGGGGCCGGGGAGGGGATCGGCGAGGGGGAGGGGAGGGACGGCCCGCCGCCCATGGCCGCCCCGGACGGATCGAGGCGCCAGTCGACCGTGACGCCATAGCCGCGCATGGAGCTGCCCCGGAGCCGGCTGCCGATCGTGAGGACCAGACGCGTCGTCTCGCCGCTGTCGACCACGACGCGCGCCTTGGCGGTGGCGAGAAGCCGCCAGGCGCGCGATCCGATCTGCTGCCCGGCCGCCGCCACCATCAGGTCATGGGCGCCCGCCGCCAGGTCGACGTCGATCTCGGGGGCGATCGTGAGATAGAGAACCTTGAAGCCCTTCAGCTTCGTCTCGGCGCTCCCCGATTGGAAGAGAAGCAGCTCATGGCGTGGCGCATCCGCGAGGCGGGTGCGGGTTTCCCAGTGATCCGGGACGTGATCCGGAGTCGTGCAAAGAATCGCCACGGCCAGGTCCGAGACCTCTCCCACCTCCATGCCCCCGGGTCGTTGGGCCCGGGGCGGCATCGCCCGGAGGGCCAGGACGGAACGTTCGGCGGGATTCTTCGCGTCGGTGTCCTGCACGACGGTCAGGGCGACGCGGCCCGTCGAGGCCGGGACGGGCGTCGCGGCGGGTGCGGGCCGTGGCATCTCCGCCTGCCGGCGGCGCATCGCATCGAGGACCCGCTCGCCGACGCCTGCGGTGCGCAACTCCTGCACCATGTCGGGGCTCAGATCGAAGTCGACCGGGGACTCCGTGAGGCGTGCGAGGATCGTTGCCTCCGGGGCGCCGGTCATGACCAGCCGCACGATCGCCTCGTTGTTGAGCGGCTCCCCCCGTTCCGCGGCCGCGCCGGCGCGCGGGAGGGCCAGGAGCAGGGTCGCGCACGCCAGGCGTCCGGCCCAACGCGGACCGGCGCCCGGCCGGCTCACGGAGCGCCGTCCATTTGCAGCAGAATCGTCTCCGCCGCAGCCAGTGGATCGCTCGCCTTGACGATGGGCCGGCCGACGACGAGAAAGTCGGCGCCGGCATCGATCGCCTCGCGTGGCGTCAGCGTGCGTTCCTGATCGTCGGCCGGGCTCCCGGCCGGCCGGATCCCGGGCGTGACGATCTTCAAGTTGGGACCGCAGGCCGCGCGCACCGCGCGCACCTCGCGGGGCGAGGCGACAACACCGTCGAGGCCGGCGCTCGCTGCCAGGGTGGCGAGCGCCAGCACCTGTTCGTCGACTCCGCGCGACACGCCCACCTGCTTCAGATCGGCATCCGACAGGCTCGTGAGCACGGTCACGCCGAGGATCTGCGGGCGCGCCAGGCGGTGGATCTGGCAGTACGCGTCCACTTCATCCAGCGTGCGCCTCACCATCATCGAGCCGCCGGCGAGGTGGACCGTGAACATCCCGACCCCGAGCCGCGCCGCCTCGACGGCGGCCCGCGCCACGGTGTTGGGGATATCGTGGAACTTGAGATCGAGGAAGACCTGGCTATCGGCGGCCAGGATCTCGCGCACCAGGGCGGGGCCGCAGGCGGTGAACAGCTCCATCCCAACCTTGAAGCGACTGACGCGCGGGCGCAGGGCCGCGACCAGCTTCAAAGCGGCCTCGCGGTTGCTGACATCGAGCGCGACGATCAATCTCTGGGCGGCGGATGACATCGAAGCTGTGATTCTCACAAAATGGCGGCTGCTTTGCAAGGCGGCGCGTGGTTGACGCCGCGGAAGGCGCGGCCGATAATGATCCGGTGCTTCGAGGCTCAGCGGGAGACCAAGGCGATGTCGCGTGGGATACGGGCTTTGCTATTCTGTGCGGCCGGCGCCGCCATGGCGGGGGCGGGCCTCGGTCTCTTCGCCCTCGGCCGCCGGCCGCCCGGGCCGGCCGATGTCAGGGTGATCACTCACGGCCAGGAGGTTGAGCTCGCCGGCAACGTCGTCGAGGGCAAGTACACCGTCTTCGACTTCTATGCTCCCTGGTGTCCTCCATGCCGGGTCGTCGGCCCGGCTCTCGAGCGGCTGGCCGAGCGCCGCACCGACCTGGCGATCCGCAAGGTCGATATCGTTGACTGGACCATGCCGGTCGCGGCGCAATACAAGATCGTCTCGCTTCCATACCTCATCGTCTATGACCCCGCAGGCCGACGGATGGCCGAGGGTGACGCGGCCTACGAGACGCTGCAGCGAGTCTTCGGCCGGGATGCCCGCGAGCTGAACGAGGCGTCCGGCTTCGACGCGGTGCCGGAGCCTGCCCCGCAGGACAAGGCCAAGCGAGCCCGATCCTGAATTGCGTCCCCTGGAAGGCCGGTTGCCGGATCAGGGTGCGGAGGCCCGCGGCATCTCCAGGGTCCCGACGATGGCGCGCAGATGCGCGACCCGCTCCCGGCGACACCAGGCGGCGATCTCCTCGATGAGGCGGACCGAGGCGGTCGGTTCGAAAAAGTTGGCCGTGCCGACCTGGATCGCCGTGGCGCCCGCGACCATGAACTCGAGCGCGTCGTCCGCCGAGACGATCCCGCCCATTCCCAGAATCGGCAGCCCGACCTCGCGGTGCACCCGGTTCACCATGTAGAGGGCCAGCGGCTTGATCGCCGGTCCCGAAAGCCCCCCGACTCCGTTGGCGAGCACGGGGCGGCGGCTCGCCAGATCGATCGCCAGGCCGAGGAAGGTGTTGACGAGCGACAGGATGTCGGCGCCACCGTCGCGGGCCGCGCGTCCGGCGACGGCGATGTCGGTGATGTTCGGGGTCAACTTGACGATGAGGGGAAGATCCGGGGCGGCCCGGCGGACCGCGGCGACGACCGCTTCGATCACCAGTGGCTCCACGCCGAAGGCAAGTCCGCCCTTCTCGGTATTGGGGCAGGAGAGATTCAGCTCGATGGCCGACAGGCCGGGAGCGCCGTTGAGCCGACGCGCCACCGCGACGTACTCATCCAGGGTTTCGCCGAAAACGTTGGCGATGATCGCCGTGTCGTGGCGACGCAGCTCCGGCAGCTTTTCGGCCAGGAACGCCTCGACGCCGACGTTGGCGAGCCCGATCGCGTTGAGCATGCCGGCGGCCGTTTCGCAGGTTCGCGGCGGGGCGTTGCCGCGACGTGGCCTCTGTGACAAACCCTTCGTGACGATGCCGCCGAGACGCGACAGATCGAGATAGGGGACGAACTCGCTCCCGTAGCCGAAAGTTCCGCTGGCGGTCACGACCGGGTTCTTGAGACGCAGGGGTCCGAGCTGGACCGACAGATCGGGCTCCCGGGAGGACGGCTCCCTTCCGGCCCGGGGCGCGCCGCTCACAGCAGGACCCGCCCGGCCTCGAACACCGGACCCTCCGTGCAGACCCTGGGGTAGGGTGACGTGTCCGCCGCGCCGGGGGTCCGCACGACGCAGCCGAGGCAGACGCCGATGCCGCACGGCATCTGGGATTCCAGCGCCATCTGACATGGGACGCCGGCGGTGAGCGCCAGGCCTCCGACCGCCCGCATCATCGGTGTCGGGCCGCATACGTAGAGCGAGGGCGTGATGTCGGGCCGCGCGAGGAGCGGTTCGAGAAGCCTCGTGACGTACCCGCGCGCTCCGCGGCTCCCGTCCTCGGTGGCCAGTCGAACCTCGACGCCGCGGGCCCGGAACCATGGGACCTTGACGAGGTCGTGTCGCGAGCGGGCGCCGAACAGCAGCAGCGCCTTCCGCCCCCGCGCGCGGAGCGCCTCGACCAGGAAGGGGAAGATGGCGATGCCGACCCCGCCCGCGACCAGGATCGCTTGCTCCCCGGCGCCGCGGCGATCCCGACGGCGTGGAGGAAGCACAAAGCCGCGCCCGAGCGGCCCGAGCGTCCTGAGGCGCGTGCCGGGCGGCTGGCGTGACAGGTGGCGGGTGCCCTGGCCGACCACCTTGTAAAGGATCTGGATCCGACGTCTCCCGGGCACCACCCTGCAGATGCTCATCGGCCGACGCAGGAGCGGCTCGTACCCCTCGCGCACCTGCAGCATGACGAACTGGCCTGGATCGGCCTGGCGCGCGATGGCCGGGCAGTCGAGCGTCAAAAGGAAATGCTCGGGGTTCAGCGTTTCGTGGCGGACGACCAGGGCGGCGAGGTCGCGCGGCATATCGGGAGCAGACTATACCAGAACCCCAAGCCCTCCACAATCTCTGTGCTACGATCCGCGGGCGTGAAACCTCCTTTTCGACCCCGCGGCGTGGTGAACGCGACCCATGCGAATACTCGGACAGGCTCCTAGGCTCATTCTGCACGCCGGACTGGCCGGCCTCTATGGGGGCGTCGCCGTCGCGCTGCTGGTGGTCCTGATGAATCCGGCGCCAGCGGGAACGCCCTGGGTGCCGGTCGCCACGGCGGTCGCGGTCCTCTATGCTTTGGCCGCCGGCGTCATCTGGCCGCTCGTCTACGGGGCGATTCGCTTCTTCGCCAGCCACACTCTGCGGGTCCCCCGGCTGAGCATGCGTTACCTGATGGCATTCCAGGCGGTCAACATGGCGGTCGTCCTGGCGTCAGGCTGGGTCGCCACGTCACGCTACCGGAGGGTCCTGGCGCCCGGCGAAGCGGAGCGGCTCGATTGGTTCTGCCTGGCGCTCTCGGTGGCCTGGTTGATCGGGGCGGTCGTCAGCCTGGCGCCGGCGCTGAGACGGATCCGGGCTGCGCAGATCGCGGCCGCGGCGCTGGCGGTGCTCGTACTGGCAATCGAGATCCTGCCGCCGCGCGAGTCCGCCGGAGTGCCGGAGCCGATGGCGCGCTCCGCTCGTCCTAAATTTCCGATCCCGTCCCGGCGGCTCCTGCTGCTCAACATTGACGGCGCCGATCTGGACCTGATCCTGACGCTGCAGGCGCAGGGCAAGCTGCCCGCATTCCGCCGGCTCAAGGACGAAGGAGCCTACGGCCGGCTCCGATCCCTGACGCCCTGCGAAGCGTCGGTGACGCGCACCACTCTCGCGACCGGACGGAGCCCATTCCACCACGGGGTGCGCAGCGGCACCGTGCGCGCCGCCGGAGCGCGGGGGCCGAGGATACAGCTGGTGCCTCCCGGGCTCGGCTTCGATGCCCTCCTGAAGCCGATCCTCACCGCCCAAGCGACCTCGATCAGCGACCGGGGGGGGCCGGCGCTCTGGGAGATCGCGGCAAAGGGCGGCGGGGCGGGCGGGGAGGCCGGCTTCGAGATCGATCTGGATCAGGGCGGCGAGGTCGATCCCGCCCTGACGGAAGGGCGCCGTCGCGGGCTGGTCGCCGAGTTCCTCAATCCGGAAGCTTGGCGCCGGGCCAAGGGCGGGACGGGGCTTCCCCTGACGATTCTCGCCCAAGCGAGCGCCGCCGACGACGAGGTTTCCGTATCGTTTGCCCGCCTGGCGGCGGACCCGCGCCCGGGGATCACCGCCGTCTCATTTCCCGGTCTCGACCTGGTGGCCCACACGTTCCTGCGCTTCGCCCGTCCGGAGGAGTTCGGCAACGTCACGGGAGGCGAGGTCGACCTGTACGGCGAGGTCCTCGAGAGATATTACCGCCGGATCGATGGCCTGGTCAGCCGGGCCATGGACGCCGCGGGCGACTCGGGATGGGTCGTCGTGACCTCGTCGCATGGCATGAGCCCGGTCCCCCTGCGCCAGCGGCTCCTGGCGTTCGGCACGGGCGATGACCGGCGCTCCGGCACCCACGAGGGGGGGCCGGATGGCTTCCTGTTCGCGCGTGGCCCGGGGGTCCGTCCCGGCCCTCTTCCAGTCAAGGGGACGATCGTCGATGTGGTTCCGACGGTGCTCTATGCTCTGCGGTTCCCGGTGGCGCGCGATCTCGACGGTGCGATTCTGACCGGGCTTTTCGCGCCGGGTTACACGCTCGCGCATCCGGTCGTGGTCATCGGCTCCTACGATTAGAAGCCCTGCCGGGAACCCCGGTGTGAAGCGCCGCGGCCTGCAGTCGCCGGGCACGGGTCCGGCTCGCTGCGCGAGCCTCCCCTCGGTTCGCCTCGCTCCCACCCACCGCGCTGTGAAGCGCGCGGTGGGACCCTGGTCGCTCGGTCTCACACGACCCGGCGACTGCAGGCCGCGGCGCTTCACGCTGGGGGATACCTCAAGGTCCGGTCGGTTGACAGCCATCGTCGCCTCGGGTATTCTCCCGATGCCTTGGAAACGAGGCCCTTTTAACCCGGTCCCGTGAGGCCGGAAAGGTCACAATGGCAAGGGTGGGCGGATGCGAGGGCGCACTCCGAGGACGGTGACGATGACCCGCGGTGACGCGGGCTTTTTTTTGTCCGCCCGCGTCCGCGAGGGGACTCATGCCTGAGGCCCGGTCCGTGAACGTCATGGACGCGGAGAAGATCGACCGCGCCCTGACCCGGATCGCCCATGAGATCCTGGAGCGTCATCACGGGGTCGACGAGCTGGTGCTCGTCGGCATCCGCACGCGCGGAGTGCCGCTGGCTCATCGCCTGCAGTACAAGGTCAGCCAGATCGAATCGCGCGAGGTCCCGGTCGGCATCCTCGATATCACCCTGTACCGGGATGATCTGACCACCATCGGCCCGCATGCGATCCTGAAAGAGACGAAGATCCACTTCCCGATCGATGGCCGCAAGATCATCCTGGTCGACGATGTCCTGTTCACTGGCAGGACGATCCGGGCCGCCCTCGATGGCCTTATGGACTTCGGCCGGCCGCGTCTCATACAGCTCGCGGTGCTTGTCGATCGCGGTCATCGGGAGCTGCCGATTCGCGCCGATTACGTCGGCAAGAACGTTCCCACGAACTTGGAAGAGCTCATCCAGGTCCGGCTCAAGGAGGAGGACGGCACCGACGAGGTGCTGATCGTCCGGAAGCCGGACGCGAAGGCCCCGAAGAAGGGCACGGCCCGGGAGACGGCCCGGGCGGGGAGGTGAGGGATGCTGGACGGCGGTGACCGGATGCCGCAGAGCGCCGCCCGCCCGCGCCGGTCTCCCGGCGCTCCGCCGGCCTCGCGACGAGCGCCGGCGAAGGAGCGGGGCGTGCCGGCGGCGCTCCCGGGCGCCGAGGAGAGCCGGATGCCCGCCGAGGCGGGGTTCCCGGCGGCGATGCTCGGACATCGTCACCTTCTCGGCCTGCAGGGGCTGACGGCTGAGGAGATCACTCTGATCCTCGACACGGCGCGCGCCTTCGCCGAGGTGTCGACGCGGACGATCAAGAAGGTCCCGGCGCTGCGCGGCAAAACGGTGGTCAATTTTTTCATGGAGCCGTCGACCCGCACCCGCTCCTCCTTCGAGATCGCCGAGAAGCGGCTGTCGGCCGACACGCTCAACTTTTCGCCCTCGACCTCGAGCGTGGTCAAGGGCGAGAGTCTCCTCGATACCGCGCGCAACCTCGAGGCGATGGCGCCCGACATGATCGTCATCCGGCACCAGGCCTCCGGCGCGCCGCATTTCCTCGCCAGACACTGTCGCTCCAACATCATCAACGCGGGCGACGGCTCTCACGAGCACCCGACGCAGGGGCTGCTCGACGCCTTCACCATCCGCGAGAAGAAGGGCCGGATCCGGGGCCTCAGGGTGGCGATCATCGGCGACCTGATGCACAGCCGCGTCCTCCGGAGCAACCTGTTCCTGCTCAAGACCATGGGAGCGGACGTGGTGGTCTGCGCGCCGCCCACGCTGATTCCGGCCGAGCTCGAGCGCTTTGGTGTGGCCGTCACCTTCCGAATCGATGAGGCGGTCGAGGGCGCCGACGTGGTCATGATGCTGCGGATTCAGCGGGAGAGGCAGACGGGGGGCTCGTTCCCGACGGCGCGGGAGTATTACAACCTCTATGGGCTGACGACCGAGCGCGTCGCCCGGGCGCGGAAGGACGTGATCATCATGCATCCCGGTCCAATGAACCGGGGCGTGGAGATCGACAGCGCCGTGGCGGACGGTCCCACCTCGGTGATTCTGGAGCAGGTCACCAACGGGGTCGCGGTGCGCATGGCGGTCCTGTACCTGCTCGCGGGGGGCACACTTGACGAACTTGCTTCTTAAGGGAGGACGGGTCATCGACCCGACGACCGGCACCGACGGCCGGTTCGACCTCCTGGTGGTCGACGGCCGAGTGGCCGAGCTCCGGCCCGCCGGGAGCGCCAAGGCGGGGCGGGCGGGCGCGACGGTCATCGACGTCACCGGGAAAATCGTCTGTCCGGGCTTCGTCGACATGCACGTTCACCTGCGCGAGCCAGGGCACGAGCACAAGGAGAGCATCGAGACCGGCACCCGGGCCGCGGCGGCCGGCGGATTCACGTCGGTCGCCTGCATGCCCAACACCGATCCGGTCAACGACGACCTCTCGGTCACCGAGTACGTCGTCACGGAGGCCCGGCGCCGGGGGGTCGTGAACGTCTTTCCGATCGGCTCGGTGAGCAAGGCAGGGAAGGGCGAAGAGCTGGCGGAGATCGGCGACATGGTGCGCTCGGGAGCGGTGGCCGTTTCGGACGACGGCCGGCCGGTGGCGAACAGCTACCTCATGCGTATGGCGCTCGAGTACACGAAGATCTTCGGAATCCCGGTCATCGACCATTGCGAGGAACGCAGCCTCTCCGCCGGCGGCGTCATGAATGAGGGTTTCGTGGCCACCGTCCTCGGCTTGAGGGGGATTCCCGCCTGCGGTGAGGAGATCGCCGTCGGCCGCGACCTGGCCCTCGCCGCCATGACCCATGGGCGGCTGCACGTCGCCCACCTCAGCACACGGGGCAGCCTGGAGCTCGTGCGTCGCGCCAAGAACGAGGGCCTGTCCGTGACCTGCGAGGTCACGCCACACCACCTGGTCCTCACTGACACGGCCGTGATGGAATCACAGTACGACGCCAACACGAAGATGAATCCGCCGCTGCGGGCCGAGGAGGATCGCCAGGCGCTTCTCGAAGGGCTGAGCGACGGCACGATCGACGTCATCGCCACGGATCATGCGCCGCATCATGCCGATGACAAGTTGCAGGAATTCGATAACGCGCCGTTCGGGATCATCGGCCTGGAGACGGCGATCCCCTTGATGATGGACCGCCTCGTACGAGCGGGAGTGATCGACCTGGCGCGGCTCGTGACCCTGATGTCGGTCGCCCCGGCGCGGGTCCTGGGTCTCGCCAAGGGGACGCTGGCCGTCGGCTCGGACGCCGACATCACCGTCATCGATCCCGAGCTGACCCGAGCGGTCGACGTGGCGGCCTTCCGGTCGAAGGCCCGCAACTCGCCCTTTCACGGCTGGACGCTGCGCGGATGGCCGGTGGCCACGATCGTCGGCGGCCGCGTCGTCCACGAGCTGCAGGCCACCTCCGGGCGCTGAGGGGATGCGCCGCCGGCAACCGGCCGGACCCTCGTGCGCCGCCCTCGGGGCGGCCATCCTACTGCCTTTCCTCAGCGGCGGCTGCTCGCGCGCGCGGCCCGAAGCCGGTCGCCCCGATATCGTTCTGGTCGTCGTCGACACGCTGCGCGCTGATCACCTCGGCACGTATGGTTACTCGCGTCCGACCTCTCCGGCGATCGACGCCTTCGCGTCGAAGGCCACGGTCTTCGAGAGCGCCACCAGCGCGGCCCCCTGGACGCTTCCATCGGTGATGTCGATGATGACCGGCCGGCTCCCGTCAAGCCACCGGGTCGAGAACGATGGCCTGCGGCTGGCGCGTGATATCCCCACTCTGGCCGAGGTGCTGGGCGCGGGCGGCTACGACACGGCCGGGTTCGTGTCCCACGTCTATGTCGATCGTCCCTTTGGTTTCGAGCGCGGCTTCGACAGCTTCGAGGATTTCGGGTTGTCGCGGCCCGACTATCGCCCCGAGACGGGCATGGAGCCGACGGCCGACCGGGTTACCGATGCGGCGCTCGACTGGGTGGCGCGGCGGGGCGCCCGACCCTTCTTCCTCTTCGTTCACTACTTCGACCCGCACTGGCCCTATACGCCGCCGCGCGCCACCCGAGACCTGTTCCCGAACGCGTATGCCGGTCCCTGGGACGCCACCTACGATTCGATATCGAAATTCCAGGATCCGGAGCGCCCGCTGCCCGACGGTTACCGGCAATTTCTTGTCGACAGATACGACGGCGAAATTCGCTTCGTCGACGATCAATGGCGCCGCCTCCTCGAAGGCCTGCGCCGCTCCGGCCGGGCCGACCGTACCTGGATCGTCCTGACCGCGGATCATGGCGAGGAGTTTAAGGACCACGGGTCGATGGGCCACGGGCGCCAGCTCTACGAGGAGGTGATCCGCATCCCCCTCATCCTCGGGCGGGCCGCGCCCGGCGCCTCTGGGGGCGGCTCCCGTGTCAGCCTGCCGGTGAGCTCCATCGATTTGTTCCCTACGATCGTGGAGCTCGCGGGACTCGGGGCTGTTCCCGGCGTGCAGGGGAAAAGCCTAACCTCGTTCTCGGGAGCTGCGGGGAGCGCGGCGGCCCCGCCTTCGGATCGGGCCTTGATCAGCGAGACGGTGCGCCTCGGTGCGATCCGCAAGGCGGTGCGGAAGGAAGGTCTCAAGCTGATCCGGGTGATGGAGGAGAACCGCATCGAGCTCTACGACCTGCTCGTCGATCCAAAGGAGCGCCATGACCTGTCCCGGGAGCGTTCGGCGGATGCGCGCGGTCTCCTCCGGGCGCTGTTCGCCGAGGTCGACCTGCTCTCGGGTGGCTGGAACCTGAGGTGGAACGGCGATGGGCGGTTGCGAAGATTCCAGGGCGAGATCAAGACCTCCGGAAGTTTCCGCACGGTCGTGCCGCTCTTTTCCGAGCGGGGCAAATACCGGATCGAGCGGGGGGACACGATGGTGTTCAACGACGCCGATCAGGCGGGCGAAAGCGGTCTGGCATTCACGGTTGCCCCGGACGATGCCTCGGTCCGTTTCTATCTCCTGATCGATGGCCGGCCAATGATTCAGCGGGTCTTTCTCGGCGGTCAGAAGGTCCTGCCACCGGCGCTGCCGTTCGAACTGCCGGGGCTGGCGCCGAAAGGCGCCGCATTCAGCCGGCCGCCGCATGCGGAGGGACGTGATCTCGGCTTTTATCTCTGGCGCCTGCCGCCCGCGCCGCCCGATCAGGCGGTCACGCTGGACGATGAGATCCGTGAGCGGCTAAGATCCCTCGGCTACATCGATTTCAAGAACGACGGGACCGGCGAGCGGAGACGATGATGGAACAGCGGAACGCGAAAGCGGGCCCCTTGGGGGTCCCCGGGCGGCTGACGCGATCGTTCGGACTGCTGCTGGCCGCCGCGCTGGCGCTCGCCGGACAGTGGCTCCTGTCGACCAAGGGGCTGCCGGCGATCAAGACCATCGTTCCCGGGACGGTGCTCTACGCGGTGGCCGGCGCCCTGGCGTTCCTGTGCCTTCGGCTGCGGCGTGACGAGTCGCTGGTCGATGTGCCGGGGGTCGCCTGCGAGCCTGATGCTGCCGGCACGGGCTGGCTTCGCCGGGCCCTTCCGCCCGGCGTCGAACCGATCCTCGTGGCCGCCGTCCTGATTGCCGCCCTCTGGCTCAGGCTGCATCGCATCGACATCATCCCCAGGGGGTTCAACAACGACGAGGCGATCAACGCCATCGAGGTGCACGAGATCGTCCGCGGCAAGCCGTTCGCGACGGTGACGGAGCGCGGCCTCAACCGCGAGACGATGTTCCACTATGTCGCCGCGCTCGCCACTCTCAAGCCCGGCCTGGTCCTCAATCTACTTCGAGCGCTGCCGTGGGTCTTCGGCCTGCAGCCGAGGCTGGTCAACGATGAGCTGATGGATTTGACCTTCCCGCTCCGGAGCGTGGCCGTGGCGGGCGGCATGCTGACGCTGCTGGCGCTCTACCTCTTCGCCCGCGACCGGTTCGGTTGGCGGGTCGCCCTGCTGGCCACCCTCTTCCTGTCGGTATCACCCTGGCACCTGCTTTACAGCCGAATCGGGTTCCGGGTGATCCTCGCGCCGATCTTCGCCCTGGCGACCGTCGGATTCTTTCTGCGGGCTCTCGAATCACGCCGGCGGCGCGATCATCTGCTCTGGGGTGCCGCTGCGGGGCTGGGTCTCTGGACCTACACGTCGTTCCGCGTCATCCCCATCGCGCTCGTGCTCTTCATGCTGCTGCGCCGCTTCATCGACCCGGAGGGGACGCGGCCGCTTCCCCGGCGACCGTTGCTTTATGGAGCGGGTCTCGCGACGCTGGGAGGGTTGTTCGTCCTGGTTTTTTCGCACTTGGGCCCGCTCGCCTTCCTGGGGAGGGGAGGCTACGCGACCCTGCCGGCGCGCGGTGCCTTCGGCGCGAACCTGTTCCACGCCGTCACCATGATGCAGTATTACCCGCCGAGCTACGCCATCATCCAGGGTGACTCGTTCATCAGCGATGGCGTGAGCGCCGTCTATGGCCTCGCCGGTCTCGAGCCGGAAACGTGCGTGGTGGCCGCCCTCGGCGCCCTTGGGATGATCTACCTCCTCTGGCGGGCGCGCGGACGGCGCGATCCGGCCAGTGCCATGATTCTGCTGTGCGTCGCGACCCTGCTCTTCAGCGTCGGGTTCCTCGGCCCGAGCCTCACGCGGCTGCTGCTGAACCTGCCATGGATCTGCCTGATCGCCGCGCTCCTGGCCTGGAGGGTGTGCGACGACTTGGCGGCGCTGCTGCGACCGCTCGTCGGAGCGGCTGCCGCCCTGATTCTTGCGATCTTTTTGAGCGTCGCGCCCCTGGTCGTCTGGGCCGGCGCGCAGGGCTACCGCAACCTGTTCCTGCGCGCCGGCGTGTCAGAGAGGGCAATGCAATATTTCTGGCCGCGTCAGACGATCATGGGGATGTTCGTCCGCTCGCTCCCGCCGAAGACGATCGTCTACGTGCTGCACAGCTACGGTCGCGAGACCCTCACGTATCTGATTGGCGATCGTCCCGATGTCCACCTGATCACCGATCCCACGACGCTCGATCTGACCGCTATCGGTCTCCTGCCGCGCAGCGCGACGTTCGTGGTGGAATACTCCGAGTATTCACGACCCTTCGCCGAGGCGCTGCGATATCTGATCATGCGTTACCCTCAGGGGGAGATGACGCAGGTGGCCGACGGGCGCATCGACCCCGACAAGATCATCTTCTACACCTTCAACCTCTACAAGGGCGAAGACGGGCAGCCGATCGCTCCGCCGTCCGCAGCGTCGCCGCCCGGAGTGCCTGGAGCAGGCGCTCCGGGCGAGCCTGTCCCTCCCTCTTGACTTTCACCTAATTTACACCTAACCTTTTCCTTGTGGCGGCCGGGGGCTGATCCCCGGGACAGTCTCCGGGGGGAAACTCTCCCGGGGGCCTCCGGCCGCGGAGGATGGCCGCAATCGAACGCCGGCCGCCGCATGGGGGAAGGGGACGATGCCCGATCTGACCGAGAGACAGCGGGCGATCTACGACTTCATCAAGGGATACATCGCCGCGCGCGGCATCGCCCCGTCCTACGAGGAGATCCGGCGCGCCTTCCACTTTGGTTCCTACAACTCCGTCCAGAAACATCTCAAGCGTCTTCAGGGCAAGGGGTTCTTGAAGAGCCCCTGGAACAATCAAAAACGGGCTCTCGAGCTGGTGGAGCCGGGTCCGTCCATCACGGTCCTGCCGCTTCTGGGGCGAGTCGCTGCCGGGCGCCCGATCGAGGCGATCACCCAGCCGGAGAGCATCGAGGTCCCCGAGGTTCTGCTGCGCGGGGAGGACAACTTCGCTCTGCGCGTGGTCGGCGACAGCATGGTGGACGAGGGGATCCGCGACGGCGACATCGTCATCGTGAAGCGACAGCGCGAGGCCCATGACGGTCAGACCGTCGTCGCCCTGATCGGCGACGACGCGACAATCAAGCAGTTCTACCGCCGCGGGGCACGCATCGAGCTTCGCCCGGCGAACGCGCGGATGCGGTCGATCATGGTCGAGGAGGACGATCTTCAGATCCAGGGGATCGTCATCGGACTGATTCGCAAGTTTCATTGAAAATTGACAGGGGAGTTCACCCGCAGGCGCGGACAGAGGCTCCCGGGAGCAGAGCCCGTGGAAAGAAGTGTCCTGTACGTCGATATCGCTGTCTTTCCGATCGCCGTCGAGCGGGTGGTCGACCCGGGTCTTCGCGACCGGCCGGTGGTGGTGGCGCCCCCGGGGTCGTCGCGCGCGCCGGTTCTGGTCGCCTCGTCCGAGGCGGTGCGGGAGGGGATTGGGACGGGGATGTCGGTGCCTGAGGCGCGGCGGCGCTGCCCGCCGCTCGTCGTGCTGCCGGTGAACGAGCCGCTCTACCGGCGCGCCGCGGCCGCGGTCCTGGCCCTGCTCGGCGGCTACTCCCCGCTGGTCGAGCCGGCCGCCTTCGGCCAGACGTTTCTCGATCTCACCGGGACGGCGCGTCTCTTCGGCGCCGCCAAGGACACGGCGGCGCGCGTCTGCAAGGAGATCGACGGCCGGCTGCGGCTGCGCTCGACCGTCGGCGTAGCCACCAACAAGCTGGTCAGCCGCGTGGCCGCACGAGTGATCCGGCCCGACGGGCTGTGCGACGTCTTCCCGGGCGCGGAGGCGTTGTTCCTGGCGCCGCTGCCGGTCGGTGTCCTTCCCGAGGCCCGCGGCGACGCACGGGCCCGTCTGGAGGACCTGGCGGTCTCCCGCGTGCGCGATCTGCTGGCGCTGTCGCTGCCGCAGATTCGGATCGCCCTGGGCCGGCACGGCGATCGCCTGCGCCGCCAGGCGCTCGGCATCGATGAATCGCCGGTGCGGCCGCCCGAGATCGCCCCGGCGGTGACGGAGGAGGCGATCCTGGCCGAGGACTCGAACGAGGAGGCAATTCTTCTGAAGACCCTGCAGCGCCTGTGCGAGCAGGTCGGGGCGCGGCTCCGCCGCCTGCGCACCGTCCCGGGCTGCCTGCGGGTGACCGTGCGCTACGCCGGTGCGGTCGAGGCGCACCGCGAAGCCCGCCTGGCCGCGCCGACCGCTGCCGATCTCCTGCTGTTCCGCGAGGCGCGCGTGCTGCTTGACCTGGCCCGCGTGCGGCGGGAGCGGGTGCACCGCCTGGAGCTGCGCTGCACGCGCCTCGTCGCCGGGCCGCGTCAGCTCGTCTTGTTCGGCCCGGAGGCGTTCGACGGCGAGCCCGGCACCGGGCGCATCGGGGCCGCGGAGACTCTGGCGGAGGCGGTCGATCGGATCCGTGCCCGTTTCGGCCCCGGGGCGGTCGTCTCCGGGCGGCTTCTGGCGCCGCGCGAGGGCGCGGCTTGAGGATCGATCTGGGCCCGTTCGTTCACCTCCAGATACGCTCGCACTACAGCCTGATGCGCGGGGCGGCGGGGCTCGAGGCGCTCTGTTTTGCCGCCCGTGATCGCGGCATGAAGGCGCTGGCGCTGACCGACATCAATGGGCTGTACGGTGCGGTCCGTTTCTGGGAGATCGCCCGTGACGCCGGCCTGCAGCCGATCCTGGGAGCCGAGGTGACGGCGCCCGATCCGCGCCGTGCCGCGGCGGGGGAGCGGGCGACGCTTCTGGTCAAGAGCCGGGAGGGGTACGCGAATCTCTGCCGGATCCTGACGCGGCGCCACTGCGATCCCGGCTTCGCGCTGGCCCCGGCGCTCGCGGCCGATTCGGCGGGGCTCGTTATCCTGGCCCCGTCGCCGGTCATCCTCGAGACGGTGTGCGCGGCGCGCGGGGGGGAAGACCTCTACCTGGCGCTCGACTCCGCGGTTGCGATGCGCGCCGGCGCGGGATCCTTGCAGCGTCTGCAGGCGGCGCGACGCCTCGGCATCCCGCCCGTGGCGGTCAATGACGTCCATCTGGTCGATGCGCGCGACTTCGATCTGCACCGCCTGCTGCGCGCCATCGCGCTCAACACGACGCGCGACCGGGTCCCTCCCGAGGAGCTGGCGTCGCCGCAAGCCTGGCTCAAGCCGTCCGAAGAGATGGCGCGCGCCTACCCGCACTGTCCGGACGGGGTGGCGCGGACGGCGCAGCTGGCGGAGGAGTGCGCCCTCGACGCGCCGCCCTGGGGGGGACTCATCTTTCCGCGCTTCGCCGATTTGCGTGCCACGGGGGACGGCGGAGATCGGCCGTCCGGGGACGGGGACAGCTTCGCGATCCTGAAGGCGCGCTGCGAAGCGGGGGCCCGGGCGCGCTACGGCGACCTGACGCCGGCGGTGCGGGCGCGGCTCGAGCACGAGCTCCGGATCATCCGCGACAAGGACTTCGCCGACTACTTCCTGGTGGTGCAGGAGATCGTGAAACGCTCGCCCCGTACGTGTGGTCGCGGCTCGGGGGCGGCGTCGATCGTTTCCTACTGCCTCGGCATCACCCAGGTCGAGCCGATCCGGCACAACCTCTATTTCGAGCGCATCCTGAACCCCGGCCGCGTCGATCCTCCCGACATCGACGTCGACTTCTGCTGGGATGAGCGGGATGACATCGTCGATTGGACCCTCGCGGCGTTCGGCCCCGGACGCGCGGCCATGATCGCCAACCACGTCACCTTCCGTGCCCGCGCGGCGGTGCGCGAGGTGGCGAAGGTGTACGGCCTGCCGGAAGAAGAGATCGCCCGGGTCACCGATCGGCTGTCGCAGTTCTGGGGAGCGGACGCGGCCCGGGAGGCGGTCGCGCGCCACCCTCTGTTCCGCGGCGAGGACATGAACCCGGCCCGCGGCGGGCTCCTGGGGCGCCCCCCGTGGCCCGAGATCCTGGCCTGGGCCGCCCGGCTGGACGGTTTTCCGCGGCACCTCTCGGTCCACTGCGGGGGAGCGGTGATCGCCGCGGACGGGATCGACCGGCACGTGCCGGTCGAGCGGGCTGCGAAGGGAGTCGACGTGATCCAGTGGGAGAAAGATCAGGCGGAGGAGGCGGGGCTGGTCAAGATCGATCTGCTCGGCAACCGCTCTCTCTCGGTGATCCGCGACGCCGTGCGCGCCGTCGGCCTGGATGAAAGCCGCCTCGAGGAGGCGATTGACGATCCGCGCACCCAGGAACGGATCCGGGACGGCGACACCATCGGGGTCTTCTACGTCGAGTCGCCCGCCATGCGGCAGCTGCAGCAGAAGACCCGACGCGGCGACTTCGAGCACCTGGTGATCCATTCATCGATCATCCGCCCGGCCGCCAACGACTACATCCGCGAGTACATCCGTCGGCTGCGGGGCGGGGACTACACATCGCTCCATCCGATCCTGGATGAGATCCTGTCGGAGACTTACGGGATCATGTGCTACCAGGAGGATGTGGCGCGAGTGGCGATCCGGATGGCCGGCTTCACCGATGCCGAGGCGGATGGTCTCAGGAAGGTCCTCTCCAAAAAGTGGGCGGGGCGCAAGGTCGAGGACTTCCGCATCCGATTTGCCGAGGGGGCGCGGGCCCGGGGTGTGGCGGCCGAGGTGATCGAGACGGTCTGGGCGATGATCCTCTCCTTCTCCGGCTACTCTTTCTGCAAGCCGCATTCGGCATCGTATGCCCTGGTCTCGTTCAGCGCCTGTTATCTCAAGACTCACCACCCGGCGGAATTCATGGCGGCCGTGCTGAGCAACGGCGGAGGCTACTACTCGACCTTTGCCTACATCTCCGAGTGCCGGCGTCTGGGGCTCGAGGTGCGACTCCCGGATATCAATGACAGTGCGGCAGAGTACACCGGGCATGGCGGCGGATCGGAGAAGGCGGCGGGCGCCGACGAGCCGGGTGCGCGCGGGACGGTGCGGGCCGGGCTGCAGTCGATCCGGGGAATCCGGGATGAGGCGATCGCGGCGATTCTCGACGAGCGTCGTCGCGCCGGGCCGTTCTTGTCGTTCGACGACTTCCTGCAGCGGACCGTCATCGATCCGGCGGAGGCGCGCCTGCTGATCCGCGCCGGCGCCTTCGACCGGATTGGCTTCGGCCAGCCGGGTGACCTGACGCTGCGGCCCCTGCTGCACTGGCGCCTGGATGCCTGGGAGGTCAGGAGGGCAGGGCGCCGTGAGCGGCTGCTCTTCCCGCCGGATCTCGGACCGCTTCCCGAACCGCGCCCTTACGAAGAGGCGAAGCTGCTGCGCGACGAAATGGAGGCCCTCGGCTTCCTGATCAGCCGGCATCCTCTGACCCTGTATCGGGACGCCCTGATCCGGCTGCGGCGGGCCGGCGTCGTCCCGGTGCGCGGCCGGGATTTGCCGGGACAGGCCGGACGGCAGGTGACGGCGATCGGCTGGCTGATCACCGGCAAGGTGGTGACGACGAAGGACGACGAGCCGATGGAGTTCGTCTCGTTCGAGGACACCACGGCGATCTACGAAACCACCTTCTTCCCGCGCCCCTACGCCCGGTTCTGCGGCATGCTGACGACGACGCGGCCCTATCTCCTGACGGGGCGCGTCGAGGAAGACTTCGGCGCGGTCACGCTGACCGTCGAGGGGGTGGAATTCCTGGATCGCGCCGGCGGCGCAACCCTCAGCCGCGGCGCCGCCCCGGGCGGGAGAGGTTCGGCGGAGGCTCTCCCAGCACGACCTCGACCTGAAGCCGGCGTCCATCTCGCAGGACCGTCAGGGATGCCCGATCGCCGGGCTTGAAGCGAGACAGCTGGGCGCGCAGGTCGTCATCCGAAACAATGACGCGCTCGCGCAGCGCCAGGATCACGTCGCCGCGCCGCAAGCCGGCGCGCTGCGCCGGACCCTGCGGATCGACGCCGGAGAGCAGGGCTCCGTGAGCGTCGGGGAGGCCGAAGGCCCGGGCGATTTCCGGTGTGACAGCCTGTGCCTCGATGCCGACATAGCCCCGCACCACCCGACCGGTCTTGAGGATGCTGTCGAGCACCTCCCTCGCCATGTTCGAGGGGATCGCGAAGCCGATTCCCTGATATCCGCCGCTGCGCGACAGGATGGCGGTGCTGATGCCGACCAGCTCTCCGCGCGTGTTGATCAGGGCCCCGCCGGAATTCCCCGGGTTGATCGCCGCGTCGGTCTGGATGAAATCTTCGTAATCGGCGAGGCCCAGGCTGCCCCGCCCCATGGCGCTCACGATCCCCATGGTCACCGTCTGGCCAATGCCGAATGGATTGCCGATGGCCAGCACGATGTCGCCGACCTCGAGCCGCTCCGAGTCGCCCATGACCAGGGATGGAAGTCCCGGCTCATCGACTTTCAGCACGGCCAGGTCGGTTCGGCTGTCGGAGCCGACCGGCCGGGCGCGCAGCTCGCGGCCGTCCGCCAGCGCCACCTTGACCTCGCGGGCGTTCTCCACCACATGGTAGTTCGTGAGGATGGTGCCATGCTCGTCGACGACAACGCCCGAACCGAGGCTCAGGGCTCGCCGCTGGCGCGGCACCACCAGCTCACCGAACCCGTCGCCGAAGAACTGGCGAAAGAAGGGGTCCATCGCGAAGGGGGACGATTCGTAGGTCCTCACAACCTGAAGCGAGGAGATGTTCACGACCGACGGCATCACCGACCGCAGGATCGCCGCATATCCCTCCGAGGGAACCCCGGATGCGGCCGCCGGCGTGCCGGCCGCCGCCATGCCGCCCCGGCCCGCGGCGGACGACCCGGGAGTCTGCGAGACGACCGCGGCGGCGTTCCCGGCCAGCGCCGGGACCGGCGCACCGGAGGCACGGCCTGAGCGGGTCGAACCTCCTCCGGCGAGGGCCACCAGGAGAGCGCCGAGGATGGTTCCGGCGGCCAGGAGGGCAGCCCCGGTCGCCGTCCGGATCGGCAGGAAGGTGTCGCGCAGAGAAGCTTTGGTGTCGACGCTCATCGAGGCTCCGGAGTCTTCAGCCGCCGCCGGCGCGTTGCATCGCCGGTGGAAAAGCATTAATTATACCGTGCGCCCGCAAAATATTTCGAACGGGCGGAGACGCCCTCGATGCACTCCTGGATCGAAACGAACCTCGTGATCGTTGATTTCCTGGGAAAGGCCGTGCTGGCGATCGCCTGCGGCGGACTGATCGGCGCCGAGCGCGAGATGAAGCGTAAACCGGCCGGCTTTCGCACCAACATCCTGATCTGCCTCGGCTCGATGCTGTTCATGTGGATCTCGTATCAAGTGACGACGCTGATCGGCGGGGGCCCCGCCGACCCGGGCCGGATCGCCTCCCAGGTCGTGACCGGCATCGGCTTCCTTGGAGCCGGGACGATCATCCAGTCGCGGGGCCGGGTGACCGGGTTGACCTCGGCCGCGATGATCTGGGTCGTGTCGGCGGTCGGCATGGCGATCGGCGCCGGGTTTCGCACCGTCGGGATGTTGAGCACCGCGCTGATTCTCATGGTGCAATTCGGCCTGGGGCTTCTCGAGCGGCGGGTATTCGGGAAATGCCTTTTCCTCGATTGCCAGGTGACCCTCGACGATAACGGACCCAGAGTGCGCCGGGCCCTCGATCGGGCCCTGCTGGTCACCGGCCGGTCGCGCAACGCGTTCGATTTCAAGCGCGTCAACGACCATTATGTGCTGCACCTGCAGTATTGCGACGTTCACCCCCATCACAAGCGTTTCCTGGCCGATGTGACGCGCATCAACGGGGTGCGGGAGGTCCGCACCCTCGGTTGAGGCGGGCCCTCAGTAGTCGAAATCGAACCTCAGCTCGGGCGGGAGGGAGATGCCGAGGTCGGCGGCCGCGCGCCGGTTCACGGCGAGGAGCGGCCGTGGCAGGGACCGGAGTCGCACCTCCAGGGGTTCGAGGGTCTGTGCGAGGATTCGGCTGGCGATTTCCCCGGCCTCCAGGCCGATCTGACCGGGAGTCGCCCCGAATCCGAACAGTGCTCCCGCGCGCACCCAGTCCGGGCCCGGAGCGACGAGCGGCATGCGGCGCCGCCGCGCCCAGCCCGTGATCCGATCGATCGTCCGCGGGCTGGCCGTGAGCGGATCGTACGGTACGAGGAGCGCGTCGATCTGATCGCGGATTGAGTCGAGGGCCGCCGCGGTGCTTCCGCCTCCGTACAGGGGCCGGAGCACGACGCGAAGGCCCCGCCTCCCCGCCGCCTCGCGCAGGTCGCGCGCCAGCATCGACGATGCCTCGGAGTCGTAGACGATCCCGATCCTTCCGGCCCGCGGAAGGAGGACACTCATCTCCCGAAGGACGGAGTCGGCGTCGGGGTTGTTGGCGAGGAAGCAGAGGTTGGGGGCTTCGAGGTCATAGCGGCGCGGGTCGTCGATGAGGGTCAGGATCGAAGGGACGTCCCGCACCTCGCGCCGGATCAGGCGCGCGGCCCGCAGGCCTGTGCCCAGCACGAGGTTGGGCTTCTCGGCGGCCACTCGCCGGGCCCGTTCCGCCGGGTCGGGCTCGGCGTCGAGGTCGATGACCCGTACCGGGAGCTTGAGCCGTTCCCTGAAGCTCCGGACCAGTTCCTCGTACGGGAATGGATCATGGGACGCCAGCACGACTACGTCCCACTCGCCGGGCGCCTTGAGGCGGAAGTCGACGACGCGAGTGCGGCTGGCGTCGAGATAGAGGCCATCGTACTCGACGCTGCGCCGGCCCGTGGCTTCGGCGCGAGCGCGATAAACGGCCCGCGGCCGGAGCGCCGGAAAGCGGTAGCGGCCGTCCGCCCGGGTGCGGGTTGAGGCCGCACTGACGCCTTCGGTCTCGATACTCACTAGGGCTCCTGCGATCGGGTGCCCGCCGGCATCGACGACCGTGCCGGTCATCACCGCCGACTCCATGGCCCGGGCCGGCCGGGCCTGTTCGAGGACGAGCCATACTGCCGTAAGGATCAGGGCCTGGGTCGCGAGCGGGCGCACGCTGCGGAGCATTCTGACCTCCTCACGAGGCGACGTGGAAACCGTCGATCGGACGGCGACCAAGGATTGAAACGATCGTGGAACTTTTATAGACCCATTGCCCGCCGGCGGTCAAGCCGCATCCATTGCGTTTGGGATTGACACCCGTGCGTCGGGGATCTTAGGATCCGCCGCCCCGACGGATTCCGGCTGTCGGCCCACCGCCCGAGGCGGGGCGGAATGGGCCGGTCGCGGTCATGGAGCGCACAGGTGGCCCCTCTTCTCAAGACCGATTTCCCCGATCTGCGATTGCTGGCTCGCGGCAAGGTCCGCGACAACTACGACCTCGGAGACGACCTGCTCATCGTCTCGACCGATCGAATTTCGGCCTTCGACCATATCCTGCCGAACGGCATTCCGGCGAAGGGGAAGGTGCTGAACCAGATCTCCGTCTTTTGGTTCGAGCTGACCTCCGGCATCGTGCCCAACCATCTCAAGGAGTATCGCGTGGAGCGCTTCCCCTCCGCGCTGCGACCCCACGCCGAGACCCTCCGGGGTCGTTCGGTCGTCGTGAAGCGGCTGGAGATGCTGCCGATCGAGTGCGTCGTGCGAGGTTACCTCGCCGGCTCCGGGTACAAGGAGTATAGGTTGACCGGGACCGTCTGCGGCCTGAAGCTTCCGGCGGGCCTCAAGGAGTCCGATCGGCTCCACGAGCCGATCTTCACCCCCTCGACCAAGGCGACGACCGGCCACGACGAGAACATCTCGTTTTCGCGGGTGGCGGAGATGATCGGGCGGGATCTTGCCGAAAGGGTCCGCGACCTCAGCCTGGCGGTCTACCGACGGGCCTGCCAGGAGGCCGAGGCCCGGGGCATCCTGATCGCCGATACCAAGTTCGAGTTCGGCCTGGATGGCTCAACGCTGGTCCTGGCCGACGAGGTCCTGACGCCCGACTCCTCGAGATTCTGGCCGGCCGATCTGTACCGGCCCGGCGGTCCACAGCCTTCGTTCGACAAGCAATACGTTCGCGACTATCTCGAGTTGATTGGCTGGGACAAGAATCCCCCCGCGCCGCCTCTGAGCGAGGCGATCGTCGCCGGAACGAGCCAGCGGTACCTGGAGATCTTCAAGCGCCTGACGGGTCGCGAGCTGGAGTGAGCGCCGTTCAGGCGCGTGCCGTGGGGTCGAAACCGCTCGCCGAGGGCCCCTCCAGCGACTCGAGCAAGAGCCGGGCCCGGGCCAGAGTGCCACGGGAGAAACGTGATCGGCGGCGGGCGAGAAGAGCGCGCCGCTTGAGTGCCATGATCCGGCGCAAAGACTGCTGCCACCGCGGGCCCGGGATCTCGCCGGACTCGAGGGCCCGGACCAACCCTTCCCAGGCGGCCAGGATCTTCTGTTCGGAGCGGCAGAACATGAGGCCGTCGCTTCCGGCCGCGAAGGCCGCAAGAGCCTGCTGGGCTGGATCTGCCGTCTGATCGAGCGCGCCCATTTCCAGATCGTCGGTCAGCACCAGTCCGCGATACCCGATCCGCTTGCGCAGCAGCCCACCGACGATCCGGGACGACAGGGTCGCCGGCCCGGCCGGCCGTCCCTGCACCGACGGGTAGTAGGCATGACCCACCATGACCATCGGCAGGATGGTTCGCAGCCGCCGGTAGGGGAGCAGGTCATTCCGGAGGAGGAGCGTCCGCGATCTCCGGATGACGGGCA
>JBGPLZ010000032.1:0-31315 GCA_041486695.1 Acidobacteriota bacterium | reverse complement strand
TCTTCTCTATGCCTGGGCCAACGACTTCCAGATCTTCCTCAAGGTGATCGAGGCTCAGGCGACCACCAAGTGGGTCAGCATGGACGCGCTCCAGGATCTCCTCTCCGGGAAGGTGGTCAGCAAGTATTTCGGCCGCGGCACCTACCTCTGGCTTCTGCTGGCGGCCGGGTGCGCCGCTCTCCGCCCGGCGCGCCGCTTGCTGCTGCCGATCGCGATCTACGGGACGCTCCTGGCGCTCACCGCCGACCAGCGCGTGATCTACGGCTGGTACCGGATCCCGCTCTATCCGTTCCTGTGCGTCGCCGCCGGGCTCTACCTGGAGGAGATGCTGCGCGAGGCCGACCTGCCGCTGTCGTTTCCGTTCGCGGCCACGGCCGTGTCGGCCGGGCTTCTCTATGCACTGCCGGCGGGATTCTCGCAGTCGAAGTCGGCCATGATCGGCTTCGCGGCGCTGGCGATCCTGCCGTTCCTGCCGCGGCTGGTGGTCGATCGCCGCCCGACGCGCGCCCTGGCCCGCGCCGCCACCTGGGCCTTGTTCCTCCTGCTCATCCTGACGAGCGTCTGGACCGACGGCGACCTGCTGGCGAGCTACGCCGCCACCCGCGGGGTGCGTTAGCGTCAGCGGATGGAACGGACCCGGCGCACACCGGAGCGGATCAGCCGATCGACGATCGCCGGCGTGCGGGCTTCGCAGTAAACCCGCAGGAGCGGCTCGGTCCCGGAGGAGCGGAACAGGATCCAGCCTTCGTCTCCGAACAGCAGCTTGACCCCGTCGAGCACGTCGACCCCCTGCACCCCGAGACCGGCGAGCCGCGCCGGCGGCTCGCTCTTGATCGCGCTCACCGCGCGCTGGGCCTGATCGAGAGGCAGCGCCAAATCGACGCGCCGGTAGGCGTAGCGACCATACTCCTTCTCCATCGACAGGACGCGGCGGCTGAGGCGCCGCGGACCGGTGGCCAGCATCTCGAGGAGCAGCAGGCCGATCAGGATGCCGTCGCGCTCCGGCAGGTAGCGCTTCACCCCGATGCCGCCGCTCTCCTCACCGCCGATCAGGATGTCCTGATCGAGCATCAGCCGGGCGATGTGCTTGAAGCCGATCGGCAGGTCGTGAAACGGCAGAGAGTAGCGACGGGCGATCCGTTCCGCCAGAAGGGTGTTGGCGAAGGTGCGCGCGATCCCGCCCCGCCACTTCTTGGTGTCGAGAAGATGGAGCGCCAGGAGCGGGAAGATCTGCAGGGGCGAGATCACCCGCCCGCCCTCGTCCACCACTCCGATGCGATCGGCATCGCCATCGGTGGCGATGCCGATGTGGGCGCGGGCGCGGACGACCGCTTCGGCGAGGGCGGCGAGGTTCTCGGGCCGCGGCTCGGGCGCGACGCCGCCAAACAGCACGTCGGGCTCGCCGTGCAGGGTGACGACGCGGGCCCTCCGGCCGCGCAGGAGCCCTTCGAGGATCCGTCCGCCCGCGCCGTGCATGCTGTCGACGACGATTCGCAGCGGCGCCCGACGGATCGCCTCCAGATCGGCGACCGCATGGAGACGAGGCACGTAGGCCGGCAGGAACGGATGGCGCCGCTCCGGGGGGCGGCCGTGGCGCGGCGCGCGGCGGCCGAGGAGAGCCTCGAGACGGGCGGTCAGCTCGGGCGGGGCGCTGCCGCCGAACGCGGCCTTCACCTTGAGGCCGTTGTATTGAGGAGGGTTGTGGCTTGCGGTGATGCAGATCCCGACCGGAGCCGCCGCCGCCACGACCTGGCAGGACACCATCGGTGTGGTGGTTGGCGCGTCGGGGAGCATGGTCGGAATGCCGTTGCCTTCCAGCACCCCGGCCGCCGCTTCGGCGAAGCGGCGGCTCAGAAAGCGGACGTCATGGCCGACCGGGACCGGCGATCCCGAGCGGCCCTCCTCGTGGATCAGGTCGGCGATCGCCTGGGCGACGGCGCGCACGCCGTCGAAAGTGAAATCATCGGCGATGACGCCGCGCCATCCGTCGGTGCCGAATCGGATCGCCACGCTCCACCTTCCGTGCCCGCGTCCTCCGGTTGACCGTGTCGCGCGGCTGTGCTATTTTGCCTTGGCCCTGCATTGCGGCGAACGTCACGCATCGTCGCGGAAATGCGGGGAGTTAACCTCGCGGGCGCATTCTACACCACGGCGCGCAAAGCCCCGTCAGCGGATGGGATGATCAACCTCCCGACTTGGATCACGATCATCCGCATTTTCCTCACCCCCGTTCTCGTCACCGTTTTGATGACGCGCACCAGGGGCCTCGAGGATGTCGGCCTGTCGTGGCAGATGATCGGGGTGGTCGTGTTTCTCGTCGCCTCGTTCACCGATTATCTCGATGGCTGGCTGGCGCGCCGCCGCGATCAAGTCACGACTCTGGGGATCCTCCTCGACCCGATCGCGGACAAGCTCCTGACCTCCGCCGCGTTCATCTCGCTGGTGGAGATTGGCGCGGCGCGGGCCTGGATGGTCTGGGTGATCGTCGGGCGCGAGTTCGCGGTCGACGGCCTGCGCATGATCGCCAGCAGTCAGGGGGTGACGATCGGGGCCAGCGTCTGGGGCAAGTACAAGACGATTTCGCAGGTCGTGGCGATCGTGCTGCTGATCTTCGGCCGCCAGTATCTCGGCCGCTGGGACCTGGCCGGGGACATCGCCATCTGGGCGGTGGTCGGCCTGGCGACCTTCTCCGCCGCCGATTACTTCGTGAAGTTCTCCCGGCGGCTCGGCGTCGTCGGCGGAGCGCCGGGAAGAGTGGGAGGAAGGCTTGGCTAGACGTCGTGGTCAAGAGCGGTCCATCTTCGGTCGCGCGAGACAGCTGTTCCTGACCGGTCTGGTGATCATCCTGCCGATGGTGATCAGCATCTGGTTGCTGGAGTTTCTGTTCGGCCTCGTGCAGGGAATTTCCACGCCGATCATCCTGAAAATCGCGACGGTTCTGAGCCCCGAGTATGTGGACGACCCCGCCTTCACGACCTACCTCGCGCCGTTGGCCGGCCTGGTTGTCACGATCCTCCTGGTGTTGCTGGTCGGACTCCTGACCACCAACCTCCTCGGTCTGAAGTTTGTCGAGGCCTTCGACCGGCTGATGCTCCGGATACCCCTGATCAAGGGGACGTACGGAGCAGCCCGGCAGCTCCTGAACGCCTTCAACACGCAGACGACGACGTTTCAAAGAGTCGTGGCGGTGGAATACCCGCGTCCGGGTGTCTACACCGTCGGCTTCGTGACCCGTGATCAGGTCTCCATGAAGCCGATCGGGGATCGGAAGCTGGAGGGATATACACTGGTGTTCCTGCCGACGACCCCGAACCCGACCTCCGGCTGGATGGCGGCGGTGCCGGATGGCGAGGTGCTGCCGCTGGACCTGACGATCGAGGAAGGCGTCAAGCTGATCGTCAGCGGCGGGCTGGTGGTCCCGGCCGGCTGGAGTGGGCGATGAGGGCGGCCGGCACAAAGACGAAACGCCTCCGGGAAGGCCGATGTTTTACTGGTTCGTCAAAGGAATTTTCTACCCCTTCGCCCGGCTCTATCTCGGGCTGACGCGCGACGGCCTGGAGCACCTGCCGAGGCGGGGCCCGGCGATCGTGATCTGCAACCACACTTCGTACGTCGATCCGATCCTTCTCGGCTCGGCCGCGCCCCGCCCGATCCATTTCGTCGTGCTGCAGTGGATGTACGATTTGATCCTGCTGCGCTGGTTCTATTGGGGCATGGGGACGATTCCCGTGCGTGGGACGGGGCAGGATTCGAAGGGCGTGAGGCGGGCGCTGCGGATGCTCGCGAGCGGCCGGGTGATCGGGATCTTTCCCGAGGGCTCGCGCAGCGCCGATGGAAAGTTGGCGGCAGCGCGCCTCGGCGCCGCCATGATCGCCGCCATGTCGGGGGCGCCGGTGGTGCCGGTGTATATCGAAGGGGCGCGCGACTCGATGCCGGTCGGGTCCTCATTCCCCGGACCGGCGCGGATCCACGTCCGCTTCGGCCCGCCCTTCCGGCATCTGCCCGGAGAACGCCGCCTCGGCAGGGAAACGCTCGCCGACCTCGCCCGCCGGATGGAGGACGCGATCCGCCGGCTGGAGCCGGCGCCATGACCCCGCGTTCGGCGGAGTTCATCGCCATCGGCTCGGAGCTGCTCGAGCCGTGCCGTTACGATACGAACGGCTCCTACATCGCGCTGCGCCTGGGAGAGATCGGCGTGCCGCTCCGCTTCCGCACCGTCGTGGGCGATCGCCTTGACGATCTTTGCGTGGCCTTTCGCGCCGCCCTCGCCCGCTCGGATCTGGTGATCGCCACCGGGGGCCTCGGCCCGACCATCGACGACTTGACGCGCGAGGCGCTCGCCGATGTCCTGGGCCTGCCGCTGATCGAAGATCCGGACCTGCTGCGCGGCCTCGAAGAGCGCTTCCGCCGATTCGGTCGTGACATGCCGCCGCGCAACCGGCTGCAGGCGCTGGTGCCGCGCGGCGCCGAGGTGCTCGCGAACCGGAATGGGAGCGCAGCGGGACTGCTCCTGCGGCCGGGCGGCAAGGTGATCGCCGTCCTTCCCGGGGTGCCGCACGAAATGCGCACCATGATGGAGGAGTCGGTGCTGCCCCGCCTCGGCAGAACCGGGCGCCGTTTCGCCAGGCGCGTCTTCAAGGTCGCCGGTCTTGGTGAATCGGAGGTCGACCGCGCTCTGGCGGAGATCCATGCCGGAGCGCAGAAGGTCGACTGGACGATCCTCGCGGCGCCCGCCCAGATTGAGATCCATCTGCGCGAGACGATCGTCGGCGACGGGCACGCTTCCGAGATCGAACGGCTCGATCGGGAGATCTCCGGGGTTCTCGGGGTCCACCTGTTCGCGCGGGACGCCTCGACGATGGAGGAGGTCGTCGGCCGGCTCCTGCTCGAGGCGGGCGCGACCCTGGCCACCGCCGAGTCGGTGACCGGGGGCGGAATCGCCAGGGCGATCACCCGGGTCCCGGGATCCTCCCGCTATTTCCGGGGCGGCGTGGTCTGCTACAGTGACGACGCCAAGGTGCGGACGATCGGGGTCCGACCGGAGACCCTGGCGGCCCACGGCGCGGTGAGCGCGGCAGCGGCGCGCGAGATGGCGGAGGGGGTGCGCCGGCTTCTCGACACGACCTGGGGGATCGCCTCGACGGGGTACGCCGGTCCCGAGGGCGGGGGCGAGACGGCGCCGCCGGGCACCGTCCATCTGGCCTTGAGCGGCCCGGGGCCGGGGGGGGCGGAGCTGGTGAGGCTGCCCGGAGATCGCGATATGGTCCGCGAACGGGCAGTCCAGGCGGCGCTTGACCTCCTGCGCCGGGCGCTCCTAGGAGCCGCCGCATGATCGCCGCCATGGGCACGCTGTTCCTGGCCTTTCTGATCGGTGCGATCCCGTTCTCGTTCCTGCTGGCGCGACTCCTGGGCGGCGTCGACATCCGCAGGGTGGGGAGCGGCAACATCGGTGCGACCAATCTGGCCCGCACCATGGGACCCTGGGCGGGTGGTGCCGGGCTCCTCCTCGACGTGATCAAGGGTGTCGCGGCGGTCCTTCTGGCGCGGGTCGCGAAGGACGCCGATCCGGGAGGTAACCTGGAGGTGCTGGCGGGCGGGGCGGCCATCGTCGGGCACATATACAGTCCGTTCCTCGCCTTCAGGGGGGGGAAAGGGGTGGCGACCGGAGCGGGGGTCTTCGGCCTTCTCGCCCCCTGGGCGACTCTGGCAGCGCTCGGGGTTTTCATCGTGGCGACCCTCCTGAGCCGCATGGTCTCCCTCGGATCGATGCTGGCAGCGGCGGCCCTGCCGATCGCCGCTTACCTGCTCGGCTACTCTGGCGCGATCAGCGGCCTCGCCGCCCTGGTAGCGCTGCTCGTGGTAGCTCGCCATCGCTCCAACCTGGCCCGGATCCTGCGCGGTGAGGAGCGCCGGTGGGGCGCCACCGCTTCCCGGCCGGGAGCGGAGCGATGAGGGGCCGCGCCGCGGTCGTCGGAGCGGGAAGCTGGGGGACCGCCCTCGCCATTCACCTGGCCCGCAGCGGGGTGCGCACCGTGCTCTGGGCCCGGCGCCCCGAGATGGCCGCCGATCTTCGGGCCAAGGGTGAGAATCGCGACTATCTCCCGGCGGCCAGATTTCCGGCGGACCTCGAGGTGACGGGAGAGATCGGCGAGGCCTTGCGCGGCGCCGCGCTGGTCCTTTTCCTCGTGCCCGCCCAGCACAGCCGCGGCGTCTTCCGGGACGCCGCGCCCCACCTGGAAGCCAACTGCGATCTGGTGATCGGCTCCAAGGGGATCGAGCAGGAGAGCCTGCTCCGGTTATCCGAGGTCCTCGCGCTGGAATTGCGAGGCCGATCCGCGGGGCGGACCATCAGCGTCCTGTCGGGCCCATCCTTCGCCGCCGAGATGGTGCGCGGGGATCCGACCGCTCTCGTGGCCGCCGGAGACGAAGAAGCGACCCGGAGGTTGCAGGGCACCTTCTCTTCGGGCGGTCTGCGCGTCTATCGCAATAGCGATCTGATCGGGGTGGAGCTGGCCGGCGCGCTGAAGAACATCGTCGCGCTGGCGGCCGGGATCGTGGAAGGAATCGGCTTCGGCTCGAACACCAGCGCCGCTCTGATCACCCGCGGCGCCAGCGAGATCGCCAGGCTTGGAATGGCTCTCGGCGGGCGAGCCTCCACGTTCGCCGGACTGGCCGGCATGGGCGATCTGATCCTGACCTGCACCGGCGGGCTGAGCCGTAACCGGGCCGTGGGCGCAGCGATCGGTCGCGGACGCCGCCTGGACGACATCCTGCGGGAGATGCGCATGGTGGCGGAGGGCGTGCCCACGACGCGCGCAGCGGTGGCGCTGTCCGAGAGGCACCGGGTCGAGATGCCGATCGCCCGGCAGGTTTTCGAAGTGCTGTTCGAAGGGCGCCCGGCGCGCGAGGCGGTGGCGGATCTTCTGTCGCGCCCCCTGAAGGAAGAGGCGTGATCGATCTCCATAATCACCTCCTCCCGGGGATCGACGACGGCGCCAAGAAGCTCGACGAGACGCTGCAGTTGCTGCGGCTCGCCCGACGGGATGGCGTGACCACCATCGTCGCGACGCCGCACATGAAGCCGGGGGTCTACGACAACAGCCGGGAGGTGATCCTGGAGCGCGTCGGCCTCGTGCGTGAGGCACAGAAGGGGGACGAGGGGGAAGGAGTGACCCTGCTGCCCGGCGCGGAGGTCTACTTCACCGCCGACTTGCCGGAGCGAGCCCGGGCCGGCAGCCTGATGACCGTGGCCGATCGCGGGCGCTATCTGTTGCTCGAGCTTCCCTACCAGCAGATCCCGATGGGCGTCGACGACATGATCTTCCGGCTCCGCCTGGCCGGCCTGACGCCGATCATGGCCCACCCGGAGAGGGTCGCCTACTATCTCGAAAGTCTGGAGCGGGTCGAAGCCTCCGTCCGTCTGGGCGCCCTGACCCAGGTGACTTCGTCCTCGCTCACGGGGCGGTTCGGCGCCAAGGCTCGCGATTTCGCACTGGCCATGCTCGATCGCAACCTGATCCATGTCGTTGCGTCCGACAGCCACGATGTCCGTTACCGCCCGCCCATCCTCTCCGAAGTGCGGCGTTTTCTCGCCGAACGTTCGGGGGAGGAAACGGCCCGCCGACTTCTGGAGGAGATCCCGCGCGCGATTCTCGACAGCCGCGACGTCGACGCTCCGGGGCCGGCGGCGCCGCCGCGCCGGGGCCTCCGGGATCGGTTCCGCGACCTCCTGCGCCGCCGCCGGTAGGCCGGGGCCCCCGCCGCCCCGCGGCGTTTACAAAAGTCCTTACATTTGATAGCATTACCCGTCTTTCAAAGGCGGGAGCCCGTGCATGCGAAGGCTTTCGGTGAAGGTCCCCCGGGCGGCACTGCTGGTGGTCGCCGCCACCATGGTGGCCGGTTCGCTGGTGAGTCCCGCGGCGTCCGCTGAAAAGAAGAAGGAGGGCGCGGGAGCGGCCCAGCGCTACTATCGTCTCGGACAAAGCGAGTTCGCCCAGGGCAAGACGCAGGACGCGATCGCCTCGCTCAAGAGGGCGATCAACATGGATCCGAAGCTGGCCGACGCCGAAAACTTCCTGGGCGTCATTTACCTGCAACAGAGCGATGCGCGGCAGGCGGCCAAGCACCTGAAGCGGGCGGTCGACATCAATCCGTATCTGACCGACGCGCACAACGGTCTCGGCGTCGCCTACACCGAGCTCAAGAAATACGATCGCGCGCTGCAGGAGTTCCAGACCGCTCTCAAAGACACGACGTACGAGACCCCCGAGAAGATCTATCTGAACACCGGCAACCTCTACCTGGAGCAGGGCAAGTTGGAGCTGGCGATCCAGGCGTGCAAACAGGCGGTCGCGGTCAAGCCGGATTACGTGCACGGTCTCCTCGTTCTGGGGAAGGCCTATCAGCAATCGGGCCAGACGGAGCTGGCGTATGCGCAGTTCAGGAAAGTGGTGAAGCTCGAGCCGGATTCGAGCGAGGCGAACCAGGCCCGGCAACAGCTCGAGGCAAAGGTGAAGCGGTCGGGGTCGTGAGCGGGGACGTGGCGTCGCCCGGCAAGGTCGGGCGGCTGGAGCGGATTCGGCAGGGGCTGCGCAGAACCCGGGAAGAGATCGTCGGCCGGATCGCGGCGCTGTTGCAGGGGGCGGCTCCGGAGCGCGACTGGACGGAGGATCTCGAGTCGGCCTTGATCGAGGCCGACCTCGGTCCGCGCACCGCGACGCGCATCGTCGAAGCGGCGCGCGCGTCCGCCGGGCCCGCGGCGCCCTCCTGGGAGGGAGTCCGGCAGGCGGCCCGGCGCGTCCTGAAGGAGATCCTGTCAGCGAGCGCGGGAACGCCGGCCGGGACCTC
The DNA here is from genome assembly GCA_041486695.1 of Acidobacteriota bacterium. Classification (GTDB taxonomy): domain Bacteria; phylum Acidobacteriota; class Polarisedimenticolia; order Gp22-AA2; family Gp22-AA2; genus JBGPLZ01. Next base: position 22,468 of record JBGPLZ010000032.1, on the reverse strand, counting down.
GGGCCGGCCGCGGGTGTTGTTGTGCGTCGGCGTGAACGGTGGCGGCAAGACGACGACCGCCGGCAAGCTGGCCTTCCGCATGGTGAAGGAGGGGCGCCAGGTGGTGTTGTGCGCCGCCGATACCTTCCGCGCCGGGGCCGGGGAACAGTTGCGGATCTGGGCGGAGCGCAGCGGCGCCGCGTTCGTGGGTCATCGGCCGGGGGCCGACCCGTCGGCGGTGGTGTACGACGCGGCGTCGGCGGCCCTGGCCCGGGGCGCCGACGCGCTGATCATCGACACCGCGGGTCGCCTGCACACGCAGGACCCGTTGATGCGTGAACTGGAAAAGATCGTCCGGGTGGTGGGGCGAAAGATCGACGGGGCGCCCCACGAGGTGCTCCTGGTTCTGGACGCCACCACCGGACAGAACGGCCTCAACCAGGCGCGGGAGTTCCTGGCCACGGCCGGGGTGACCGGCCTGGTGCTGACCAAGCTCGATGGCACGGCGCGCGGCGGCGTGGCGGTGCGCATCGTGCAAGAGATGGGTATTCCCTTGAGGTACGTCGGGGTCGGCGAAACCGCGGAGGACCTGGTCGAGTTCGACGTCGACGAATTTCTCGACGGCTTGCTGCCGGCGGCGGCCTGAGGGGCCGCATGGCGGGGTTGCGGCGGCGCCGGAAGCGTCCGGCCTGGACCGAGGACGCGCGGCGGTTCGCGCGACGAGTCCTGGCTCTGGCCGCTCGGGGCGAAGGGCAGACGAGCCCGAACCCGATGGTCGGGGCGCTTCTGGTGCGCGGCGGCCGGGTCGTGGGCTGCGGCTACCACACGCGCGCCGGCGCGGATCATGCCGAGGTGGTGGCGCTGCGGCAGGCGGGGGAGCGCTCGCGTGGCGCGACGCTCTACGTCAACCTGGAGCCGTGCTGTCATTATGGCCGGACGCCGCCGTGCACGGACGCCCTGATCGGCGCCGGTGTGCGCCGGGTGGTGGCCTGCATGCGCGACCCGGATCCGCGGGTGAACGGCAAGGGATTCGGGGCCTTGAGGAACGCGGGGATCGAGACTCGGGTCGGCCTTCTCGAGGAGGAAGCCCGCCGCCTGAACCGGCGGTTCCTCCGGTACGCGAAGACCGGCGAGCCGTTCGTGACCCTCAAGGCGGGCATGAGCCTGGATGGGCGGATCGCGACGCGCGCGGGCGTGTCGAAATGGATCACCTCCGCGGCGGCACGCCGGGCCGGGCGCATGCTCCGGCACCAGCACGACGCGGTCCTGGTGGGAGTGAACACGGTCCTGGCGGACGATCCATCGCTGACCGCGGACCGGGGCAGGGGCGCCCCGCGTGGCGCAGGAACGCTCCGGATGCCGGTGCGCGTCGTTGTCGATGCGAGGCTGAGGACGCCGCCGCGGGCCCGTCTCTTCTCGGGCAGCGGGGAGGTGCTGATCGCGACGCTTCGGGGGGCGCCCCGGGCGCGGCGCCTCAGGCTCGAGCGGGCCGGCGCCCTGGTGCTCGAGGTGCCGGGACGAAGCGGCCGGGTGGATCTCCGGCGCCTGTGCGCAGCGCTCGGACGGCGCGGCATCACCAGCCTCCTGGTCGAAGGGGGGTCGGAGGTGCTCGGTTCGGCTCTCGATCAGGGCGTGGGGGATCGGCTGGTGTTGTTCGTCAGCTCGCGAATTCTCGGCGGCCGGGAAGCGCTGCCGGTCTTCGGAGGCCTTGGCGCGGCCCGGATCGAGTCGGGACCGCGGCTGCTGGAGATGTCGGTTCGCAAGCTGGGAGCCGACTTTCAGATCGAAGGACGTCTGCGGTTCACGGCGGCTATGAGTCGGACACGCTCCTAGGGGACGACACGGGCGCGCCGGGAGTCGATGAGGTCGGACATGTTCACCGGAATTGTCGAGGGGCTGGGGAGGGTCGGTGCAGTGATTCGGACCGGGGATGAGGTCCGCCTGCGGGTCGCGGCCCCCTTTCTCGGGACGCCCCGGCGAGGGGAGAGCATCGCCGTGGATGGCGTCTGCCTGACCGTGGTTCGGAGCGGCCGCGGCTGGTTCGAGGCGGTGGTTTCGCCCGAGACCCTGTCGCGAACCACTCTGGCGCTCCGGGGGAAAGGCGAGGGGGTGAACCTCGAGCGCCCCGTGCGCGCCGGAGATCGCCTCGGCGGCCACCTGGTTCAAGGACACGTGGACCAGGTCGGCCTGGTCGAGATGGTGCGGTCCGAGGGAACCGGAACCCGGGTGCGGATCGGGTTCCCGCGCTCCCTTCGGGACTTCATCATCCTGAAAGGGTCGATCTCCATCGACGGCATCAGCCTGACCGTGGCGGCGCTCGGCGAGGGCTGGCTGGAGGTCGCCCTCATCCCGGAGACGCTCGAGGTGACGCGGGCCGGCGCCTTCGCGCCTGGAACGCCGGTGAATCTCGAGGTGGACATGATGGGGCGGTACGTGGTGGAGTGTGTGAAGCGGCAGCGGAACGAAGCTCGTTCCGCGGTCCCCGTGACCCGGGAGCTCCTGGCCCGGCAGGGATTCATCGGAAGGGGCGAGGCACAGTGAGCGACGCAAGAAAGTCGGGGCGTGGCGTCGAGGGGGATTCGCCGTTCGCGGCCATCGAGGAGGCGGTGCGCGACATCGCCGCCGGAAAGTTCGTCATCGTCGTGGACGACGAGGACCGGGAGAACGAGGGCGACCTGACGATGGCGGCCGCCAAGGTGACCCCCGAGGCGATTAATTTCATGGCCAGGCACGGCCGCGGCCTGATCTGTCTCCCGCTGACCGATGATCGGTTGCGCGCGCTGCAGATCCCGCAGATGGTCGAGAACAACACCTCGCCCTACGGCACCGCTTTCTGCGTGTCCATCGAGGCGCGGCGGAACGTCTCGACCGGTATCTCGGCCGCCGACCGGGCCCACACGATCCGCGTGGCGATCGACCCGAAGACCCGGCCCTCCGACCTGACGCGTCCCGGTCATATGTTCCCGCTTCGGGCCCAGCCCGGTGGCGTGCTGAAGCGGGCGGGCCAGACCGAGGCCGCCGTCGACCTCGCGCGCCTGGCGGGGTTGCCGCCGGCCGGCGTCATCTGCGAGATCATGAACGAGGACGGCACCATGGCGCGCGTGCCGGACCTGATCGCGGTGGCCCGGCGTCACGGACTGAAGATGATCACCGTGGCGGACCTGATCAGTTACCGGATGCAGCACGAACGGCTGATCAAGCGCGTTGCCCAGCCGACGCTGCCGACCGGCACCGGACAGTGGCGCATCGTCGCCTACCGCAGCAGCATCGAAAAGAAGACGCACCTGGCGCTGGTGCTCGGCGAGATCGGTCCCGGGGATCGGGTGCTGGTCCGGGTCCACTCGGAGTGCATCACCGGCGACGTTTTCGGTTCGCTGCGATGCGACTGCGGCGCCCAGTTGCGTCGCGCCATGCAGGTCATCGCCGAGGCGGGTCAGGGGGTCATCGTCTACCTGCGTCAGGAAGGGCGCGGCATCGGCCTGATCAACAAGCTTCGCGCCTACGAGTTGCAGGACGCGGGGCGCGACACGGTGGAGGCGAACCACAAGCTCGGCTTCAAGGCCGACCACCGCGACTATGGCATCGGGGCCCAGATCCTGCACGATCTCGGCTGCCACAAGATCCGGATCCTGACCAACAACCCGGGCAAGTTCACCTCGCTGCGCGGGTACGGCCTCGAGATCGTCGAGCGGGTGCCGATCGAGGTCGCGCCCAACGACAACTCGCGCGACTACCTCAGGACGAAGAAGGAGAAGATGGGTCACCTGCTGTCGCTCGTCTGAGCGTGGCGGGGCCCGGAGCCGGCGATGTTCGAAGCGCTCAGCGAGCGGCTGCAGAAGGTGTTCCGCACCCTGCGCGGACACGGCCATCTCACGGAGACCGAGATTCGCGAGGGGATGCGCGAGATCCGTCTGGCATTGCTGGAGGCCGATGTGAACCTCGCCGTGGCCAAGGACCTCGTCGAGCGCGTGCGCGAGCAGGCGATGAGCCAGGAGATCCTGGAGAGCCTGACGCCGGGACACATGGTCATCAAGGTGCTGCGCGACGAGCTCCTGGCGGTCCTGGCGCAGGGGCCGGAAGCGCGCCTGCAGCCGTCCGCCCCGCCCGGCGTCATCTTGATGGCCGGATTGCAGGGCTCGGGCAAGACGACGACGACCGCCAAGCTGGCGCGTCTGCTCAAGGCGCAGGGCCGCTCGCCGCTCCTGGTGGCGGCCGACGTCCGGCGGCCCGCCGCCGTCCTGCAGCTGCAGGTCCTTGGCCGGCAGATCGAAGTCCCCGTGCAGTCGGGGGCCGCGGGGGAGCAGGCCGCCGTAATCTGCGCCCGGGCGCTCACGGAAGCCCGTCAGGTGGGGCGCGATCCGGTGCTGGTCGACACGGCCGGCAGGCTGCACATCGACGAAGAGCTGATGGTGGAGCTCTCCGGGCTCAAAGATCTGCTCCGGCCGTTCGAGATCCTGTACGTGGCCGATGCGATGACCGGACAGGACGCGGTCCGCTCGGCCGCCGCCTTCCATGCCCGGCTCGGGTTGACGGGCGTCATCCTGTCGAAGGCCGACGGCGATGCCCGGGGCGGCGCGGCGCTGTCGCTCCGCCAGGTCACCGGGGTGCCGATCAAGTTCGTCGGCACGGGCGAGCACCTGGAGGACCTGGAGCCGTTCCATCCCGAGCGCATGGTGTCGCGCATCCTCGGCATGGGAGACGTGCTGACCCTCATCGAGAAGGCGGAGGCGATCACCTCGCAGGACGAGGCCCGGGAGGTGAGCCGGCGCCTGCGGCGCAACGAGTTGACGCTCGAGGACCTGGCGTCGCAGCTCGAGCAGGTGAGCAAGATGGGATCGCTGCGGCAGATCCTCGGGCTGCTGCCCGGGGCGGCTTCCCTCAAGGATATGCCGATCGATGAGCAGGGCCTGGTCCGCACGCGGGCCATCCTCTCCTCCATGACCCGCCGCGAGAAGGAGCGCCCCGAGGTCATCGATGGCGGCCGGCGTTTGCGGATCGCGCGCGGTTCGGGGACCTCCGTGACCGACGTGAACCGCCTGCTGAAGCAGTTCAAGCAGATGAAGAAAATGATGAAGACCATGACGCGCGACGGCGGTTTGCGGGCCCGTGGCCTGTTCGGCGCCGGCGGCGTCAAGACGCGAACGCAGTGACTCGAAGGCCGGCCGGCGATCGCCGGGCCGGTCCCACCATGGAGGTGACCAGGTGTTGGTGATACGCCTGCGCAGGGCAGGGAAGAAGAACAAGCCATTCTACCGACTTGTGGTCTCGGAGCAGACACGCCAGCCACGCTCGAAGGTGACCGACCAGGTTGGCTACTACGATCCGAAGCGGAATCCGGAGGTTCTCAAGGTCGACATCGAGCGGGTCGACGCCTGGATCAAGAAGGGAGCGACGCCTTCCGCGACGGTGCGGCACCTGATCGACCGCGCCCGCTCCGTCGCGGTGCAGGCCTGAGCGCAACCGCCGCGGCCGGGGCTCCGGACATGCGGCGCTGGGCGGAGGAGATGACGCGTGACCTCGTGGATCAGACCGAGGCCGTGGAAGTGCAGATCTTCGAGGAGGATGGGGTGATGGTCCTCGAGGTGGCGGTCGATCCGGCGGAGATGGGCCGGGTCATCGGACGGCAGGGACGCACGGTCCAGGCGATGCGAACCCTGCTCGAGGCCGCCGGCGCCAAGCACGGGGTCGATTACGAACTTGAAATCCTCGAATAGCGAGGGCGACCGGCAGGGCGGACCGGAGGGGCCGATCCTGGTTGCGACGGGATTGAAATTCAGGGGCGTCACCGGCCGGCTTACGGCCCGTCTCGTCCCCGGGGGGGTCGATCAGGTTCGGGGGCGTGATTGGGTCCTGATCGGGTCGGGTGGGGGCCCTTACGGTCGTTATGAGGTGCAGGAGAGTTCGTCTTACGCTGACAAGGTCGTGATCAAGCTCCGCGGGATCGATTCCGAGGAGTTGGCCAGGCCGCTCGTCGGGCAGAGTATCTTCCTGCCCTGCAATGGGTTGGTTGATCTCCCCGAGGGCACCTACTATATTTTCGAACTGGTTGGCTCGAGGGTCTTTACCCGTGACGACCGCGAGATTGGAACGGTGCTCGGGGTGCGCCAGACCGGGGGTACGCCGCTCCTGGTCATCGCGCCGCGCGAGCCCGCCGGGTCGAGCGCGCCACGGGAGGAGATCCTGGTGCCCGCGTCCCGCTCGATCTGCACGCAGATCGACAAACGCTCCGGCCGGATCACGATTGATCCGCCGGAAGGCTTGATGGAGCTTTATGGACTTTGACATCGTCACCGCCTTCCCGGGGATGTTCGAGTCGCCCCTGGCGCACAGCATTGTGCGGCGCGCCCGGGACCGTGGCATCATCTGCGTCCGCGTCCACGATCTGCGGGGTTCGGCCACCGACAAGCACCACAAGGTGGATGACGTTCCGTATGGCGGCGGGGGCGGCATGGTCCTGATGCCGGCGCCGCTGTTCGCGGCCGTCGAGGCGATCCGAGAGCGGCATCCAAAGGAGCCCTCTCGCACCATCCTCCTCTGCCCGCAGGGGACGCCCTACGATCAGGAGGTGGCGAAGCGGCTCGCCCGCTACGATCGCCTGATTCTGCTCTGCGGCCGCTACGAGGGGGTCGATGAGCGGGTCCGTGAGCATCTGGCGGACGAGGCGGTCTCGATCGGCGACTACGTGCTGACCGGAGGAGAGATCCCGGCGATGGTGCTGGTCGACAGCCTGACCCGCCTGCAACCGGGCGCACTGGGAGACGAGGAGGCGCCGCGTCACGATTCTTTCTACGAGGGGCGGCTCGATCATCCCCATTACACCCGACCGCCCGACTTCCGCGGACACCAGGTCCCGGAGGTGCTGCGGTCGGGAAACCACAAGGCGATCGCCGCCTGGCGCGAAGCGCGGGCCCTCGAATCGACGGCCCGGAAGAGACCCGATCTGTTGACGCGTGCGGACGCCCGGCGCCGCGCGCTGCCCGAGCACTGAACCCGGAAGTGACGCGAGGAGACTCATGGACGTCGTGAAGCTGATCGAACAGAACGAGATGAAGACCCAGCCGCCGGTCTTCCGGGTGGGCGACTCCGTCAAGGTCCACGTCAAGATCCGCGAGGGAGAGAAGGATCGAATCCAGATCTTCCACGGCATCGTGATCGCCATGAAGGGGGGCGGCACCGGGAGCACCTTTACGGTGCGGAAGATCTCCGACGGGGTCGGCGTGGAGCGGATCTTTCCGCTCTACTCGCCGATCCTCAGCAAGATCGAGGTGGTGCGCCGCGGTCGCGACCGCCGGGCCAAGCTCTACAATCTGAGGAGCCGGAGGGGCAAGGCGGCGCGCATCGAGGAGAAGACGCAGGGCTAGGAGCGCCCGCATGGCTCGGCGGATTGCGGCGGCCGGATGGCAGCACGAAGTCGATCTGCGGAACCGTGGGTTCGACCGGGTCGCCGGGGTGGACGAGGTGGGACGTGGTTGTCTCGCCGGCCCGGTGGTGGCGGGGGCGGTGGTTCTCGATCCGGATCGGCCGATTGCCGGGCTCCGGGACTCCAAGCAATTGAGCCCGACGGTTCGCGAGCGGCTGGCAGAACGAATCGCCGTGGAGGCTGTGGCATGCGGAGTCGGGATCATCGACCCGGAGGAGATCGATCACACCGACATCCTCCGCGCCACCCTGCGGGCGATGTCCAGGGCGCTCCAGACGCTGCGGGTCGCGCCGGATTTCGTCCTGGTCGACGCACTGACCATACCGGGGATCAGGATCCCCCAGAGGGCCATCGTGCGAGGTGACCAGATCTCGGCCTCCATCGCCGCCGCGTCCATCGTCGCGAAGGTCTATCGCGACGCGATGATGCGCTCTCTCCACGCGCTCTATCCCGCCTACCGCTTCGACGCCAACAAGGGATACGGAACCCCCGACCATCTCAGCGCCCTGCGCCGGCTCGGCGCCACGCCGCAACACCGGGTCACGTTCCGCGGCGTGCCGGGCCCCGCCGAACCCCCTGCGGCCGCTCGCGAGGGGAGCGTCTGAGCGATGGCTGTCGATCGCACCAAGACGGTCGCCAACGCTGAAAAGCTCGTGAAGACGGGGAAGCTCGTCGAAGCGATCGCCGAGTACAAGAAGCTCGCCGACGACAATCCCCGCGACATGAACAATTTCAACAAGCTCGGCGATCTCTGCGTGCGGGCCGGCAAGAACCAGGACGCCATCCGCCACTTCCTGCGCATCGCCGAGTTCTACGCCAGCGACGGCTTCTTCCTCAAAGCGATCGCGATGTACAAGAAGATCTCCAAGCTCGATCCGTCCAACATGGACTGCCTGCAGAAGCTGGCCGCGCTCTATTTCAAGCAGGGGCTCACGATCGAGGCCAAGGCGCAGTTCCTGGAGGTGGCCGACCATTTCGTCAAGGCCTCGCAGTTCAAGAAGGCGGTCGAGGTGCTGGCCCAGGTGCTCGAGATGGAGCCCGAGAACCTCAAGGTGCGATTGACCTACGCCGATCTCCTCGCGCGCTCCGGCGACGCCAAGGAGGCGCCGCGTCAGTTCGCGCAGGTGGCGCGCGAGCTGGTCGCCAAGGGAATGGTGGAGGAGGCGCTCAAGGTCGGCCAGAAAGGCCTCAAGGCGGCTCCCGGGAACTCCGACCTGATGAGCCTGATGCTCTCTTTGAGCAAGGAGGCGCAGAAGAGCCCCGACGAGCTCCTGGCCTCGGTGGTCGAGATGGCCAAGGGGAACGGCGACAACCCTCGATCCCTGGCGCTTCTCGGAGAGGCCTACCTGACGGCGGGCAAGACCAGGGAGGCCGAGCAGGTCTTCCGCAAGCTCAGCGGCATGGGGGACAGCGCCCCCCCGGAGGTGGCCGCCGCGGTCGGTCGTTACCACCTGTCGAAGGACGCCGACATGCCCGCGCTCGAGTGGCTGTCACGCGCGGCCGATGCTTTCCTCGAGGCCTCCGCCGCGTCCGAGGCGGCCGGTCTGCTCGACGAATTCCTGCGCGCCTTCCCCGACCACCGCGAGGGCCTCGCCAAGCGCGCCGCGATCGCCTCCGGGGCGGGGGACAAGAAGGGCCAGGCGGGGTCGCTCCTGCGCTTGGCGCAGATCCACATCGGCGCCTCGGAGACGGCCCAGGCGGCGGAAATCTTGAGGTCGCTCATCGACATCGAACCCGAGAACGCCCGCTACGCGGAGATGCTCAAGAGCCTCCAGGCGCGGGGGACCAGGGAGCCGGTCCTTCAGATCGAGCCGACGGCCCTCGGCCCCGGCATCGGGGCGCCGGACGAGATCGGCGAGGTGGAGGCCGTCCTGGAGGAGGAAAGCGAGGGGGAGGACGTCGGGTCGGAGAGCCTGATCCAGGAGCTCTCGGAGGAAGAGGAGGAGGAGCCGGAGGACGACGATTTCATCAGCGAGCACTTCACCGAGGCGGAGGTCTTCGTCAAGTACGGGCTGCTCGAGAAGGCCAAGCAACAGCTCGTGAGCATCCTGGCGAAATACCCGAAGCACCTCCCTTCACACTCCAAGCTGAAGGAGATCTACTACGAGGAAGGGAACAAGGACAAGGCGGTGGAGGAGTGCCTGACGCTGGCCGATCTTCTGAAAGCCAAGGGCCGCGCCGAGGAGTCGCGTGAAATGGTCAACGAGGCGGTGCGCATCGACCCGAACAGCGCCCGCGTCAAGCAGCGCGCCGCCGGCGGCCAGGCCGCGGCTGCCGCGGCGAAGCCCGGGGCTCCGGCGCCCAGGCCCGCAGCGCCGGCGGCCAGGCCCCCGGCGTCGCAGGCCAAGCCCGCCGCAGGGCCTGCCAAGCCCGCGCCCGCGCGCGCCTCGAAGCCGGCTCCGGTCCCGGAGCTGGAGATCATCGAGGAGACCTACGAGACGCCGAGCATCGAGATCGAAGCCGAGGCGGCGGCGCCCGGAGAAGCCATCAGCGTCGAGCTGGAGATTCCGGACGATGCTCCGGAGCCCACATGGCCGGCGCCTCCGAAGGGAGCCGCCAAGCAGGCCAAGGCCGCCGCCCCGACACCGAAGCCCCCGGCCAAGGAGCCGCCCGTCCCGTCCCGGCCGGTTCCGGAGAAGGTCGAAGAGGAGACTCCGGACGATCTGCCCGGGGGTCTGTCCTTCGGCGACGATGGTGACGAGATCACCATCGAGATCGAGGAGGAGGGCGGCGCGACACCCGCTGCCGCGACCGGGCCGATCCAAAAGGCGCGGCCGCTGGCCGATCCGGATGCCGAAAAGCTGGGGGAGGTCGATTTCTACATCGATCAAGGGCTTCTGGAGGAGGCGCGCGCGGTTCTCTTCCAGCTGCAGCGCCAGTTTCCCGAGAGCCAGGAGGTACTGAAGCGTTTCGAGCGGGCCAATCGGCCCTCGCCGCCACCCGACAAGCGTCCGGCGGCGGCGCCCGTGGAGGAGATGAGCGGTCTCGATCTCGACGTCGAGAGGGCGTTCGGCACCCAGAAGCTTTCGCCGCCACCGCCGGTCGCGGCCTCGGTGCCGCGTGGCCAGAAGGCGAAGGCGGTCTTCAAGGTCGAGACGGACCGGGAGGAGCCCGAGGGTGATTTCTTCGACCTCGCCTCGGAGCTCGACAAGAGCCTGGCGGAGGCGCAGGTCGCCGTCGACGTCCACGAGCAGGAATCGATCGAGGGCCCGGGCCACTCCCTGGACGAGATCTTCAGGGCCTTCAAGAAGGGCGTGGAGCAGCAGGTCGACTCGAGCGACTACGAGACGCACTACAACCTCGGCATCGCCTACAAGGAGATGGGGCTCGTGGACGAAGCGATTGGCGAGTTCCAGTTCGCCGCCAAGGACCCGGGCCGCACGGTCGAGTGCTGCAGCATCCTGGGCCTCTGCTTCCGCGAGAAGGGGATGCCGGAGCTGGCCTTGAAGTGGTACCGCAAGGGGCTTGACAATCCGGATCTGGACGAGCGCCAGTCGGTCGGCTTGCGCTACGACACCGCCGAGATTCATCGCGACCAAGGTGACTACGCCAAGGCGCTGCAGATCTACACCGAGGTGTACGGGGTCGACTCGAACTACCGCGAGGTGTCGGCCAAAATCAAGGAGATGAGGAAACTTCTTGGATGAGAAGCCCCGGCCGTCGCGTCAGGGGCCTGCGGATCGTCAAGAAGCTTCCCGCCTCCGGCCCCGGTTTCCTTACGCTCGAGCGCTTCCTGGCCCGCAACCTCTATGCGGGCGGCCGTCTCTCCGAGCCGTACCGTTTCGAAGTGCTGCACCGTCGGGGCTTCGACGCGGTGGCGATCTTCCCCTTTTTCTACCGCCAGGGCCGCCGTCGCCGGCTGATGGTCGTCCTGAAAGTCGGCTTCCGGCCCGGGCTCTACCTCCGGGCGCGCCTGCCGTTGCCCGTGCCCGATCGCCGAGCGTACACGTTCATGCATGAGGCGGTGGCCGGCAGCCTCGAGCCGCGCGACCGGGGTGAGGCGGGCGTCGACCGGCGCGCCAGGGCCGAGCTTCTCGAGGAGACCGGCCTGCGCCCCGTGCGCGGCCGGATCGTGCGCCTCGGCGCGGGCTTCTTCCCGTCGCACGGCCAGTCGACCGAGAAGATCCATCTCCGGGCCTTCCCGGTCGATCCGTCGACGGCGACGACGCCGCCCGGCGATGGTTCGATCAATGAAGGGGATTCGGGCACTCTCAGCGTCGAGGCCGGCCGGATCCTCGTTCTCTGCCGAAGGGGGACGATCGAGGACCCGAAAGTCGAGATCGGCGTCTCACGACTCTGCCGCAAGCTGGGCTATCCCTGACCTAGGAGCCTGTCCGAGTCATAGCATGGGTCGCGCGCCTGCGCCAGCCTGACGCCCTGCGTCAAAACGTCCCCGGCCGTGGCCAGTCTGTCACGCCCCCGGACGCGCCGGGACTCCATCACCGCCGTAGACATTTCTTCACTGTTTCAAGTCGGTTAGATCGTTTTCGCAGTCATGCACGCAAGCCTTCCACGGCCCGGCACGGGAATTGCTAAAGTCGATGGTCAGGGTCGGGATGTTCTTATGAATGGCTGGTGTTTTGGCGTCATGAGGGAGGGTGACATGCTGCAGCGGTTCCCGGTAAAGAGTCCGCGCCTGGAGAAGGGCCCGGAGTCGTGGGCGGCGCTAGGAATAGCCAGCGCCAGGCTGGGTGATCTGCTGGCGGCGCTGCGTCTGTTGCACCGATCGATCGAAAGCGATGGTGATTGTTACCAGGCCTGGTTCGGCCTTTACGAGACCTTCATGGCGATCGACGAGCCGCGGCGCGCCGCTCATTCTCTGCGCATCGCCCGGCAGCTGCGGGCCCGGGGCGCGCGCTCCGGCCGTGACGGCGGCCTGTTCGGCAACGCCACCGCATAGAGGCCTCGGCGGATTTCTTGACGCCGGTCCCTTCCTTCTGCTAGCATCCCCGCTCTATCAGTCTGTCAATAAAGGACTTTTTCCCGCGCGAGCCCAGTCGCATGGCAGAAGCCCGGGCCTACAGAAACTTCATCGACGGTGAATGGGTCGAGTCGGGCTCGAAGCGCGCCTTCGACGATCGCAACCCTGCCGATCGCAGCGAGGTGATCGGCACCTTCCAGGACTCCGATCGTGGCGACGTCGAAGCCGCGGTCGAAGCGGCCCAGCGCGCCTTCAAGCGCTGGCGCCTGACGCCGGCTCCCAAGCGAGCGGAGTATCTCTTCCGCATGGCGGAGATCCTGGTCCGTCGCAAGGAAGAGTATGCGCGCGAGATGACCCGCGAGATGGGCAAGCCGCTGAAGGAGGCCCGCGGCGATGTGCAGGAAGCGATCGACGTCTGCTACTACATCGCCGGCGAAGGTCGCCGGCTGCACGGCTTCACCACGCCGTCCGAGCTTTCGAACAAGGCCTGCTACACCACCCGCATGCCGGTCGGCATCGCCGCCCTCCTCGCTCCGTGGAATTTTCCGATGGCGATCCCTTCCTGGAAGCTGATCCCGGCGCTGGTCTGCGGCAACACGGTCGTCCTCAAGCCGGCGAGCGATGCGCCGCTGTCCGCCTATCACCTGGTGAAGCTGACCCAGGAAGTGGGGATGCCCCGCGGCACGGTCAACTACGTCACCGGAAGCGGCGATGCGGTTGGCGGCGCATTGACCAGGCATCCGGGAGTGGCTCTGGTGTCTTTCACCGGCTCCTCGGAGGTCGGCCGGCTGGTCAATCTCGCTTGCGCGGACGGCTTCAAGAGAGTCTCCCTCGAGATGGGCGGCAAGAACGCCATGATCGTCATGGACGACGCGCGGCTCGACCTCGCGGTCGAAGGGGCGGTGTGGGGCGCCTTCGCCACCGCCGGCCAGCGCTGCACCGCGACCAGCCGGATCATCGTCCACAAGAAAGTTCACCGGGAGTTCGTCCTTAAGCTCGCGGAAAGGGCGGCGGCGCTCAAAGTCGGCGACGGCCTCGACGAGTCGGTCGACGTGGGGCCGCTGGTCAACGAGGCCCAGCTCAAGAAGGTCATGGACTACGTCCAGATCGGCCGCGACGAGGGGGCCGACCCGATCCTGGGCGGCATCCGCCTGACCAAGAGCGACTATGGGCGCGGGCATTTCTTCCCCCCGACGATCTTCACCGGGGTGACGCCGAAGATGCGCATCGCCCGCGAAGAGATCTTCGGACCGGTCGTCTCGGTGCTCGCGGCCGACGGCCTGGACGATGCCCTCGAGATCGCCAATGACAGCGTCTATGGGCTGTCGTCGGCGATCTACACTCAGGATCTGAACCGGGCCTTCGTGGCGGCGCGCGATCTCGAGACCGGCATCACCTACGTCAACTCCTCGACCATCGGGGCGGAGACGCACCTGCCGTTCGGAGGGACGCGTCGCACCGGCAACGGCCACCGCGAGGGGGCGGCGCAGACGGCCCTCGAGATCTTCTCCGAGTGGAAGACGGTCTACGTCGATTACTCGGGCAAGCTGCAGAAGGCGCAGATCGACAACAACTGAGGCGCCGGCACGGCGCGGGGACGGGAGCGATGCAGGTCGGAGTCGTCAAGGAGATCAAGGACAACGAATACCGGGTCAGCCTGGTTCCCGCCGGGGCCCGCGCCCTGGCGGAGGCGGGTCACACCGTCCTGGTTCAGGATGGCGCGGGGCTCGGGAGCGGCATCGACAACGCCGCCTATCAGGCTGCCGGGGGCGTGATCGTCTCCGACGCCGCGGCGATCTTCCGCCGCGCCGACCTGATCCTCAAGGTGAAGGAGCCGCAGGAGTCCGAGATCCCGCAGCTCCGGAAGGGCCAGGTGCTGTTCACCTACCTGCATCTGGCCCCGGCGCCGAAACTCACTCGAGGACTCCTCGACTCCGGCGTCACCGGCATCGCCTACGAAACGATCACCGACCGCGACGGAAGCCTGCCGCTCTTGACCCCGATGAGCGAGGTGGCGGGCCGGATGGCGATCCAGATCGGCGCCTTCTATCTGCAGAAGACGCTCGGCGGCCGGGGCATCCTGCCCGGCTCGGTCCCGGGCGTGCCCCCCGGCGACGTGGTGATCCTGGGCGGCGGCACGGTCGGCATCAACGCCGCCATGATGGCCCTGGGGCTCGGCGCGCGGGTGACCATCGTCGATCGATCGCTACCGCGCCTGCGCTATCTCGATGAGATCTTCCAGGGTCGGGTCGTCACCGTCTACTCGACGGCGGTCTATATCTCCGAAGCGGTGCGCCGGGCCGACATCCTGGTTGGAGCGGTCCTGGTCCCGGGCGCTTCGGCGCCGCGGCTGGTCACCCGGGCGATGGTGGGGACGATGAAGAAAGGGGCGGTGATCATCGACGTCGCCGTCGACCAGGGGGGCTGCATCGAGACCACCCACCCGACGACCCATTCGGCCCCGACCTTCGAGGTCGACGGCGTGGTTCACTATTGCGTCGCCAACATGCCGGGGGCGGTGCCGCGCACCTCGACCTTCGCCCTGACCAATGCCACGCTGCCATACGTTCTTAAGCTCGCCGATCGCGGTTGGCAGGATGCGGCGCGCGAGGACGCGACGCTGCGCCCGGGCATCAACGTCCACGCCGGCACGGTGACGCACGAGGCGGTGGCGCGCTCCCAGGGCCTGCCGCACGTGACGGTCGAATCGCTGCTGTAGGATAACTCGGACAGGCTCCTAGTCCGTCTTGATCGGCACGACCGTGGCGGGGCGCCCGTCGACGCCGACATGGCGGGGCGCTTCGCCGCCGGGGGGCGTCTCCCCGGGGCTCGCCTGCGGCGAGGGGGAGGGACTCGGAGAGCCGTCGCCGCCCGGCGTCAGCTCGCTGATCGCCTGCTTGCGATCGCCGCGGCCGATGTTGAGCTTGACGCGCAGCTCGTTCTCTCCGTCCCGCACCAGCATCTCCCTGCCGTCGGGCATCAGCTCGACGGCCCCCTGGCCCTCCTGGATCAACCGCACCAGCGCGCCGGCATCGACGGCGAGCTCGAGATCGCCGTTGATCTCGAAGCCTTGCAGGTAGTAGGGGAGCCCCATCCGGAAGTGCTCGACCTCGGAGCAGGCCTTGGCCGGCTCGGTCCCCTCGACGAAGGCCTCCAGAAACGGGCTCGGGCAGTTCGACTCGACCGTCGCGCGCAGTCCGGTGCGTCGGTCGATCGGCAGGTAATCGACGTTCGCCGGGCGGACGAACTTGTCGGGGGGGCGCCCCGCGTGCGCCGCCTTCATGAAGTCGATCCAGATCGGCAGGGCGGCGCGCGCCCCGGTCTCACCCTCGCCGAGCGTTTTCTTCTGGTCGAAGCCGACCCAGACACCGGCCACCAGCGTCGGGCTGAAGCCGACGAACCAGGCATCGGCCAGATCGTCGGTCGTGCCGGTCTTGCCGGCCACGGTGCGGTTCAGGGCCTTGGCGGCCGCCGCCCCGGTGCCCGACTCGGTGACCCCTTCGAGCAGGTAGGTCATCACGTAGGCGATGTCGGCGCGCAGCGCCTCGGTCAGCTTGGGCTTCGAGGCCTCCCTTATCGTGCCCTCGCGATCGGTGACGTCGCGGATGAAGTGCGGCTCGACCCTCACCCCCTGGTTGGGGAAGATCGAGTAGGCGGTCGTCAGGTCGATGAGCGACACCTCCATCGTGCCGAGGGCCATCGACGGATAGGGGCGCAGCGGGCTGGTGATCCCCATGCTGCGCGCCAGATCGATCGTCTTCTTGTATCCGACCTGATTGAGGAGTTTCACCGCCACGATGTTCCGGGACTCCTCCATCGCCTGGCGGAGGGTCGTCACGCCGTAATACTTCCGGTAGTAGTTATTCGGCTGGTACTCGTCGGTGGTCGCCGGATCGACGAAGACGGTCGGCTCGTCGAAGACGGTATCGGCCAGGGTGTAGCCGGAGTCGAGGGCCGCGGCGTAGACGAACGGCTTGAAGGCCGATCCGGCCTGCCGGTACGACTGGATCGCCCGGTCGAACTCGCTGCGGTTGAAGTCGTAGCCGCCGACCAGCGCCTTGATCTCGCCGTTCGAAGGATCGATCGCCAGGAGCGCGCTCTCGGCGAGCGGCTCCTGATCGAGCTTGACCTTCAGCTCTTTCTTGGCTTCGTCGATCGCCAGAACCAGGAACGGGGCGACATCGCCGACCTTGAGGACCTGGCCGAGCGCGGTCTTCTGGGTCCAGTCGATCGCCTCCGGTCCGAAACGGGCCGTGTAATCCCCGAGGCGAGCCACCGCACCCTTCTTGGTCACCTCGATCACCACCCCGAAGCGCAGCTTGCCGACCAGGGGCGGCCGGCTCCACGTGGGATGGGTGAAGGTCGCGACATCGCCCTTCTGGGCCACGATGTTCTGGGTGATCGGCCGGAAGCCCTGACGCTTGTCGAGCACGCGCAGTCCCTCGAAGACCGCCTTGTTCGCCGCCTTCTGCATGGCGGGGTCGAGAGTGGTATGGACCTCGAGCCCTTCCTCGTACAGCGTCTCTTCGCCGTACTTCGCGTCCAGGTAGCGGCGCACCTCCTCGACGAAGTAGGGGGCGATGTTGTCCTCGTCCGGCTGCTTCGCCACGACGACCGGGCTCGCGATCGCCGCGTCGGCCGCCTCGCGCGATAGCCTCTCCTCCTTCACCATCCGGTTGAGGACGTGATTCCTCCGCGCCATGGCTCGGTCTGGAGCGCGGATCGGGGAGTAGGCCTCGGGCCGCTGCACCAGGCCGGCGAGCAGCGCCGATTCGGCGAGGCTCAGGTGAATCGCCGGCTTGCCGAAGTAATACTCGGCCGCCGCCTCGAGGCCATACCGCCCGTGCCCCATGTAGACCTGATTGCAGTAGAAGGCGAGGATCTCGCTCTTGGTGAATGATTTTTCGATCTGCAGCGCCAGAACCAGCTCCTGGAGCTTGCGGCGCAGCGTCTTTTCCGATTTCAGGAAGAGCGAGCGCGCCAGCTGCTGGGTGAGGGTGCTGGCGCCCTGGGCCCGCTTCAGTCGGATGATGTCGGTGAAGATGGCGCGAGCGATCCCCCGGAGATCGATCCCGACATGCCGGTAGAAGCGCGAGTCCTCGGTGGCGACGAGACCGTCGATGAACTCCTTCGGCACCTGGTCGATAGAGATGACGATCCGCTTCTCCGCCCCGAATTGATAGAGAGTCTGTCCGTCGGCGCTGTAAATCGTCGTGACGACCGGCGGCTTCCAATCCTGCAGCTGCCGGACCTCGGGGATGTCGAAGGTCAGGAAATAGCCGGCGAGCGACCCGCCGATCGCCGCGATCGCGACAGTCGCCACGAGGATGATGAGGATGCTGCCGGGTCTCTTGTAGAAGCGGGGCTTCGGAGGCGGCGTCGTACCGTCGCCGGGAGGCGGCCCGCTCGCACCACCGGCGCCGCCAACGATGATCGGCGGTGCGGACGAGGGGCGTTCGGGGCTCGGGCGGGCGGATCCGCCCTGCGTTGACGATGGCGACCGGGGATCACGCTCGTTCGGGTTCAAGCCACCTCACGGCGCCGCGCACGGCGGCGCGAGGGAGTATACCCCAGGACGGCGGCCGGGTCCGGGCACCTCGTCGACGGCCTGGCAGGTCTGATCGAGCAGGATGCGTGTAGACATTCGCGACACCGGCCCCTACAATCCACGCCAAGCGGGGTCTTGTTTCCACGGCGAGGGAGTCGCTAGGACGATCGGGCCGCCTCGAATCGCGAGCTTCTACGACGGATAAACTTCATGAGCGGCGTTGCATCGATTGCCGGGAGCGCGCATCGAGACCTCCTGGCAACACACGGTGTACCTCTCGCGGCGATGTTGGCCGCGGCAGCCGCATCACCGTCACTCTGGCTCCCGTTCCTCGCGGACGACTGGGCCGATCTCGCGAATGTCGCGCCCGGTCCGACTCAAGTCACGCCGTTTGGGTACTTCCGGCCCTTGTGCATGGTCACCTATTGGGTCGAACAGAAGATTTGGGGTCGGTCTCCGTCCCTGTGTCATCTGACCAACCTGATCATGATCGCCATGGTGGCAGCCTTGGTAGTGATCCTGATCCGTCGATACACTGGAGATGCGCACCTTGCCGGGGTCGCCGGTGTGCTCTTCGCGCTGCACCCGTACCATATCGAGAACTCGGCGTGGGTCGCCGGGCGCGCAGATATTCTCTTCAGCCTCCTGTTCCTCGGTGCGGCGCTGGCTTACGACCAGTGGCGCACGACCTGTGTGGGCGTCCCCTTCGCAGCGCTGGCTCTTTCGTCAGGAGCCCTGGCCTCCAAGGAGACAGCGGTCGTCTTGCCCCTGTTCGTTCTAATGCTCGGCATCTTGGACAAGAGCCGGCGACCGACGATGATGGAGTGGCGTCAAGGATATCTGCCGATGATCGGTTTGACCGCGGCACACTTCATGATCTGGCGGCGCCTGGCGTTGGGAGGGCTGGGACTGACGGCGCTGAATGGGTTCGGGGGACGATCTCTCAAGAACCTGATGGCTTTTGGAGTCGCGGCAGCTCTGCCGGCACAGACCGAATTCCTCGAGGAGAGGCCACTTCAGTGGGGGGTCTTGGGGGTCATCACCATCGGCGCTCTTCTGTTCGCGGCTCGATCCCATTCGGGTCGGATCCCCGGGCTTGGCTGGATCTCCGCCATCATGTTCGTGGTTCTGCTCGGTCCCTCTCTGATCTCATTTCAAGAGCGCTATATCCTCTTACCGAGCGCCGCGTCCGCCCTGGCCCTTGCGACCCTTTTGGTGGCCGCTGACCGGCGCGCACGAGCGACTGCTGTCCTGATGCTCCTTCCCGTCTGGCTCGTTTGTGGAGCGGAGCAATGGGCAGGCTGGTTCGAGGCAGGGGACGTGAGTACACGGGTCATCGACGGGCTTGTGCAAGCCGCCTCCCGCCCAGGAGTCCATGAGATCATCGTGGCCAATATGCCTCATCGTGTCCAGGGGGCGCCGATCGCGGCGGATTTCGGGGCGGCGGTCGCGCTCTCGGGGGGCAACGCCGTAGCCATCCGGACGGCAGTCGCTGTCGACATCCCAGGGTCACGAGCCGACGCGCTGGATGGCCCACTCGCCTCGGCGATCCACTATCCACCGCCCTTCGCCGAAATTCGGCTCAGGATCGTGGAGCGGCGGTTCTCCAGGTATGTCTGGCCCCTTCGACCGGAAACCTCCGACCGAATCGATACCGGATGGGGAACGCTCTACTTCGACCAGGCCGGGATCGTGCGCGTGCTTATCTCACCCGCACCCGAGCGAGGAAGAGCCGCTTATTTCTGGTCCGCAAGAGAACTCAAGGCGCTCTTCTGAGCGATGATCCGTCCTGCGAGAGCCGTGCCATGGATGAACGGATCGGCGGACGGCGAAACAATCCCGTCGGGACATGAGAGCGATGAAGGCTATCCCTTCTCCCTGGGCCCAGGGGTTTCCGCGCGCCATCGGCCTCGAGCCGGACGGTTTTCTGGTCCCGGCCGCCACCCTGCGGCACCTGCTGGCTCGTGAGAACCCTCCGAACCTGATCTACACCGGCTTCGCTTTCGCCCCCTGGGTGCCGAATGGGGGGAGATTCCGCGCGCGCCGGGACGCCGATCCGGAGCCTGGCGACTTGATCCTCTGTGATGTCGATGGATGGGCCGACCTGCGGCGAGTCGTGGGGCGGCGCCGCGATGGAGCTCTGGTGACGGCGCTCGACGCATATCCCGATGGGCGGGCGATCGTGCCGGGGCCGGCGGTTCTGGGGATCGTCACCGGGGTCCCGGGCGCCGGCGGCTGGCTCGGCCGTTTTGTGGTGCGCCTGTTTCCTCTCTGGTCAAGGGTCGGCGCTCTCCTTTATTGGTGGCACCAGGTTGCGGAGGCGCCGCGGTTCGGCGAGAGCGCCCCGGGTTCGGTTCGGGACAAATACGGGCAACAAGTCAAGGGATACACCTCGATGATCGGTTTCCCTCTCGACCCGGAGCTCCTGGCGCTTCTGCGTGGCCAGGTTTCTGGCGGCGGGACGGTGCTGGTCGCCGGAACCGGCGCCGGCGGGGAGGCGCTGCACCTGGCGCGTGCAGGATATCGGGTGACCGGCGTTGATTTCTCGCCGGCGATGGTGGAGGAGGCGCGGGAGAACGCTCGAGCGGCCGGCCTGGAGATCGAGTTCCTGGAGGCCGACATCGTGACGCTCGATCTCGCGGAACGGAAGTTCGAGGCGATCTACGCGACGCCTCTCGTCTATTCGTTCATCGCGCGCCGGGAACGCCGGCTCGCGGCCCTGCGCCGGTTGGGGTGCCATCTGGAGGGGAGGGGACTCGTCATCTTCAGCGCCGCCCTCTACCGAGGTCCGCTGGAGCGGCTCCAGGCGCTTCTCGGCTGGATGAATCGACGCCCGGCCGGGCCGGGGATCGAGCTCGGGGACTGGTACACCCGGTTTCTCACCCCTCGGGGGAGGATCGGCACCTCGTTCCTGCGTCTGTTCTCCCCGCGTGAGATCATCCGCGAAGCCCGCCTCGCCGGCTTCGAGCAAATCGCCAGGATGGGCCGGGCGCACTTCATCGCATCCGGCTTCAGGAACGATAGAGCGTGACGGTGGGCAGGCCCGCCGGGCTCCTCACGTCAGAAGCTCGGCGTCGATCGCCGGCCAGAAGTCGTCATCCTTATTAAAGTGCAGGGTGCGGAACCGAGCGTTCCGGGTGAGCGCGCGGACTTGATCGATCAGGTGGGGGTGCTGGGGCAGCTGGTCGACCACGAAAGGAAGGTTGCCGATCAGGTCGGCAAAGCACCCTGCGTCGTCCGCCTCGACGGCGACCCGATCGCCCTTGCGCAGGCGGTAGAAGCCGGCGACGGGGAAGGTGCCGAGGATCGGCGACCCAATTCGATAGGTGCCGCGGAACGGTCCGCCGGCCGCCATCAGCCCTTCGGGGCGGTGGAGGACCAGCGTGAGGTCGTCACTGTTCACCCGTCCCGACCGGCTCATGGCTGAAAGGGTCGATTTCCCGGCCCCCGACGGCCCGTAGAAAAGGAAGCAGCGCCCGTCGCGCACGATGCTCGCGCCGTGCAGGAAGAAACCGCCGCGATCGAGAGCCAGCCAGGCGACGGCGCTGCGGAGGAAGTTTTCCATGGCGCGCGGGGTCGGGTCGAGAGTGCCGTGACCGAGCGCGATCTGCCCCTCGCAGCGAGCGACGTCGAACCAGGAGGCGAAGCGATAGGACACGGATCGAAAGATGCCGCCGCGCAACTCCGTCAGCATGCGGTAGACCTCCCACCCACGGGCGAACCCCGGCGGCAGGAAGTATTCGACCGGCGCGTCGGTCACCCGGATGCGCAGAGGACGATCCGTGCCGGTCGGCGCGGACAGGTAAGGATGGTAGGCACGCGCCATCTCGGCGGCGAGATCGGCGGGGAGGCCGGTGAGCTCGACGGCGATGCCGGCAATGTCGATGCGGGCCGAGGCGGGGCCGGCCGGTTCCCGGAATCGAAGCACGGTTTCAACATCCGGCGGTCGGTCGACGGCAAGGATGTCCAAGCAGGCCGTCCTCCAGAGCACCGCGCCGATCGCGGTTGGGGGGGCTCGTTTCCGCGCGGGCGCCGATAGTCTATCATCGCCGTGGCGGCTGCCATTTGAGGCGGGTCGCCGCGATGAGGCGCACGACGATGCCCGGACTGTTCAGGCTGACCACCGAGTTCGAGCCGAAGGGGGACCAGCCGGAGGCGATCCGCAAACTGGTCGACGGTCTGCGCCGGCAGAAGAAGCATCAGGTGCTGCTCGGGGTCACCGGCAGCGGCAAGACCTTCACCATGGCCAAGGTCATCGAGGCGGTCGAGCGGCCGACCATCGTGCTGTCGCACAACAAGACGCTGGCGGCGCAGCTCTACCAGGAGTTTCGGCGCTTCTTCCCCGACAATGCGGTGGAGTATTTCGTGTCGTACTACGACTACTACCAACCGGAAGCCTACATCGCGAAGAGCGATACGTATATCGAAAAGGAAGCCATGATCAATGAGGAGATCGACCGTCTGCGTCACAGCGCGACGCAAGCGCTCCTCACGCGAAAAGACGTAATCATTTGTGCCTCGGTATCCTGCATCTACGGTCTCGGTGCACCTGAAGCCTACGAAAATACTGTCATCCATCTGGAACTCGGTGGAGACTTGG
>JBGPLZ010000031.1:0-31623 GCA_041486695.1 Acidobacteriota bacterium | reverse complement strand
ATCCTGAACGTCGAGAAAGCCCGCTTCGACAAGATGCTTGGGAGCCAGGAGATTCGCACGGTCATCACCGCGCTCGGCACGGGCATCGGCGAGGACGATTACGATCACACCCGGCTGCGGTACCATCGCATCATCATCATGACCGACGCTGACGTGGACGGATCCCACATCCGGACGCTGCTTCTGACCTTCTTCTACCGGCAGATGAAACAGGTGGTCGAGCGCGGCCACCTGTACATCGCGCAGCCGCCGCTCTACAAGGTCAAGAAAGGACGCGTCGAGACCTACCTGGCGAACGACGACGAGCTGAATCGCTTCCTGATGAGCAGCGCCGCCCTGGAGCGCGCGGTCAGGGTGCCGGCGCGTGAATCGCGGCTGGAGGGGAACGAGCTCCGCGCTGCGCTCGATCGCCTGGTGCGCTATCAGATGCACCACGATCTCCTGAAGAAGCGCGGGTTCGACCCGGCGCTCATCGAGGTGCTGCTGGACCAGCAGATGCAAGACATGCGCGTGTTCGAAACCCCCGAGCTCCTCGAGGGCGTCCGCGAAGCGGTCGAGAAAGCCGGCTTCAAGACCGGGGAGCTGACGCGGGACGAGGAGCACGGGCGCTACACCTTTGACGTCGCCTCTCAGGCGCGCGGGCATGCCGGGGCCACGGTCGGGTGGGATCTCGTGTCGTCGATTGAATACCGGACGCTCGCCAGCCTCGACCGCGATCTCAAGGATCTGAAGCAGCCTCCCTTCCTCGTCTGCGAGGACGGCCACGAGGTGAGCGTCGGGGGCCGTCTGGAACTGCTGCGCTACCTCATGGACGAGGGGAAGAAGGGGATCGCGATCCAGCGCTACAAGGGGCTCGGCGAGATGAACCCCGGGCAGCTCTGGGAGACCACCATGAACCCAGAGACCCGCAGCCTGGTGCAGGTCAACATCGCCGACGCCGTCGAGGCGGACGCCATCTTCACCGTCCTCATGGGCGACACCGTCGAGCCACGCCGGCGCTTCATCGAAGAGAACGCTCTCATGGTCCGCAACCTCGACATCTGATGACCGTGGACCGCGGGCCCCACCCTACAGGCGCATGAGCGAGACAACCCAGACACCAGGCGAGATCTCCCGAGTCGACATCGAAGACGAGATGCGGCGGTCCTACCTCGATTACGCCATGAGCGTGATCATCGGCAGGGCCCTGCCCGACATCCGCGACGGCTTCAAGCCGGTCCACCGCCGCGTCCTGTTTGCCATGCACGAGGCGGGGAACGACCATGACAAGCCGTACAAGAAGGCCGCGCGCATCGTCGGAGACGTCATGGGGAAGTACCACCCGCACGGTGACACCGCCATCTACGACACGATCGTGCGCATGGCGCAGGATTTTTCCATGCGCTACCCGCTGGTGGACGGGCAGGGGAACTTCGGGTCGATCGACGGGGACGCTGCGGCCGCCATGCGCTACACCGAAATCCGGATGGCCCGGCTGGCGCACGAGATGCTGGCCGACATCGAGAAGGACACGGTTGATTACGGCCCGAACTACGATGGCCAGCAGCTCGAGCCGCTGGTGCTGCCGAGCCGCTTCCCGAACCTCCTGGTCAACGGCTCCTCCGGCATCGCCGTCGGCATGGCGACGAACATCCCGCCGCACAACATGACCGAGGTGGTGAACGCCGTCATCGCGCAGATCGAGGACCCCGAGATCACCATGGACGCCCTGTTGCAGCACGTCAAGGGGCCCGACTTCCCGACGTCAGGGTACATCCTCGGGCGCGAGGGGTTCCTGCAGGCCTACCGGACCGGCCGCGGCATCATCACCATGCGCGCCCGGGCGACCATCGAGGAAGGCGGCAAGCGGGGCAAGGACAAGATCGTCATCACCGAAATTCCTTACCAGGTCAACAAGACGCGGCTCATAGAGCAGATCGCCGGCCTGGTCAATCAAAAGAAGATCGACGGCATCACCGACATCCGCGACGAGTCCGACCGCGATGGCATCCGCGTGGTTCTCGATCTGCGCCGCGACGCGGTGCCCAAGGTGATCCTGAACAACCTCTACAAGCACACCCAGATGCAGGACAGCTTCGGGGCGATCTTCCTGGCGATCGTCAACAACCGCCCCCAGGTGCTCAACCTCAAGCAGATGATCGGGCACTTCATCGATCATCGGCGCGAGGTGATGACGAGGCGCACCGCGTTCGAGCTGGCGCGGGCCGAGGAGCGGGCCCACATCCTCGAGGGGCTCAAGATCGCCCTCGACAATCTCGACGAGATGATCGCCCTGATCAAATCGGCCAAGACGCCTGACGACGCGCGCCAGGCGATGCGCCTGCGCTTCAAGCTCTCCGACATCCAGGCGCAGGCGATCCTCGACATGCGGCTGCAGCGCCTGACCGGCCTGGAGCGCCAGAAGATCGTCGACGAGTACACCGAGACGCTGAAGCAGATCGCCCGGCTCAAGGAGATCCTGGCCAACGAGCGGCTGGTGTTCAGCATGATCGTCGAAGAGCTCAAGGAGATCCGCAAGAACCACCCCGATGCGCGGCGCACCGAGATCGTCCCGCAGGCAGGGGAGATCTCGGTCGAGGACATGATCGCCGAGGAGGAGATGGTCATCACCGTCTCCCACGCCGGCTACATGAAGCGCAATCCGCTGTCGCTCTACCGCAGCCAGCGGCGGGGAGGCAAGGGAAAGATCGGCATGACCACGCGGGAGGAGGATTTCGTCGAGCACCTGTTCGTCGCCTCCACCCACGCGTCGATCCTGATCTTCACCACCCGGGGCCGGGTGCACTGGCTGAAGGTCCACGAGATCCCGCAGATCGGCGCCGCCGGCAAGGGGAAGAACATCGTCAACTTTGTCGAGCTCCAGACCGGCGAGAAGGTCGCCGCCCTGGTCGCGACCAAGGAGTTCAGGGACGATCAGCACGTGGTCTTCTGCACTCGCAAGGGGATCATCAAGAAGACCGCGCTGTCGGCTTATGGCAACCCGCGTGCCGGTGGCATTATCGGCACGGGGGTGGATGAAGGGGACGAGCTGCTGTCGGTCAAGCTGACCGACGGCAAGCAGGAGATCTTCATGGCGACCGCCCAGGGGCAGTCGATCCGCTTCGCCGAGGACGACGTCCGGGCGATGGGTCGCGGCGCCCGCGGCGTGATCGGCATGCGCCTGGCCGAAGGAGACGTCATCGTCGAGATGGACGTCCTGAAGGCCGCCAAGGACAGCACCATCCTGACGGTCAGCGAGAAAGGGTATGCCAAAAGGACCGAGATCCCCGAGTATCGTCTGCAGGGCCGGGGCGGCAGCGGCATCATCAACTTCAAGGTCACCGACAAGAACGGCCCGGTGGTCCAGGCGATGGAGGTGGAGACCGACGACCAGGTGATGGTGATCACCGCTTTCGGCAAGATCATCCGGACGAACGTCAAGGACATCTCCCTTCTCGGGCGGCCGACGCAGGGCGTGCGCCTGATCCACCTCGACGACGACGACAAGGTCGTGGCCGTGGCGCCGGTGGCCGAAGGCGACGAAGTCGCGGGGCCGGGAGGGTCGCCGTCGGGCGGCATCCAGGGCGAGGAGAGCGAGCCGGGCGAGGGAGCCGGACCGTCCGGGGGGACCCTGGAGCCGGCTCCCGGCGGCGGCAACGGCAAGGATCACTAGGAGCCGGAGGCGGCGATGAAAATCTATCTCGATACGGCCAACATCAAGGAGATTCGGGAGGCCCACTCCTGGGGGATCCTCGACGGCGTCACCACCAACCCGAGCCTGGTCTCGAAGGAGGGCCGGGACTTCATCGAGGCGCTCAAGGAGATCTGCGCCGTCGTCGCGCCCGGCCCGGTGAGCGCCGAGGTGGTCAGCGTGACGACCGACGAGATGATCCGGGAGGGGCGCGATCTGGCGAAGGTCGCCAAGAACGTGGTCGTCAAGATCCCCTTCATCCGCGAGGGGCTGCGCGCCATCAGGACCCTGTCATCGGAGGGGATCCGGATCAACACCACCCTCATCTTCTCCGCCCCGCAGGCGCTGCTGGCGGCGAAGGCGGGCGCCTCCTACGTCAGCCCGTTTCTCGGCCGGCTCGACGACATCGGCCACGTCGGCATGGACCTGGTGCGCCAGATCCGGTCCATCTTCGACAACTACGACTTCAAGTGCGAGATCCTGGCCGCCAGCATCCGCAACCCGCTCCACGTCATCGACGCCGCCACCATCGGCGCCGACATCGCCACGATGCCGTTTTCAGTCCTCGAGAGCCTGCTGAAGCATCCTCTCACCGACCTCGGCCTGAAGAAGTTTCTGGCCGATTGGGAGAAGTTGCCGCAGAACTCGCGGAAAGCCTGAGGCGCCCCACCGTGACCCGTCCCGATACCCGGACAGGTTTCTAGCTTGGCCAACGATCAGCTCGAGGAGTTGCGGCGCCGGAACCGGGAGGCCGAGGCCGGCGGCGGAGCGGAGCGTCTGCAGCGCCAGAAGGCCGAGGGAAAGCTGCCGGCCCGCGAGCGGGTCGAGCTCCTGCTCGACCCCGGGTCCTTCCAGGAGCTCGACCGCTTTGTGGTCCACCGTTCGAACGACTTCGGGATGGAGTCGCAGCGGATCCCGGGCGACGGGGTGATCACTGGACACGGCACGATCGACGACCGGCCGGTCTTCATCTTCGCCCAGGACTTCACCGTCTTCGGCGGTTCCTTGAGCGAGACCCACGCCGCCAAGATCTGCAAGATCATGGATCTGGCGATGAAGGTCGGCGCGCCGGTCATCGGCCTCAACGACTCCGGAGGGGCGCGCATCCAGGAGGGCGTCGTTTCCCTCGGCGGCTACGCCGACATCTTCCTGCGCAACACCCTCGCCTCGGGCGTCATTCCGCAGATCTCGGCGATCATGGGCCCCTGCGCCGGCGGAGCGGTCTACTCGCCGGCGATCACCGACTTCAACATCATGGTGCAGGGGACCTCCTACATGTTCATCACGGGCCCCGACGTCCTCAAGTCGGTGACCCATGAAGAGGTGAGCAAGGAAGAGCTGGGCGGCGCCATGACCCACGCCACGGTGAGTGGCGTGGCCCACTTCGCGGCGGCCGACGACCGCGCCGCACTCGGTCTCATCCGCGAGCTTCTGTCCTATCTGCCCTCGAACAACATGGAAGACCCGCCCCGCCGCGATCCCGTCGACGACCCGGACCGTGAGGACGAGCGGCTCGATCGGCTGATCCCGGAGGAACCGAACAAGCCGTACGACATCAAGGATGTCGTGCGCAGCGTGCTCGACGAAGGGGCCTTCCTCGAGGTCCACGAGCACTACGCCAAGAACCTGGTGGTCGGCCTCGGCCGCATGGATGGCGGTGTCGTCGGCATCGTCGCCAACCAGCCGGCCGTGCTGGCCGGCACGCTCGACATCGACGCCTCGCTCAAGGGAGCGCGCTTCGTCCGCTTCTGCGACGCCTTCAACGTGCCGCTGGTGATCTTCGAGGACGTGCCGGGGTTCCTGCCCGGCACCGACCAGGAGCACCGCGGCATCATCAAGCATGGCGCCAAGCTCCTGTACGCCTTCGCCGAGGCGACCGTGCCGAAGATCACGGTCATCACCCGGAAGTCGTACGGCGGCGCCTATTGCGTCATGGGCTCGAAGCACATCCGCACCGACTTCAACTTCGCCTGGCCGACCGCCGAGATCGCCGTCATGGGTCCGGAGGGGGCCGTGAGCGTCCTTTACCGACGCGAGCTGGCGGCGGCCGGGGACGGGGAGGCGCTCCGCCGCCAGAAGGTCGAGGAGTTCCGGGAGAAGTTCGCCAACCCGTACGTCGCCGCCGAGCGCGGCTACGTCGACGAAGTGATCGAGCCGCGCCAGACGCGCGGCAAGGTGATCAAGGCCCTGCGGCTTCTGAGGACCAAGAAGGACACCAATCCTCCCAAGAAGCACGGGAACATCCCGCTCTAGGAGCCGGTGCGGCTGTTCGGCGGCCGCCCCCCGCAGCCGGCCAGCCCGAGGAGATGCCATGCGGCGGATCCTGATCGCCAATCGCGGTGAGATCGCCCTGCGGGTCCTGCGCGCCTGCCGCGACGCCGGCCTCACGCCGCTGATGGTTTTTTCCGAGGCCGACCGTGACTCGCTGCCGATCCGCCTCGCCGACGACGCCCGGCCGATCGGTCCGCCGCCGCCGGCTTCGTCCTACCTCGACATCGAGGCGATCCTGAAGGCGGCCCGTGCCATGAGGGCCGACGCGGTCCATCCGGGTTACGGCTTCCTCTCCGAGAACCCGGCGTTCGCCGAAGCCTGCGAAGCGCAGGGCCTGATCTTCATCGGCCCGCCGCCGGCGGCCATGCGGGCGATGGGAGACAAGGTTGAGGCGCGGCGCCGGATGGCGGCGCGCGGCGTGCCCGTGATCCCCGGGCTGACCGAGCGGGCCACCGGGCCCGCAGGCACGGCCGCGATCCTGGCTTTCGCGGACCAGGCTGGCTATCCGATCCTGCTCAAGGCGGCCGCCGGTGGCGGCGGCAAGGGGATGCGCGTCGTCCACGCCCCGGGGGAGCTCGCGGCGGCGCTGCGCGCCGCTCGGTCCGAAGCCAAGGCCTCCTTCGGCGACGACGGCATCTACGCCGAGAAGTATCTCGAGAAGGTGCGGCATGTCGAGATCCAGGTGCTGGCGGACCGCCACGGCCAGGCGGTCCATCTGGGGGAGCGGGAATGTTCGCTGCAGCGCCGCCACCAGAAATTGATCGAGGAGTCCCCTTCGACCGCGGTCACGCCGGCGACGCGCGAGCGCATGGGAGCGCTGGCGCTCGAGGCGGTGCGCGCCTCCGGATACTTCAGCGCCGGCACGGTCGAGTTCCTTCTGGGCGACACGGGCCAGCCCTATTTCATGGAGGTCAACGCGCGGCTCCAGGTTGAGCATCCGGTCACCGAGATGACGACCGGCTACGACCTGGTGCGCGAGCAGATCGACATCGCCCGCGGCAAGCGGCTGTCGATCCGGCAGGAGAACATCCGCCGGCGCGGCTGGGCCATCGAGTGCCGCATCCTGGCCGAGGATCCGGCTCACGACTTCCGGCCCTGCCCCGGCCGGATCGCCGAGCTGCGCCTGCCGGCGGGGCCGGGGATCAGGGTCGACACCGCCCTCCTCCCGGGGGACGAGATCTCGCTGTACTACGACGCGCTGATCGCCAAGCTGGTCGCCTGGGGTCGGACGCGCGGCCAGGCGATCGCCAGGATGCGTCGCGCGCTCGACGAGTTCGTGGTGGCCGGAATCGAAACGACGATCCCGTTCCACCGCGAGGTGATGAACGATCCCGGCTTCCGGGATGGGGCGATCGACGTCGGGTACGTCGATCGGGAGTTGCCGCGGCTGATCGCGCCGCTGCTCGAGCCGGGCCCCGATCTGGACGAGGCGGTGATCGCCGCGGCGATCGTGGCGAGCGAGGAGAGCACGCGGGCGTCGGTCTCCATGCCCAGTGCGGCCTCCGAGCCTGGTGCGGTCGCCAGCCCCTGGCTCCTCGCCGGGCGGCGCGCCCTGATGCACAGCCGTCGGTCGAATATTCGGACCGGCTCCTAGGAGCCTGTCCGAGTAATAGCATGGGCCGCGCACGTGGGGCTTGCGAGTCCCAGGCGAGGCGCGAGGAGGATACGATGTGGTCGCATCGTTGACGACGATCAACGAAGCATGGGGCCGCAATCCCCACGTGCCCTGCGGGTTCGTGGCGGCGCGGGACCGTCCGCATCGTTGCCGCTCCTCCGCGATGACTCACATCGCGGTCGTCGCGGCGCCTCGCGGCCGACCCCGCGGCGCCGCGAACGCGACCCATGCTATTACTCGGACAGGCTCCTAGCGCCGGCGCGCCGGCACGCCGGCGCACAGTCTCAGGAACTCGGCGCGCAGCGCCGGGCTCTGCATGAAGGCACCGGTGTAGGCGGTGGTGACGACGCGCGTGCCGTGCTTGCGCGCCCCGCGCACGGTCATGCAGAGGTGCTCCGCCTCCATGCGGCAGGCGGCGCCGAGCGGAACGAGCGCCGCGGCGAGCGCTTCGACCACCTGATGCGTCAGACGCTCCTGGAGCTGCAGCCGGCGCGACAGCGCATCGACGACCCGGGTGATCTTCGACAGGCCGACCAGGCGGCCATCCGGCAGATAGCCGGCGTGGGCCGTGCCATGGAATGGCAGCAGATGATGGACGCAGACCGAGACGAACGGGATGGCACGCACGACGACCATGCCGCGCTGCCGCGCCCGGAAGGGGCGCCCGAGAACCCGGGAAGGGTCGGTGCGATAGCCGGAGAGGATCTCGGCGCTCCAGGCATCCGCCACCCGCGCGGGAGTCCTGGTCAGCTCACGACGCAGCTCGCGCTCTCCCGTGCCGGCGACGAACAGCCGTGCGGCCCTCAGCAGGCGAGCCCGATCGGGGCCGGGACGTCGTCGGCTCACTTTGGCTGGTTCTTCTCGTAGGCCTGGCGCGTGGCCTGGTCGAGGGCGCTCCCCTCGGTCGGAGTGCAGGCGCAATGGCCTTTCTTGTCGACCGCCACGTGGCCGCCGTTCTTTTGGCACTTGCCATCGCAGTTGCCGCAGATGTGGTCGGTGCAGACGGTCCGTATGATGCGCGGCAGCGGTGGTGCCGGTGCGGGGGACGCCGCGGGCTCGGGCGCCGCTCCCGGTCCGGAAGAGGGCGAGGGGGAGGACGCCGGAGTCGGAGAGGGCGCCGGAGTCGGAGCAGGCGCCGGGGTCGGAGAGGGCGCGGGAGTCGGCTTCGGTGCCGGCGAGGCCGCCAGGAGCGCTCCGGCGAGAACGGCGCCAGCGATTCCTCCGACCGTCAATCTTCGGTGACGCATCAGCCCCTCCTTTTAGCCGGGCTCGATGCCCGGTCCTGCATCAAAGTACTTCAGGCCGGTGCCGGTGTTAAAGAGGACGATCCTCTCGTCGGCCCCCACCTTCCCCTCCTGCTTCAGGTGCAGCAGCGCCGCGAGCGTCGCTCCCCCCTCCGGGCAGGCATCGATCCCCTCATGGCGCGCCAGCCGCGCGGACCCCTCCATCATCTCACGGTCGGCGACCGCGAGCGCGGTTCCGCCGCTCTCCCGGACCGCCTTCAGGATCAGGAAGTCCCCCAGGCTTCCGGGAACCCTGAGCCCCGAGGCGGCCGTCTCGGGGTTCGGCCAGGGCAGGGCGCGATCGGCGCCGCGCTCGAAGGCCCTCACGATCGGCGCGCAACCCTCCGCCTGGACCACGATCATCCGTGGCCGGCGACCGCCGACCCACCCCAGCGCTTCCATCTCGTCGAACGCCTTCCACATGCCGATGAGTCCCGTTCCCCCGCCGGTGGGATAGATGACGACCTCGGGAAGCTCGAAGCCGCATTGCTCGGCCAGCTCGTACCCCATCGTCTTCTTTCCCTCGATCCGGAACGGCTCACGCAGGGTCGCGAAGTCGAACCACCCGCCCTGACCCAGGCTCTCCCGCATCACCCGCCCCGCGTCGGCGATCGAGCCGGGCACGAGCCGCACCCGCGCGCCCAGCCGCCGCGCCTCGAGGACGAACGGCCGCGGGGTCGTCTCCGGCAGGAAGAGCTGCACTTGGAGCCCGGCGCGCGCGCCATAGGCCGCCAGGGCCGAGCCGGCGTTCCCGGCGGAAGGCGTGGCCGCGACCCTCACCCCCTGGGCCGCCGCCACCGACACGGCCACCGACATTCCGCGCGCCTTGAACGAGCCGGTCGGGTTGACCGACTCGTCCTTGATCAGGAGTCCGTGGAGGCCGAGCTCGCGGCCCAATCGGCTCGCCGGCAGGAGCGGCGTGAACCCTTCCCCGAGAGTGACCGGGGTCACCCCCGGGAGGATCTCGGCGTAGCGCCATAGGCTGGCGATCCGCCCGCGGAGATCCTCCCGGTGCAGCGCCTTCCGGACCTCGTCCAGCCGGTAGCGCGCCAGGAGAGGCGCGCCGCACGTGCACAGACCCGCCGGCTCGGGGCCGAACGGCCGAACGGCTGTGCAGAGCGAACATTCGAGCCGGTCGAGGCAGCTAGGAGCCGGTCCGAGTATTCGCATGGGTCGCGTTCACCGCCGTTCTACCGGACCTGCCGCATGCGCTCGACGAACCGGGCGGCCGCCTCGAAACCGTACACCCTGAGATCTCTTTTCTCGATTCCCTTGCCGTCGATGAAGATGATGGTCGGTACTCCCACGACCTCGAAGCGCGCCCGGATCTCGCGCACCGGCGCCGCTTCGAACGAAGTGAGATCGGCCTTGAGAAGCGCGAAGCGCTCCGCCTCCACGAGCACGCGGGCATCGGTGAAGGTGAAGCGCTCGAGCTCTCTGCACGGCAGGCACCAGGCCGCGGCGAAGTCGATGATCACCGGCCGCCCCGCCGCCCTGGCCGCTTCGAGGATCTCTGGCGAGTAAGGACGCCAGTCGACCTCCGGCCGGGCGCGGAGAAGCGGCCCGGCCACCCACGCCCCGGCGGAGAGGACCAGAAGCCCGATGCCGATTTTCACCGGCCGGAACCAACCGGAGGCAACCCGGGTGCGATCCAGGAAACCGAGATAGAGCCCCGAGAGGGCGGCGAAGCCGAGCGCGATGACGCCGAGCCAGCGATCCTTCAGGAACGGCTGCAGGAAATAGAGCGCCACGGCCAGGAGGGCCACGCCCATTACCTTCTTGGCGTAGATCAACCAGATGCCCGAGCGCGGCAGCGCCGCCATGGCGCCGGAGAAGGCACCCAGAAAGAGGTTCGGCACCCCCATCCCGATCGCCATCACGAAAAACAGCCAGAAGCCCAGGATCGGCTTCCCCGAGACCCCGACGAAGGCCAGCAGCGGCACGATGAACGGGCCGATGCAGGGCGCCGCAGCGATCCCCATCGTCAGGCCCATCAGAAAGGCGCCGAGGGTCCCCTGCCGGCCGCCGCTGAGGCGGGTCAGGAAGCGCGGCATCTGGATCTCGAACCATCCGAACATCGACAGCGCCATGATGACGAAGATCAGCACCAGCCCCCCGGTGATGAGGGGACTTTGCAGGGTTGAGCCGAACAGCGTCCCGGTCAGTCCCGCCACCAGGCCGAGAATCGAGTAGGTCACCGCCATCCCAAGGACGTAGAGGGCCGGCAGGCCGATCCGACGCCCCCAGCTGCCGAGCGACTGATTGGCGAAGAAGCCAATCGTGATCGGCATCATCGGGTAGACGCAGGGGGTCAGGTTCAGGGCCAGCCCGGCCAGGAACACCAGACTGAGGAGCACGAGGAGGCCGCGGCGATCGAGGAGCGCCTGGATCCCCTCGCCCCCCTGCCCCTGTCCCAGGAGCGACTCGAGCCCTCCGCCACGGCCGGTCGGCGGCGCGCCGCCTTCGTTGCCTCCGGCCGGCGCCCCCGCAGCCTCGATGTCCGAAGGGCTTTCACCGACGCGGGACAGCGTCCTCATCACCGGCTCGCCGCCGACGTCGACCGGGATCCGGAACTCGATCGTCTCGGGGGCGAGGCAGGTCTTGTCGCTGCAGGCCTGATAGACCAGCCTGGCGGCGATCACGCTCCGGCCCGGCGGCGCTTCCGGCGGCAGGCTGACGGTGGCCCTGATCGTCGTCGCCCCCTGATAGACCGAGAGCTTCTCCTGGGCGAACTCGAGGAGCACGATCGAGCCTTCGGGGTAGGCGATCTCTTCGACCCGAACTGCGGCGGGATCGGGGAACGCGAGCCTGGTCGCGATCAGGTAGTCGAGCGTTGGACGCGACGAATTGATATGCCACCCCGGTGCGATCACCAGCCGCAACGACAGCGTGACGGCCTGACCGGGGCGCACCGTCCCGCCCGGGACGGCGATGGACGCCTCGACGACCTTCTGCGCATTGGCCCGGCCGACGATGGCGCCGGGCACGATCCGGTCTCCTCCCCCGGTCCCATCGGTCCCCTTTGGCTGCGGAGCCGCGGCGGGTGCGGGGCTCGCGGCCAGGGCAGGCGTCGCGAGCAGCGAGATCGTGAGGGCGCGCGCCGCGGCCGCATCGGGCCGGGGAGCGGCCGACTCCGGCGCATCCAGCTGCAACGCCGCCAGGATCATCGCGGCCGAGCCGGCCGGCGCGGCGCGGAGCGCAGGACCGGCGATCTCGAGCGTGCGCCGCACCGGCTGCAACAGCGTCGGGTCACCCAGGGCGCGAGCGAGACGCGTCTGGCATTCGAGAAGGACGGCATTCCCCGATGGCAGCGCCTGATCCTCGAAGCTCTTGGTCCTGACGATCAAGTGTCGCCGATCCTCCGCGGTGAAGAAGTATCCTCCCGCAGTCCGATCGAGGAAGCGCTCGGCGTCATGCACGATGCGCTTCGCAGCCTCGAGGTAGGCGCGCGTCGACGTGGCGTCGTAGAGGTCGAGCAGGCCGCGCGCCAGAAACGCGGAGTCGTCGAGGGTGCCGGGCAGCGGGACCTGCCCACCCGGCCTGAAGACCGCCAGGACGCGGCCGTCGCGATCGAGCAATGCGTCCTGGGCGAAACGCGCCGCGCGCGCCGCCGCTTCGCGGTAGCGAACCTCTCCGGTGAGAGCGTAGGCGCGGGCGTAGGCCGAGATCATCAGGCCGTTCCAGGCGGTGAGAATCTTGTCATCGCGGCGCGGACGCGGGCGAGAGCTCCGTGCCGCCAGCAGCTTGGCGCGGAGGTCGACGACCCGCGCCCGCACTGCCTCATCGCTCATCCCGTGCCCCGGCGCGAACTCGGGCGGGGCCGACCGAACATGCAGGACGTTGCGCCCGCCGGGGAGATCGCCCCGCTCGCTCATGCCGAAGTAGTCGATCGCGAAGGCGGCGTCGCGATCGCCCAAGACCCGCCGAACCTCCGCCGTCGTCCACAGGTAGAAGCGGCCCTCCTCCCCCTCGCTGTCGGCATCGAGGCTGGCGCAGAACCCGCCGCGGGCGTCGGTCATCTCGCGCGCCACCCAGGATAGCGTCTCCTCCGCGACCCGCCGGAACTCGATGCGTCCCGTCGCCCGCCAGGCCTCGAGATAGACCGGGGCGAGCAAGGCATTGTCATAGAGCATCTTCTCGAAGTGCGGCACCCTCCAGGCCGCATCGGTGGCGTAGCGGTGGAACCCGCCCCCGAGCTGGTCGTAAAGGCCCCCGTTGGCCATCGCTTCCAGGCTGCGCGTCACCATCTCGAGCGCCGGGGCAGAGCGGTTCTCGCGTGACGCCCGGAGAAGCAGCTGGAGCGCCTGCGGGGACGGGAACTTCGGCGCGCCCCCGAAGCCTCCGTGGACCGGATCGTAGGAGGCCCGCCACTGGACCAGCGCCCCGTCGACAAGCGTCCCCGCCGGGACGGCCCCGGAGGGACCCGGCGGCGTCGGCGGCCGCGCCAGCCTCTCGCGCACCTGCCGGGCGACCGCGAGCGCCTGATCCCGGTTGCCCTTCCAGGTCGAGGCGATGCCGGTCAGCAGGGCGCGGAACTGCTCCCTGGGGAGATAGGTCCCGCCGTGGAACGGCTCGAGATCGGGCGTCAGAAAGACCGACATCGGCCATCCGCCGCCGCCGGTCATCAGCACCACCGCATCCATGTAGATGGCGTCCAGGTCGGGCCGCTCCTCGCGATCGACCTTGATGGCGACAAAGCTCTGGTTGAGCAGGCGGGCGATCTCCTCATCGGAGAACGATTCCCGCGCCATGACGTGACACCAGTGGCAGGCCGAGTAACCGATCGACAGGAAGATCGGCTTGTCCTCGTCGCGCGCGCGCGCCAGCGCCTCGTCCCCCCATGGATACCAGTCAACCGGGTTCTCGAGGTGCTCGAGAAGGTAGGGACTGGTCTGCCCCAGCAGATGGTTGGTGGAGTTCGCCGGGGCCGCGGTGCCCGTCCGGATCGCGGCCGGCCCGGCCGGGAGGCCGGCGATGGACATGACCGCGCCCAGAAGCAGGGCCGCGGGCCACTGCGGGCGGATCCGAAATCGGCTCTCTTGCATCGCCCTTCTATTCTAGCCGAATCGATGCCGGGCCCCCGCGGGGCGGAGCCGGGAGCGCGTCGCCCGGACGCGAGGCCTTCAGAAGATTCCCGCCGCTTCGCACCAGATGCCGAGACTCAAGAGCGCCCAGAGGGTTCCCTCGACCGGGCCACGGAAGGCGGCGGGCGGTGCGCCGACCCAGGCGTCGAGCCCCGGCAGCAACCGGCGCAGCGCGCGCGCGTCGAGGATCAAATCGCGCACCACGCCTCCCTTCTCGGGAAGCAGCTGCCGGATGCTGCCGTAATTGAAGGTCCGCTTCTTCGGGCTGCACGCGAACCCCGGGCTGCGCTCCTCCCGCCACAGGTTCAGGATCCTTTTCGTCCGCGGTCGGCGGAACAAACCTCCCACGCGCATCGAGGCTGGAAGCCGCAGGACGAAATCGACCAGGTCGCGGTCGAGGAACGGCAACCGCAGCTCGGCCGACGAGGCCATCGCGACCGAATCGGTGTGCGACAGGATATTTTCGGTGAGAAAGGTGCGCAGCATCACTTCCTGCACCCGGTCGAGCCCGGAGGCCTTCCGGTCGCATTCGTCATAGAGTCGATCGACGCTTCCGAGGTAGCGGCCGGGGACGGCGCCGGGGCCGAAAAGCGGCGCCAACGAAGTCAGCGGCAGGGGGCGATTGACGAGATAGCGCGCCAGGGCCGGTACGGATTCCGGACAGCTGCGGCGCAGCGCGGTTCGCCGGTCAGCGGTCGATTCGCTTCCCGCGAGATAGCGCAGAAGGACCTTGCGCAATAGAGGTTCGGGGAGCCAGCTGAAGCGGCGCAGGGCCCGGAGCCTCAGGAGATCCTGGTCCAGCCGGTAGCCGCCGAGGATCTCGTCACCGCCGCTCCCGGAGAGAAAGACGCCGGCGCTCGGGCGCGCCTGGCGGATGAGATACCACAGGGCGAGAGCCGCGCCGTCACCCGTCGGCTCGGTGAAGCTCGAAAAAGCCGGCACCAGCGTCCCGAGCCGCTCGGAGGGTGCGCTCCAGATCTCCGTCCTGCCGGCCGTCTCTTTCGCCTCGAGCGCGGCCGCCGCATGCGTCCCACCCGGCTCGCCCACGCGGTAGGTAAAACAGCGCACCTCGTGGCGGGCCAGCCGGAGGGCCGAGCGCAGGCTGTTGCTGTCGATGCCGTCGCTCAACAACAGCCCGACCGGAAGGTCGCTCACGAGGCAGCGCTCCGCCGCCTGAAGCAGAAGCGCCCCGAACCGGTCGACGAGATCCCGTCTGCACGACAGGGTCGGCGGCTCGGCATCGGGGACGAAGCGGGGGTCGTACCACTGGCGCAGCTCGGTCCCCTCCGGCCCCACCGTCAGCAGATGACCCGCCGGCAGCTTCAGAATGCCGGAGACGACCGTGCGCGGGCTGATCACGTAGCGCAGGGTCAGGTACTCGGCGAGGGCCTCGGGATCCAAATCCCGCCCCACCCATGGCGCCTTCAAGAGAGCCGGGATGCTGGAGGCGAAGCTGAGCGACCCGGGGGCGGTGTGATAGTAGAGCGGCTTCTCCCCAAAACGATCGCGCGCCAGCCAGAGGCGGCGGCTGTCCCGATCGTAAATGGCGAAGGCCCACTGCCCGACCATCCGGTCGAGGGCGGCGGGGCCCCAGCGCTCCCAGGCGGCCAGAAGCACCTCGGTGTCCGACCTGGAGCGCAGATCGCGCTCCGTCAGCCCCAGCTCCTTCCGCAGCTCCCGGAAGTTGTAGATCTCGCCGTTGTAGGTGACCAGCAAACGGCCCGAGTGGCTGCGCATCGGTTGGCGCGCGGCGTCGCTCAGATCGACCACGGCCAGACGCCGGTGACCGACGGTCAGGGGACCTTCCCTCTCGATGCCCTCGCAATCCGGCCCGCGACGACGCAGAGTGACGAGCATCGCCTCGACCGTGGCCCGGTCATCGGTCTCCCCGTTCGGGCGCAGGACGCCGGCGATGCCGCACATATCAGGAGATCCACGCGTAGCCGATCTTGAAGAACAGGGAGCGATCCTTTTCGAGCGGGATCAGGTCGGTCGTGTCCTCGTTGGTGCGCGTCTCACTGTAGCCGATGTAGACCAGCGTTTGCGGGTTCACCTTGTAGGAGACCAGGAGCTGGGTCAGGAGCTGGCTCTCCCGAGGCTGGATCGGGTCGGGGTTGAGGATCGGGTCGTAGAGGCGGACCTTCTTCAGCGTGTCGGTGTATTGCAGGATCGCGCGCGCGAACGTCCTGACGCTCCACTGGTAGACCAGCCGGATCTGCGTCAGGTTCGCGACATAGAGCCGGCCCCCCTTCTCGTCCAGGCGCTCGTAGGTGTGGTCGAGCTGCAGGTGCAGGTGACGCCCGAAATCGCAGCTGAGGCCGGGGGTCAGGCGGGTGAGGGTCGCGGGCCGCGAGTTGTCGTAGTCGACCGCGTCGCCAAGTCGACCGCCGAGGCTCAGGGTCAGGTCGCCGGTCGGGCGGACATTGAAGAAGAACTCACCGGAGGTCTTGTCGTAGGTGGCACCGTCGAAGAATTCCTTCTGGCGCGCCACCCGCGTGTACAGGATCGATTGCCGGGGCCCGAACAGGGCGCTGTGCAGTCCCAGATCCTGGTCGGTCAGGGTGCCGGAATGATCGTCGATCCGCCAGCCCCAGACTCCGAACAGGAAGCGCGTATACCAGGAGCCCGGACCGCCCCAGAGGACCCGCTCGACGCCGGCTTCCTTCTTGCGGGTGTCGACGCGCGGGATGAAGCCGGTGTCGGCCCGGAAATCGCGTCCCAGGTCCTCGTAGTTTCCCCACAGATTCCAGTCGCGCGAGCCATGGTTATAGCGCAGCGTCGTCGCGGAGCCCGCGAAGGGATCGGTGATCTGATTGAACATACTGGCCACCTGCGCCGGATAGAGAGTGTCGGATCGAATCGCCTGGAAGCGCAAGGTGTCGACCGGCGACAGCCGTATCAGGCCATCGGCGCTGTAGAGGCGGTTGTGGTATCCCTCCCCCTCCCGGTCGGTGATCAGGACCCCGAGCGTCGAGAAAGAGCCTATATCATGACGGTAACGCAGCCCGGCCACGCTGTGCGGCCGCTCGAACGAGGCATCGTCGCGGTTATCGTCCGAATTCTGGTTCGACGGAAAGATCAGGCTGGTTTTCTCGTCGCGGGCGACGAAGAGACCGAGCGCGTACGGCCCCTCCTTGCCGGTAACCTTGATCCCCCAGGCCGGCTCGCTGGCAGTGCGCGTGTAGAGCACGTTCAGCGGCGTCGCGAAGAAGTCGGCCCCCTCGAGAAAGAACGGCCTCTTCTCCGGATAGAACAGCTTGAACCGGGTGTTGATCGTCAACTGCGCCGTGTCGGCCTCGACCTGCGAGAAATCGGGGTTGAAGGTGCCGTTCAGGCTGAGGTTCGGAGTGATCCCCCAGCGCAGCGCCAGGCCCCCTTCCCCGGCGACGCCGTTCCTGTCGATCGGCCCGTTCGGGAAGTCGCGTCTGGCGGCGTCGTGCCGCGCCGTGAGCGTCGGGTCGAACTCGAGGTTCCGCCCCGGATCGAGGCCGGCGAAACCGTAAAGCTTCGCGGCCTGGCAGAGGGTGCAGGAACGATTGCGGTCGCGGCGCGTCAACCCGAGCTGGTGCCTTTGACCGCGCGGATAGGAGCGCAGCGGCATGAAGCCCCAGGTCTGGTTCCCCTCGGTGCGCGGGAAGCGCAGCGAGGTGAACGGAATCGCCATCTCGACCTCGTACCCCTCCGAGGTGATGCGGGCCGCCGACGTCCAGATGGCGTCCCAGGTCGAGTCCTCGTTCGATTCTCCGCCCAGATCGTCGCCCCGGCCGACGTCGTTGCGCGAGGCATCCGTCTGCACGCCGAGCGGGTTGACGAACATCTCGAATCCACGCCGCTCGTCGTTGAAGGTGTCGACGATGAACCCCACCGCGTCATCCCGATCGACCTGATCGCGGTCGGCCAGATGGGCCCGGATCGCGGCCGGATCGGGGTCGTGGGCGCGGAATCCGACATAGAGATGACCGGCGTCGTAGAGAACGAAGCACTCGGTGCGCACCGGGGCGGGGGTGTTCTCGCCCGGGTCGATCTCGTACGGCAGATCGAAGGTCAGGGCATAGCGCCATGGCTCATCGTCGAGGGCCCCGTCGATCGTGATCGGCGCCCCGGCGCGGGGGACGACATAGCTCGCCGGCGGCGCCGGCGGCGCGGAGGGATCACCCGTCGCGGCGGCGCCCGAGGCCGCGCCCCACGCCACGAACGTCGACCCGACGAGCGCGAGCGCCAGGTTGCCAATCCGGCCCCGGCCTCCTCGTCGATTCATCCGTGCGCTCCCTTCCGAGACCCGCTCAGGCGTGAAGGCCTGCGGGAAAGCGCGCTATTCTTCCATGATTTGTCCCGCCCGGCGAGCGCGATCACGATCGATCGGCGAGGGCCGCGCGCGGGGCACTTCCGGGGCGCGTTTGCGGGCCCTTTTCTTGTAGAATACGCCGCCTTTCGAGAGGCACCCGGCGCGCTGCACCAGGATCAACGTTAACGCGCCAGGTTCACGGTTCATGAGGAGGAAGCCCGCATGGGCGTCGAGATGGTCCTGCCGTTGGTCCTGGTCATCAGTATTCTCTCCCTGGCCGTGGCCGGCCTTCTGGCCCGTCAGGTGCTCTCGGCCGACACCGGCACGCCCGAGATGCGGGCGATCTCCGATGCGATCCGCGAGGGGGCGGAGGCGTTCCTCAGGCGGCAGAACCGCACGATCGCGATCCTGGCCGTGGTCGCCGCACTGGTGATCTTCGGCTTCTACTACGCCAATCGGGAGATCGCGAACATCGCCCAGATGGGCCACGGCACCGCCTTCAAGGTGACCCTGTCGTTCATCGTCGGGGCCCTCTGCTCGGCCATCGCCGGCTACATCGGCATGTTCGTGTCGATCCGCGCCAACATCCGCACCGCGGCGGCCGCCATGATCAGCCTCGACAAGGCGCTGCGGCTCGCCCTGCGGGCCGGCGCGGTCAGCGGGCTCACGGTGGTCTCCATGAGCCTCCTCGGGGTCGGCGGTCTGTTCTATCTGTTCGGCGGGATGCACGACTATCAGCACGTGCCGCTGCAGATCGTCGGCTTCGGCTTCGGCGCCTCGTTCGTCGCCCTGTTCGCCCAGCTCGGGGGCGGCATCTACACCAAGGCGGCCGACGTCGGCGCCGATCTGGTCGGCAAGGTGGAGGCCGGCATTCCCGAGGACGACCCGCGCAACCCGGCGGTGATCGCCGACCTCGTCGGCGACAACGTGGGCGACTGCGCCGGCCGCGGCGCCGACCTGTTCGAGTCGACCGCCGCCGAGAACATCGGCGCCATGATCCTCGGCATCGCGCTCTACCCGGTGTTCGGCCTCGGCGGGATCCTCTTCCCGCTTTTGGCGCGCGCCTTCGGTCTGATCGCCACGATGGTGGGCGTGTTCACCGTCCGCTGCCGTGAAGACGAAGACCCGATGCACGCTCTGAACCGCGGCTACCTGGTGACCACGGTCCTGGCGATGATCGGCTTCGCGATCAGCGTCTACGCCCTCCTCAAGCCGGTGAGCGCCACCATCGGCGAGGTGCGTCAAGGTTATCTGCTGGGGGCCGGCCTGATCGGCATCGCCGCGGCCTATGCCTTCGTCTGGATCACCCAGTACTACACCGAATACAAGTACCGCCCGGTGCGCAGCATCGCCGAAGCGTCGCGCACCGGGCCGGCCACCAACATCATCAGCGGGCTCGCCGTCGGCTTCGAGTGCACCGGCATGCCGGTGCTGGTGATCTCGGCCGCCCTGATGGGGTCGTACTGGTGCGGCAAGATGGCCCTCGGCAACATCGCCGGCGCCGGGCTGTACGGCACCGCTATCGCCACCATGGGGATGCTCGCGCCCTGCGCTTACATCCTCGCGATGGACACGTTCGGACCGATCACCGACAACGCCGGCGGCATCATCGAGATGTCGAAGCAGCCGGAGGCGATTCGCCAGAAGACCGACCGGCTCGACGCGGTCGGCAACACCACCAAGGCGCTGACCAAGGGATATGCCATCGGATCGGCCGCCCTGGCGGCGTTCCTGCTCTTCCGCGCCTACCTCGACGAGGTCCACAAGATCACCGGGACCGTGATCTCCGTCGATCTGACCCGCGTGCCGGTGTTCATCGGCGGCCTGCTGGGCGGGACGCTGGTCTTCGTCTTCTCGTCCTTGGCGATCAAGGCGGTCGGCCAGGCGGCCCAGGTGGTCATCACCGAGGTCCGCCGGCAGTTCAAGGCGGACCCCGGCATCATGAAGGGGACCTCGAAGCCCGACTACGCCCGCTGCGTCGACATCGTCACCGCCGCGGCGCTGCGCCGGATGGTCGCGCCCGGCCTGCTCGCCGTGCTGACGCCGGTCGCGGTCGGCTTCGGCTTCAGGTACCTGTCGCCGTACGGCCAGATCGGCGCCGAATCGGTCGCCGCCCTGCTGATGGTCGGCACGATCACCGGCATCCTGATGGCCACCGTCATGAACAACGGCGGCGGCGCCTGGGACAACGCCAAGAAGTACATCGAATCGGGCCTGTTCAAGGTCGACGGCGTCGTGGTCGGCAAGCGCTCCGAGCCCCACAAGGCGGCCGTGGTCGGCGACACGGTCGGCGACCCGTTCAAGGACACCGCCGGCCCGTCGCTGCACGTATTGATCAAGCTTCTGGCGACGATCACGCTGGTCCTGGCGCCGCTGTTCATTCTTTAGGCGGCTCGCCCGGCCGGGTCGTGACGAAAGGGTGATGTGGCCGGGCCGCGCTTCATCGACATCTTCATCGATCCGAACCCCAACTGCCCCGAGGGGTGCGGCCTGCGGTTCCAGGCCTCGGGCGAGTCGCGCCCCGTGCGCGCGGTGCGCTACTGGCTCGGGGTTGACGATCCGGTCCGGTGCGACGTCACCGGCTGGTCGAGCACCGCCGGCGGCTCCCCCTGTGAGGCGCAGGCCGCTCCGGTCGATGATTCCGGAGCCGGCGTCTCGCTGCTGGTCTACGGCGGCGACTGGGGCTTGAGGCTGACGCCGCGCGATGGCCGCCCCCCCTTCGGCGAGCCCTATCTCCTCCTCGATCCCGAAGACCTGCGCGCCGACTGACCCCGGCGCGCGGTGCGGCGCTACAATGACCGCGTGACCACGATCTCTCTCGAGCAGCTGCTCGCGCGGCCGGGCCGGCCGGTCCTTCTCGACGGCGCCGTCGGGACCGAGCTGGCGCGGCGTGGCATCCCGACGACGCTCCCCCTCTGGTCGGCGCACGCGCTGCTCACCGATGCGGGGCTTACGACCCTCACCCAGATTCACGCCGACTACGCGCGCGCCGGGGCCGAGATCCTGGTGACCAACACCTTCCGGACGACGCGCCGCGGCCTCGCGAAGGGGGATCTCGGCGACGCCGGGAATTGGCAGGAGCTGAATCG
The DNA here is from genome assembly GCA_041486695.1 of Acidobacteriota bacterium. Classification (GTDB taxonomy): domain Bacteria; phylum Acidobacteriota; class Polarisedimenticolia; order Gp22-AA2; family Gp22-AA2; genus JBGPLZ01. The sequence goes on along the minus strand of JBGPLZ010000031.1, from coordinate 10,326 downwards.
CCGGGCCGTCGCCGCAGCCCGGGCCGGCCTGCAAGCCGCGCGAAGCGGCCCCGCCGCGCTCGACGCTCGACGCGTCTGTCTCGTGGCCGGCGGTCTCGCGCCGCTCGAGGACTGCTACCGGCCCGACCTGGTACCGTCGGAGACCGAGTGCCTCGCCGAGCATCGCCGGCAGGCGGAATGTCTCGCCCGCCTCGGCGTCGATCTGATCATGATCGAGACGATGAATTCGCTTCGCGAAGCGCGCGCCGCCCTGGCCGCCGCCCTGGAGACCGGTCTCGAAATCCTTCTGAGCCTCTGTCCGAAGGGCCCGCGGCACCTTCTTTCGGGCGAGCCGCTCGACGAGGTGATCCCGCGGCTGCGCGATCAAGGCGGCCCCCGTCTGCGGGGCCTGCTGCTGAACTGCGCCACGCCCGAGGTTCTCGAGCCGCTCTTCCCCGCCTTCGTCGCCCTGTCACCCGAGCTGCCGCACGGTCTCTACGCCCACCTCGGGGAACCGGACGACGTCACCGGCTGGCGGCTGCCGGACCATCACGAGCCGGAGCGGTACGCCCGCTGGGTCTCCGGCCGGATCGATGAAGGAGCCCGGCTGGTCGGCGGCTGCTGTGGCACCATCCCCGATCACATCGCCGCCCTGGCGCGGCTGCCGGCCGTCTCGAGGCACACTGCGAACTCATTGTGATTTCGCGCCACGCGGATTCTTGACTTCCCGATCGCGCCACGTGTATAAGCTCCTGGTCGACGGGGAGCGATTGCGTTCGGCCTCCCTGCTCTCCACAGTAGCTGAACCGACTGCGAGCCATGACAAGACCCGGGAGTCCACCCGAAGAAAGGAGGCGCCCCCGCCGGACGATCCTGACGCGCCACCGAGACGTGCGCGACACGCGAAGAGTCTTCTCGATCACGCTCTCTATTTCCTCATGGGGGATTGGACAGATGCAGAAACATCGAAGAGCGACCCTCCCGACGAAATGTCTGGCGGTCGCCGGCCTCGCTCTCCTCGCGACGGTCGCCTTGGCCACCCCGCTCCGGGCCGCCGACACCGACTACAAGGGATGGTTCCTGGCGCTCGATCTCGCGCAGACCCAACCAGACAGTCTCGATCAACATTACGCCAACACTCGCGTATTTACGACACCTGACACCGTCAGCAAGCGGCTCGTGATGAATACCGATTCGGACCTGACCTGGCGGCTCGGCGTGGGGTACGGCTTCGGTAAGGAGCGCGGCAGCCTCAAGGTCTCCTATTGGAGCTTCGATAACGACCAGAGCGAGGTCAAGAACGGGCTCTTCGGGACGGTCTACCCTACCATCGTGGGATACTCGAACAGCGGCTCGAATTACATCGGCAACCAGGGCAATACGACCTACCCAATCGACGTGAAGGCGACCTCCAAGGTCAAGGCCCGGGCAACCGACATCGACTACGTGAGACCGATCGCAGTGGGGGAGAAGACTACAATCAAGTGGCTCGCCGGCCTCCGCGTCGCATCGTACGAGGAGACGGACCGCTTCGATGGTGTTATCGACTATGGTGCCTATCTCCCTTACGGTTTGCAGACCTATTCGCAGGCCAAGCATTTCAAATCGGATGCGATCGGCCCGCGCGTCGGGGTCGCCGCCGTCTTCGGATTCACGAAGCACTTCAGCTTGCAAGGCAGCGCGGCCTTCTCATTTCTCCAGGCCGACACCAAGGGCGAAAGCCTTGCCGTCGATAATACGGGCGCCACAGACGCCAACAGCGCCAAGGACGACCACCTGCGCGGCGAAATTCGAGACTATGACCTTCGCGCCGTCTGGAACTATGGTCACCTGGATTACTACCTCGGGTATTCCGCGTCAGAGTGGAACGGTCTGGTCGCGAATCCCCTCCCGTCCTCCGAATGCTGTACCGACGGGAACGGCAGCCGAGTTCGCGACAACATCGCCTTCAACAGCCTCCACGGGGGTGTCGTGTGGCGATTCGGAAAGCCCCGATAACCAACTGACGGCGGCATCGACGATGGGGCGGCTCGCCGAGCCGCCCCTTTTTTTGCGCCAGACCTATCTGGAGATTTCGGAGAGGCGCTGTCTGATCTCCGGCTGCTTCGGATCGACCGACAGCGACCTGCGAAGGGCCGCGCCCGCTTCCTGCTTCAGGCCTCGCCTCAGGAGGACATCCCCGAGGCTGTTCAGGATGCGCGGAACAAGAGGGTCGATCCGCGCCGCCGATTCGAGGCGCGCCTGGGCCGCCTCGAGATGGTCCTGGCGCGCCAGAGTCTCCCCGAGAGCGATGAGGGCCCGCACGTTGCGCGGATCCCGGCTCAGGACTTCCCCGAACTGAGCGACCGCCTCGTCCTGGCGCCCGATCATGAGCAGCTCCAATGCGAGCCCGAGTCGCGCCTCGATCGCAGCGGGCTCCAGGCGGACCCAGGTCTCGAAGGCGCCCCGGGCCGCCTCGAATTGGCCCGCCTCGAACAGCAGGGTGGCCAGATTGCCGGCGGCGATCGGCCACTCGGGATCGGCCTTCGTGGCGCGTTCGAACTCCTTCAGGGCGCCGGCGCGATCCCCCTGGAGAGCCAGCAGCGTCCCGAGGCTGTTGCGCAGGATCGGATTCTCGGGCCGGATCGCCAGCCCCTTTTCGTACAGCGCCTTCGCTTCATCGAGCCTGCCCTTCTCTTGAAGACGGAGCCCGAGATTGTTATAGGCCCCGAAATACTGGGCGTCGCAGCGGAGCGCCTCGCGATACGCCTCCATGGCCTTCTCCGTCTGCCCCAGCTTGCGGTAGATCTCGCCGATGCTGTTATGCTCCGGGGCGCTGAGGGGGGCGATCTCGATCACCTTCCGGTACTCCTCCAGAGCTTCGCTGTACCGTTCCTGTTTCGCGTACAGCCGGCCGAGCTGCGAGCGGGCCGGGACGAAGGTGGGGTCGATGGCGATGGCGCGGCGCAGGTGCTTCTCCGCGGCCTCGAAATTCTGCCCCTTCATCTCAACGCCGGCAAGAATCGTCTCGGCCTGCTTGTTGCGCGGATTCTCCGCCAGCGCCTGCTCGGCGAGAGAGCGCGCCTTGTCTCGATCGCCTTTCTGCAGCCAGGCGCGGGCGAGGTTGGTCCGCACCAGGTTGCCCGCATCCCCCCCCTTCTCGAGGGCCCGCTCGAAGTCCGCGATGGCGCCATCGACGTCCCCTTCGTCAAGAGCGATCACCCCCCGGTTGTTGCGGGCCGTCATCCGCTCGTCCCCGATATAGCCGATATTCCGGAGCTTGGCGATGATCTCGGCATCATCGGACGAGGGGGCGGCGGCGGATTCCTGAGGGGTCTGTCTGAACCCTCCGTAGGTATTGACCCAGCGCACCGGCCGGCCGGCGAGGAAGCCGTCGGTCAGGGCCTGGGTCAGCGGCTGGCCGTCCATGTCGCGCGCCACCGGCAGGCCGAACAGCGTCAGGATCGTCGGCGCCACGTCGAGCACCGAGGCGGCGCCGAGATCGAACCCCTGCCTCACGTCGGGACCGGCCATCACGAAGACCCCGATCGGCAGATGCCACTCGGCGGCGTCCGCCTTGCCGATGCGCGGATCGCTGTGCGGCGGCCGGTTGTTGTCCGACTTGAAGCCGTGGTCGGAGACGACCAGGATGGTGGCGTCCTTGCCGGCCCGCGCGATGACCTCGCCGAGGTACCGATCCTGAAGCTCATAGTAGCGGTCGACGATGCCGCCGAACAGGCGCATGTCCGACGGGTCGACCCCCGGCAGAAGGGGCGGGCGGTAGCGCATGAACTGGTGCGAGGTAGTGTCCGGCCCTTCGTAGTAGATCATCTTCAGGCCCGGAGCCCCCGGCTGGAACAGCTTGAGCGCCGCCGCATGGTAAGTCTCTCCCCCGGCCAGGATGGTCCGGAACTCGTCAAGCTGATGCCGCCGGTCTTCGTTAAGGGAGGCAACGACCGTGCCCGGCGGCAGGAAGCGCGCGACCTCCTCATCGCTCACTTCGGCAGGGGCCTTGATGATCGGCCGCACCTCGTCGAACAGCTCGGGAGGGAAGGTCTTGCCCCGGGCACGGGCGGGGTCGGCACTCTTCCAATCCTCCTGCATCTGCTCCTCGAAGAGCTGGAAGGCGACCCGATCGGTCACGATCCGGCCGCGCACGGTCTCGGCCGGCCAGGTCGCCCACCAGGCGATCACATCGACGTCGATCCCCTGGCGGCTCAGGAGGGTCCAGAGCGCCGGGACCTGGCGCATGGCGCTCGTCACCGGCATGAGCGCGCCGGTGTCGCGGGCGGCGACCACGAAGTCGACGATGCCGTGGCGTGACGGCTTGACCCCGGTGGCAATGCTGGTCCAGATGACCGGCGAGAGGATCGGGCTGATGGTGCGCAGGTGGGCGCGGGTGCCCCGGGCGACCAGGCGCGCCAGGTTCGGCATCCGTCCCTCCCGCATCAGCGGATCGATGATCCGCCAGTCGAACGAGTCGACGCCGATCAGGAGGACCTCGCGCTGCAGCGGCTCCCCCTCGGCCTTCAGGATCGTCCCCGAGGTCTCCCCGGCGGCGGCCACCTGGATGATCCGGAGCCGCGTCACTTCGAGGCCATCCTTGGCGACGCTCCCGGCCACCTCGCTCTGGACCCGCCGCTGGAACTCGGCGTCCCGATCGCGAATGACGTCGTACGAGGCTTCCTTCATCCGCTCGCTCGCCGTGCGGGCCACCACCTCGGCCAGCCACGCTTCGTACCGCGGCCCGTGCGCCCGGTGCAGGTCGAGCAGACGCTCCGGCGCGACGGCGTAGGTGACCTCGACCTCCACCTCGACCGTCGCCCCTTCGCGGCTGGCGGCCGCCCGCGCTCCGCTCAGATCGACGCGCAGTTTGGTGGGGGTCGAGGGGTAGCTGGTCACCCGGGCCAGGAGCCACGGGACGAAGCGCCATCCCGCCGGAACCTGCCGCGGTCCGACGCCGACGAGCGGCGCATCGGCGATGAACAGTCGATCGGCAGGTTCGAGGCGCCGGACCGAGATGACGGCATAGGACGCCAGGAGGAGAACGGCGGCGACGAGGCTCCTGCGCATGCGGCTCATCGGTCTACAGATCATTCCCCGAGTAGGAGAGATTGAAGCTCTTGTTGCAGAGCGGGAAGTCGGGGACGATGTTCTTGAGGAGCGCGAAGGTCAGGGCCCGCCAGTTGACGAACGACGGGTCCTTCACCTTCACGCGGTCGAGCCGGCCGGCGCCGTCGACGAGCACCCAGTGGAGGATGGCGCCGCGCCACCCTTCCACGAGCCCGAAGCCGCTCTGCCGATGCGGGAGCGGCGGGAGCTTGGTGCGCAGCTCGCTCTCCCCGGCGTCCGCGCCATCCCCCGTTCCCTCCAGCGGATCCGTCAAGGCCTGGCGGATCAGGCCCACCGATTCGCGCACCTCCTCGACGCGGATGAGCGCCCGCGCCTCCACGTCGCCCGAGCTCATGACCGGCACGCGGAAGCGCAGCCGGCCATACGCGGCGCAGGGGTGATCGCGGCGCGCGTCGCGATCGATCCCCGAGGCGCGCGCGACGCATCCCAGAACCCCATGATCGAGAGCGGTCCGGGTTGTCAGCGTCCCGGCGCCGCGCAGCCGATCACGCAGCATGCTGTTGTCGAGGCAGAGCGCCACCACCTCCTCGAAGTCGGCCAGGATCGATTCCAGCGCGCCGACCAGGGGCGCGCCGCGGCGCGCGCCGGCGGACGTCGTTGCCGCGCCGCCCGCGACGCCGGCCAGCTCGGCGGGCAGGTCACGGGTGATCCCGCCCGGGGTCAGCAGGCCGCGCAGCAGGCGGTGCCCGGTCAGGCGCTTGTTGAGGCGCAGCAAGGTCTCCCTGATCCGCAAGGCGTGCGCCTGCGCCACCGCGAAGCCGGTGTCGTTGGCGATCGCCCCGAAGTCGCCGATGTGGTTGTAGATCCTCTCCATCTCGAGCAGCACGACGCGCGCGGCGGCGGCGCGCGGCGGCGCCCCGACGCCGGCGAGCGCCTCGATCGCTTCGCAATAGGCGAGCGCGTGCCCGACCGAGCTGTCGCCGGAGATCCGCTCGGCCAGCTCGACCCCCTCCTCCGGGCGCCGCCCTTCGAACAGCTTCTCGGTTCCCTTGTGCGTGTAGTAGAGACGGGCCTTCATGTCGACGATGGTCTCGCCATCGACGCTGAAACGGAAATGGCCCGGCTCGATCACGCCGGCGTGGACCGGACCGACCGGGATCTCGAAGATCCCCTCCCCCTCCACCTGCTGGAACGGAAAGGGGCGGCCATCGTCCTTGAAGGCGCCCGGCGGCGGCGCGTCCTTGCGCAGCGGATGGTAGTCCTCGGGCCAGAAGCCGTGCCGGACGAGCGGCCGCGGGTCGGGGTGGCCCGCGGGGACCAGCCCGAACTGGTCGCGGATCTCCCGTTCGTAGCGCGACGCGGGGTACGAGAGCGTGGCGATCGACGGAAAGGTCGGGTCGCCGGGCGGGACATCGACGACGATCTCGACGAACCGGTTCTCCCGCCACTCGGAGAACAGGTAGACGATCTCGAACAGAGCGCGGTCGCCACGGCGATCGTTCGCCAGAATCACGACGAGATCGAGCTCGAAACGCCCGAGCAGGATCTCGGCCGCGGATCGGATCGCCGCGCGCGGCAGGGCGCACCGCAGCGTCCGACCGCGTTCCACGAAGGCCTGCGCTCCCAGGCTCTCGAGCGCCGTCTTGAGGGTCATCGTGATCGGGGCTCCACAAACATCATGAGTGGACGATCTCCATCGCCTGGCGCAGCAGCGCCAGGAGGGGCGGAGGGATCATGATCCCGAGCCCGAGCAGGACGGCCAGGTTGAGCAGCAGCGGCGCCCGCGCCGAGAGCGGCGGCTCCGTCGGTGGTTCCCCCGGCGCCGGCGGGCCGTAACACATCTTCTGGGTCACCCCGAGCAGCGAGACGAAGGCCCAGACCAGAAGCGCCAGATTGAGTCCGGCCACCCAGGGATGCCCCGTCAGAAAGCCCGCCCGAAACAGCAGGAACTCCGACACGAAGAGGCCGAAAGGTGGCAGGCCCAGCAGCGCGAGCATGCCGACCAGGAAGAGACCGCCGGTCCGGGGAACCGCGCGCGCCAGGCCCCGCACCGCGCCGATCGCGGCGGAGCGATACCCCGCCGCGATATCGCCCGCGACCACGAACAGCATCGATTTCGAGGCGGCGTGGGTCATGATATGCAGCAGGGCAGCCAGCGTCCCGATCGGCCCCAACGCGAGGCCGAGGCAGCAGAGACCCATGTGCTCGACGCTCGAGTAGGCCAGCATCCTCTTGTAGCTCGTCTGACCGGCGAGGAGAACCGCCGCGAGCATCACGGAGCCCGTCCCGACCAGGAGCAGCATCCGCTCGCTGAACAGCGAGCCGACGCAGGCATCGACCACCACCTTCCAGCGCAGGATGGCGTAGAGAGCCACGGCCAGCAGCGCCCCCGACATCATGGCGGAGATCGGCGCGGGTGCCTCCGAGTGGGCATCGGGGAGCCAGGTATGCATCGGAGCGAGGCCGACCTTGGTGCCGTAGCCGACCAGGATGAAGACGAAGGCGAGACGCAGGACGTCCGGGTCCAGGCCCGGCGCGACCCGGGCAAGGACGGTCCAGTGAAGGGCGAACGGCATCTCGCCGACCCGCTGCACGAAATTGAAGTACGCCAGGACGGTGCCGAGAAAGGCCAGGGCGATGCCGATCGAGCCAATCAAAATGTACTTCCAGGAGGCCTCCAGCGCCTCTTTGCTGCCGCGCAACCCGATGAGGAAGGCGGTGATGATGGTCGTCGACTCCAGCGCCACCCACATCACTCCGACGTTGTTGGCCAGAACCGTCAGAAGCATCGTGAACACGAACAGCTGCGTGAGGGCGTGGTAGCGCCGCACCACGCCATCATCGATCGTCCCCGCCGCCCGGGCCCGGTCCATCTCACCCCGTCCGCAGGCGATCGCCACGAACGCCACTCCCGAGACGACCAGGACCAGGATCGCCGAGAGGGCGTCGGCACGCAGGAACCGGCCGGCGCCGAAGCCGACCTCTCCGTCGGCGAGGCACTGCCGGGCGAGCCCCAGCGCCAGGAGCAGCCCCGCCCCGGACAGAGCGGCGCCGGCCCGGCCGGCCTGCGGCCCTCGGCGCGGAGCCCCAAGGGCCCAGAGCGCCGCCACCAGAGGCAGGACCAGCAGAATCGGCAGGATCATGCCGCCCTCAATGCTTGAGATCCCGGAGCCGATCGACGTCGATGGTGTCGAACGTCTCGCGTATGCGGTAGACGAACACCTGCATCACCAGCACTCCCAGGAGAACATCGAGAAAGACTCCGAGCTCGACGATCAGGGGCACGCCATAGGTCGCGAGCACCGCGAGCAGGGCGATGCCGTTCTCCAGGACCAGGAATCCGATGATCTGCGTCAGGGCGCTGCGGCGGCTGATCACGATGAACAGTCCCAGGAAGACCACCGCGAGAGCCAGCGGGATGCCGCCGCGCGTCGGCAGCGCCCCGATCGCCACCAGCGGCTCGGCGACGACGTACGCCAGGAGGGTGAGGGCTCCGGCGATCAGCAGGCTGGCCGGCGTGTTGACGTACGGGTGGATCTCGAGGTCGGCGGCGACATGTACCTGCGTCCGGCGCAGAAGACGCGGGATCACGACGACCTTGACGGCGAAGATCAGCGCGGCGACCAGATAGAGGCGGCGGTCACCCGAGGACACGGCGACGACCAGGGTCGCGACCACCAGCAGGAACGACTGGCGCGCGAAGGCACCGATATATGCCTGCAGGCTGTGCCGCCAGAGGATGGCGAGGCCGCTCAGGAGCACCAGGCTCGAGGCGAGGGTCGCGAGGCGGGCGAACAGCTCCGGGTTCATCGGATCAGCGCACCAGGAACGACGAGGTCACGGCGAGCAGCGCGAGCAGGAACGACACCACCAGGAGCTCCGGGACGCGGAACAGCCGCAGCTTGGCCACCCTGGTCTCGAGGACGACGACCGCCACCGCCAGGGCGGCGAGCTTCAGCAGCAGGGCCCCGAGCGCGACCGCCAGGGCTCCGGGCGCCGGCTCGCGGGCCACGCCCCACGGCAGCGCCAGGTTGGCGAGCAGCGCAAGGAAGAGAAAGAATTTCATCTGCGCCGCCCATTCGAGAAGCGCCAGGTAACGGCCCGAATACTCCAAAAGCATCGCTTCGTGGATCATCGTCAGCTCGAGATGCGTGGCGGGGTTGTCCACCGGGATGCGCCCGGTCTCCGCGAGCAACACGATGAACATCGCGATGAACGCAAGCGCGTGCGACGGGTCGAGAAGCGTCGATCCCGGCCCCTGACCGGCGAGGACGATCCTGCTGAGGTTCGTCGATCCCGCCGTGATCGCGACCGTGAAGATGGCGAGCATCATCGCGGGTTCGGCGATGGCGGCGATCGTCACCTCCCGGCTGCTCCCCATGCCGCCGAACGCACTCGCGGTGTCGAGTCCGCTCAATGCGAGAAAAAAACGTCCCAACGCGATGAGTCCGACCAATGCCAACACCCCGCCGAACAGGCTCAGCGGAGCTTGCGCCGTAACCATCGGCACCATCAGCCCGGCGGAAAGCGCGGTCAGGAACACGACGTTCGGCGTGAACGAGAAGATCCACGAGGCGTGCTCGGAGATCACCATGTCCTTGCGCAGGAACTTGATCAGGTCGTGGTACGGCTGCCAGATGCGCGGCCCCCGGCGATTCTGGAGCTTCGCCTTCCAGTTCTTGATGAGCCCGCCCAGCAGCGGCGCCAGCAAGAGCAGCAAGGCCGTTTGGGCGAGGATGGAGACCACGTTCACGCTCATAGGGCAAACAACAACAGCAACAGGAGCGTCACGAAGATGTAGAGCAGGTAGGCGTGAATGCTTCCCGCTTGGAGCACCCGAACCCGCCGGGATACGCGCAGGAGCAAGATCCGTAACGGGCGGTACAGGCGCTGCACGAACACTTCCTCGACATGGCTCTCGAATCGGAGCTTCGTCGCGAAATGCGGCGAGAAGTCGTATTCGCGCTGGACCTCGCGACGCGGCTGGAAGAGCGCCTTGAAGATCATGCGAATCGGTTTCGAGAATCCCGTCGCCGTGTACTCCATCTGCGGCGTCAGCCCGCGTTGCCCGCAATCCCACGTCGGGCCGCGACGCGTCTTCGCGTTGCGGGCGAACACGAGCCAGAGCCCGAACGGAATCGGCAACAGACAGACCAGCATCAGCACGATGCCGAGCGTGGAGACGGTGCCGGTGTTCTCCGTAAGCGACGCCAGCACCAGGCCGTCGGCGAGACTCACGGACGGGCCGAGTTGCTGGCCGGTGAGCTGCACCGCCAAGGGGTCCAGCAAACGGAT
>JBGPLZ010000030.1:0-31845 GCA_041486695.1 Acidobacteriota bacterium | reverse complement strand
TAGTGGCCGCCGGTCGAGATGCCGAGGTGCACCCGATCGTCCTGGCGCAGGATGGTGTGCAGGCAGAGCCCGCCGGCCCCGGGCTGCCACTTCCGCGCGTGCTCGTGGTTGCTGATGCCCGGAACCATCTCCCAGGAATCGCCGCCATCGCCGCTTCTGAAGAGCGCCGCCGGCTCGACACCGCACCATAGATCCTTCGTACCGTCTCCGGCTTCGAGCGACCAGATGTTGGCGAGCGCGCGCCCGTCCTCCTTCGGGAAGGCGGGAGCCGACTTCGTCTCCCTGAACGTCTTCCCGAGATCGGTCGAGAGCAGCACCTTCATGCCGAAGAAGGGGTTGCAGCTCGAGGCGTAGAGGCGCGGCTTGAGGCGCGTGTCGACGAGCGTCGCGTAGACGCCCTCGCCTGCCCCGAACGGCCCGCGCAAAGCGAAGCGGCCCCGGGTCTTCGGCGCCTCGGCGACGAACAGACCCTTCTTGGTGCCGATTGTGAGAATGACGCGTTCCGACATGTTCAGCCTCCTGAGATCGCTTCAACCTCCCGAAACCGCCGGCATGATCGTGATGACGTCTCCAGGCGCGAGCGCCGTATCGAGCCCTTCCCGGTCGCGCACGTGATGCTTGTTCACGAACAGATTGACGTGCCGGCGCACCTTGCCCGTCTCGTCGCAGATGCTGCGGTAGAGAGACGGATGGCCCCGCTCGAGCTCCTCGAGGACGGCGCGCACGCTCGAGGCGGACAGCGCAATCTCCGGAGCGCTCCCGCTGAAGGCGCGCAGCGGCGATGGAATGTGGACCGTGATGCTCGTGGTTCGGGTCATCGCGCTCCTACGATGTCCTGGTGGATTTCCCCTCGATGACCGTCTGCCATGCGCCGTCGTCGCCCTGCGTCTCCCAGTTGAAGGCGTAGCTCGTCGGTGACGTCTCCTTGATGGTGTAGCGCGATTTCACCGTCCTGCCGCCCATCTTCGCTTCGTCCCTCGAACCACTCACAGGCGTCGTGGTTCGTGATCTTGCCCCCGGGGCCGAAGGGGTTCGGCTTCTCGCCCGGGGCCTGCGCGAACGCGATCCCGAACGACAGGACGAGGCAAACCGCGAGATTGAGGAGTCTCGTTCTCATGTCTCACCTTCGTGAATAGGCCCGGATCCTAGCACCGCTGGGGGGCGGACGGATCCTCCGAACGAACGACCTGGAGGTGCGCGAGAATGCCGCACACTCCGGCGCGGCGCGCACCGCGACATTCGCGCGCCGCACCACCACGTGCGAAAGGCTTACGCGGGAGACCGGGCGGCGGGCAGCATCAAGTCAACGGCGAGTCGGACGGGCAAAGTTGAACGAACCCGGACGCGCATGGATATCCCCCCGGCCGTGCGGTGCCCCGCCCCGTCAGAAGCTGGCGCGCAACCCGAACCGGATGGTGGTCGGTGGCGTGCGCAGAAGGGGCTTGCCGTAGTCGGGGTTCGTCGGCGTCGGCGACGTATTGTCCGTTCCGGCGAAGTCCCACCTCTGGTCGAGCAGGACCGGCTTCTGGACGTTGAGCAGGTTGAACACATCCATCAGGAAATTGAAGGTCCACTTCCCGGTCTGCAACGGGTACGAGAGGTGCAGGTCCATCTCGTAGGTGTCGGGCGTTCTCCCCTTCGAGCCGCGCTTGTCGAGGAAGTACTCATACCGGCCGTAGTCGTCCGAGAAGCCGATGCGGGAGACCGGCGTCCCGGTCCGATAGTAGGCGGAAGCGCCCACCTGGAGCTTGAACGGCGTGAAGTAGACCCCCGAGAACTTGAACTGGTGGCGGCGATCGTTGGAGAGGGAACCGGTGTTGGTGATTTTGGTGAGCGGGTACTGGCCGTCGGTGAAGAAGTCGTATAGTCCCAGGCGGCCGAAATATTCGGATCGGCGCCGACGTTGGTGTAGGGCGCGACCTCGCCGTCGTAGTTCCCGTCCAGCTTCGACCACAGATACGAGGCGAGCCCCTGCCAGTTGTGCGAAAAACGCTTGGTCAGGTCGAGCTGCACGCCGCGGAACTTGCGTTCGGGCCGCGGCGCCGGGTAGGAGTTAAAGGGCGGTCCACCGAGCGATGCCAGATCGTAGACCCGGCTCATGATCCCTTCGCCCGGGTTGCCGATGCAGTAGAGTCCGTTTGGCACGTCGCACAGGAAATCCTCGATGACCCGCTTGTAGTCGCGCTGGATCGCCTTGACGCCCAGGGTCAGCTCGGGCCGGATCTCCCCTTCCCAGCCGAGGATGTATTCCTGGATGTACTGCCCCTTGATGTTCGGGTCGGTCGGCTCGGTGGCCCCGCCCAAGATGGTGGATGAGCTACCGAAATCCGACTCCGCGCCCGAATCGGGCACGATGCTCGTCGGAGAGTAGTTGATGATGCGCGGCTGGCGCTCGAAGGCATAGGACCTTATCACCAGGTCCATCGGAAGCTGCTCGTAGAAGTGCCCGAACGAGGCGAAAACCTTCTGGTGGTGCTGGTTGGTCGGATCCCAGATGACCCCGAGGCGCGGCGCATAGTCATTCTTGAGATCCATGTGCACCTTGCCATCAGCGCCGATGATCTCCTGCCGATCCCAGCGGATCCCGCCGTTGACCGAGAGGTTCGGCAGAATCGACCAGCGATCCTGCAGGAAGAAGGTGGTGGTCTTGTGCTCGACGGACACGTTGAGCTCCGACAGCGGCGCCGCTGGAAGCGCTGCCGAGAGCGTTGTCCAGTAGAAATGGCTGTAGATATCATTGGTGCCCGGGGTCACGGGGTTGTCGAAGATCGACACCTGCTGCCCGCCCGACATCCGCTTGATGACGTCGGCCGTCTGCTTCTCGTACTCCGCCCCAAACTTGATCTCGTTGTGGCCGAGGAATCGGGTCAGCGCTCCGCCCGCGAAGTCGCGCGACAGATCCTTGTCCTGGATCAACCCGAAGCCGCCGGTCTGGAACAGGTTGCCCGGAACCCCCAATCCCGGGGTCCGGTGATCGATGGACTCGACAATGTCGCCCGCGCCGGTCTCGGGCGCGATCGAGTTCTTTTCGTCATGTCGCGCGACTTGCCCGGACAGCAGCCAATTGCCGCCGAAGATCCCCTCGTACCGCAGGGCGTAGTTGCTGCCGCCCCTCTCCTGACGACCGAGGTAGGTGAGCGGCTCGCCGTTGACCGCGTGGCTGACGTCGTTGATGGCGCCGGTGTCGGTGGCCGGGTCCTGGAAGTACGAGAGGATGAGCGACTGGTCGGCGGTCAGCTTGTAGGTCAGCTTGAACGCCCCGAGATTCTTGGTGGTGTCGACGCCGGCGATCTGCCCCGCCAGGGCCCCTGCCGGAATCTCGGTGTTGGTCGTGTTGTTGACGCGGTCGTAGGCGCCGAAGAACCACAGCTTGTCCTTGACGATGTACCCGCCCAGGTCAGCGCCGTAGTCCCCCCTGCTGAAGCCCGCCGTCGTGCCGTTGACGGAGACGACAGGGTCGGCGTTCGCCTGCCAGGAGTCCTTGTCCTTGTACCCGAAGATGTCGCCGTGGAACTCGTTGCCGCCCGACTTGGTGATGACGTTGACGATGCCGCCGGTCGTCCGCCCGTACTCCGCCTCGTACCCTCCGGCCTTGACCTCGATCTCCTTGACGAACTCGTAGTTGAGCTCCGTCCCCTGGAAGCCGTACTCGATGCCGGTGGTGTTGACCCCGTCGATGTAGTAGGCGTTCTCCGCGCCGCTCGAGCCGTATACCGTGATGGTCGGCGGCGCGGTGCTGGAGATGTTGTTGTTGCTGGCGTCGGTGGAGATCCCGGGCGCGATCTGGACGATCGAGGTGTAGTTCCGATCGGTCGGGATCGTCTCGATCGCCCGCTCCGTCAGGTTGGTCCCGATGGTCGTCGAGGTGGTGTCGACGGGGGCCTCGCCGACGACCTTAATCTCCTCCTTCATGGTCGGCTGCAGGAACGTGTCGAGTGTCGTGCTGCGGTCGAGGCCGACGGTGATGTCGTTCTTGGTGACCAGGGCGAACCCCTGCGCCGTGAACGTCACGTTGTACTGGCCGGGCGGTAGGAGGTTCAGCCGGTAGTGCCCGCCCGCGTCGGTCGTTGTCATCCGAGTCCCCTGCAGCGCGGGGCCGAACGCCGCGACGGCGACTGCACCGAGGGGCTTGCCACCTTCGACGGTGACGTCACCGATGATCTCTCCGTTGGTCTGGGCCCACAGGGGGAAGGCGGCGACACAGAGCAGGATCACGAGCGGCAGGCACGCATGGCGCGGGCTCATGGGACCTCCTGTTGTCTCGGAAAACGGGTGTCGCGAACTCCTGCCGCAGAGCCTACCACAACGCGGAGCGCCGGATCCCTGCAAATCCGCCGGGCCGCTTTTTCAGGGCGCCCGCTCCAGATAGCGCCGGACCTCCGGCTGGTCGGGGTCGATCGCCAGCGACCGGCGGAACTCCCGCCGGGCCCCTTCGGTGTCCCCCAGGCAGAGGCGCGCCAGCCCGGACGAGGCGGGGACCATCGCGTTGCCGGGCGCGAGCGGCGCCGCGCGCCGGAAATCCTCCAGGGCGGCCTGACAGTCGCCGCGTTCGACGCGATAGCGCCCGAGGAAAAGCCACAGGTCGGGCTCCGCCGGGCGGAGGGCGACCGTGGCCTCGAGGATCTTCAGGCTCCGGCCGGTCTCTCCTGCGCGCTGGCGGGCGATCGCCCTGGCGATGACGTTGCGCACTCCGTCCGGCGAGCCCTCCAGGAGCGAGCGCACCAGCAGCCCGTCGGAGCGGTCCGCGTCCCGCTTCGCCGCGTCGAGCAGATCGCTCAGGTTCCACAAGGCCGAGGCGAGGTGGGGATCCAGGGCGATCGCCTTCTCGAACGCGGCGATCGCCTCGTCGGTCCTTCCCTGCTCCCGCAGGATCAGCCCTTCGGTGTTGTGGGAGCCGGGCGTGCGGGTGGAGACCGGACCAGGTCTCGAACCCGACGCGCCGGCCGGGCCGGGCGGCGCGCTCGCCGCCTCGCCGGCGCCGATGTACCCCAGGTCGCGGAGCTTCGCGAGCGCTTCCGGGTCGGCGGCCGGTTCGTCCGCCGCGGCGCGGGCATCGTTCGCGGCGGTGACCGCGCCGGCATGCGGCGGATGCCAGGAGGCTCGGTAGTCGACGGCGGGCCGATCGTCCGGCGCCACTCCGCCGAGCGGCGGGCCGGCGAACCCCTTTCCGGGCGGCAGGCCGAGCAGTGCCAGGAGCGTCGCACATACTTGTTGGACCCCGCCGGCCGGGGCGCTGCCCGCGGCGAGCGTCCGGCCGGCGCCGGCAACCGGCGGCGCGGCGGGCGCGATCCCGGAGCCCCACAGGACGTACATCCCCTCGTCACGATGCCACTTTCCGGCGGTCGCCGCCACCAGGCTCGAGAGCTGCTTCGGGCGCCCCTCGATCCACTTGAAGCCATGGTCGGAGGCGATCACCAGCGCCGCGCCGAAACCCTTCGCCAGCTCGCGATACTCTCCCAGCAGCCTGTCCACGCCGGCGAAGTAAAGCCGCGGCACCCGGCTGTAGCGCTCGAACTCCGCGGCCGGGATCTCCGCCTGCCGCGGTGGAGCGTACGGCGCGAACAGGTGGCCGACGGCATCGGTCCCCTGGAAATAGACGATCGTCAGGTCGGGCCGGTTCTCCGCCAGCCATGCGGTCGCCAGGTCGTGGTAGACGCGGGTCTCGATCAGGATGCGGCGCAGCGCGCTCACCGGGTGGCCGTAGGGGTCCGGCCTCTCCATCAGGCTGCGGTACTCGGGCTCCTCGAGCCACGGAAAGTAGGGACGGAGCGCCGCGGCATCGACCTCTCTTTCCGCCTTTTCCAGCGCCAGGCGCGCCCACTCCTCGCGCTCGGGAGGAGAGACCACGCCGGGGGGTGGGGTCTTCTCGCCGTACTGGTACGAGAAGAGCCGGTCGGAGACGACGAGGCCGTTGACGCGTTCGGCGGGATAGGTGGCCCACAATCCGAACACCGCGACCTCCCGGCCGGCATCCGAGGCGATGTTCCAGACGGCGGGGACCTGGCGCTCGTCGCTGGTGATCGGCTCGCGCGCGCCGCTTCCCGGGTTGAAGCGGGTGAAGTCGAGGATCCGGTGTTCGAGCGGGCCGACGCCGGTCATCATCGAGGTCCAGACCAGCGCGGACATCGGCGGGTGGATCGTCGTGAGGACGCCGGCGCGTCCCTCGCGCACCAGACGCGCGAGGTTCGGCATCGCCCCGTCGGCGATGTATCCGTCGAGGAGGTTCCAGTCGGCCCCGTCCAGCCCGACGAAGATGACCGGACGGCCGCCGGCGGGAGCCGCGGGGCGCCGGTCATGTCCCGCGCGCATCCGGACGAAAAGCGCGATGGGCAGCGCCACGAAGGCGGCCAGGGCAACCAGGGACAGCGCCTTGCGGATCGTGGGTGCGCATTGGAAGTTCAAGCTGAGATTATAGGTCTGGTAAGGTCTGACCCAGATACTCCAGAAGGGCCTTATGTTACCATCGCCCGCACGATCACCCGTCAACCTGGGAAATATAAGGAGGTTTCGCATGGCCGACAAGCTTCGTCGCGTCGACTACTACTATGTCCACGCCCCCGACCGCCCCGGCGAGGGCCACCGCATCCTCTCGGCCGTCAAGGAGGCCGGCGTCAACCTGCTGTCCATGACCGCCTTCCCCGACGGCAAGGGCCAGACCCAGATCGACTTCGTGACCGAGAACCCCGATGGGCTGGCAAAGGCCGTCAAGGGCCTCGGCCTGTCGCTGAGCCCCCGGCACCAGGCGTTCTTCATCCAGGGCTCCGACCGCCCCGGTGCCGTGGCCGAGTACTTCAAGAAGCTCGCCGACGCCGGCGTCAACATCCACGCCGCCAACGCCGCGTGCGCGCCCGGCGGCTACGGCATGATTCTGTGGGTCAAGCCGGAGAACTACCCGAAGGCGGCCAAGGCGCTGGGGGTGTAGCTGTCCGTCCGGGAATACCGCCCGCAGGCTGACGGCTTGGCTGCGTTTCGTGCACTATGCTGCGAGCCGCGATTGCAGTGTTTATCGGGCCAGGCCGTCAGGCTGCGTGGTTTAGTGTGTTTTGCAGAACTGTTTAATTCTTGTTCATAGAATGGAAGCCGTGTCGAACGTCAAGGGTTGCCCTTTTGCGCGCGGTTCAAACATGAACCGCGGCATCAATAGGTCGCTGGCGTAACCATTGGCGCGCGTTTCGGGGTTCAGATCGCCACTACCAAGCTGCGAATCGGGATTGCACCCAAAGGCGATTCTTCCGAGATCTCGCATCCAGTGGCCCAGATCGTGCGCAGCTGAAAACCGTCGCCTTGTCCAGATCGATGTCGAGTTGACAGTGATAATCGTCTTGCAGCCAACGCCAATAATCCGCGCCTCGCATCCGCTGAGGGGTCGTTCGATAACCGTGGCTCCGCGGGTCTGAGCGATCGCTTCGATGTCGATTTCGCTGCGAAGTGAAAGGCGCCCCCTCCAGGTAACGTGTTCACCCGGGATGGACACCGGTGCCTCCCCTTGGGTAAGCTGACCGACAGGTCAAAATCGGTGGGGAGTATGCCGGTGAGGGGACGTAAAGCCAAGATTGTAAAGGCCGGACGCACTTTTCACTTGGGACCGGGGCAAATGGACCTGGTGATGGACAGAAACCGTGTGAAGAAACCGGGGCTGGCGTAGGACGCCTCGTCGGCGCGGCTGGTGACCAACCCCGAGTCCCGGTGCCGGGTGGCCGGAATCGAGCCGGCAATGTCGACCATTGATCATTCTTGAATTCCTCAATGGAGGTTGATTCGCCACCAAAATGGGCGTACTAGATGGTCAAGCGGTAGCGCCGGCTCCAGGCACCAAGACTACTGTCGGCCCGACGACGTTCGTGAAAGTCGAACTTCGCGATTGACCCGCTGTCCGGATGGCCCGGTGGCTTGGGAAAGAAAGCCACGAATGCAATTGGCCTTCGCCAGCGTTCCACGGAAGTCGTGACATCGCCAAAGCGCAGCGTGCGATCAAAGGAGAGACGATGAGAATCGATGGCAGGGCGCTCGCATCTGGCCGGCGCGCGATCGCGCTTCGATCCTTGACCCGTTGCATGCTCGCTCTGGGCATGCTTCTGGTGCTTGCTCCGGGCGGAGGCGCGGTTGCAGCGACCTATCCGGACGGCGTCACCCTTGCCGACGGCGTCACTCTTGCGGGTCTCGTGGCTGACGGCTGGACGATTGTCTATCAGGTACGGTATGGGGATCCGACCACGACCGACGAGGTTGATTCGTGGCGCACGGTCGCCGGTCCCGGCTTCACTCTGGTCTTCGTCGGAGCGGCCGACAGTTCCGGAAATATTATGATCGGGGCGACAGGACTGACGAGTGAAGTACTGACCCGGACCGCGTCACCCACGCAGGCGTCCTCCTACTCGTCGAGCAATCTGTACTGGTACAACGTTCCCGGCCAGTCGTTCGGATTTACCCCTACTCAGGGAATCCTGTTGAGTTCCGCGGACCTCGTCGGCATCTTCACGCCCGACGACGGCCATAATGACCTGAGGCTCAGCTGGCATCTTGACCAAGGCGTCGGAGGTTGGCGAGCAGGTGCGCTCGCGTTTCTGAATGATGCGGATACGCCCCAAAAGGTCGTCCTCGTCAAGTCGGACCCAGAAGGAGACATTGACGAAGACGGCGTGCTCAACGGCGCCGACAACTGCCCGCTTACCGCCAACTCTGACCAGAGCGACGTCGATCATGACGGCCTGGGTGACGTGTGCGACCCGTGTCCCAACGATGCGGCCAACGACGCCGATCACGACGGCCTCTGCGGCGACGTCGACCCGTGCTCCAACGACCCGGCCAACGACGCCGACGGAGACGGCCTCTGTGCAGATGTCGACGCGTGCCCTCACGACCCGGCCAATGACATCGACAGTGACGGTGTCTGCGGCGATCTGGACAATTGTCCCGTGGATGCCAACCCATCCGTCGTCGGCCGCGGCACGTTCACGAAATTGGACAGCGACCCGGACGACGGCTCTGTCCGCGACACGATCTCGGAGAATCTGGCCATCACGCGAGGGGCCACAGGGGGTGTCTATAACGCGGGGACGGATCGAATCGAATGGGCGGCCGGAACCTGTGCAGCGCCGACCAGCATCTTCCGCCCGAGTTTGGTAGACCTTCGAAGGAATGGGGACCTGCCGGACTTGCGATTTCTTCCGGGGCGAGACACCTGCCTGCATGACGTGACCACTGACAAGTTTTACGACATCCATTGGGAAAGCTGGGCCTCACGCGGCGCCGGCGGGTTCTCCTACTCCCGGGATGGTTTTGCCTCCCAGCCCGATGCGGATCACGACGGCCTCGGCGATGTGTGCGACCCCTGTCCCAACGACGCGGCCAATGACGCCGATCAGGACGGCGTTTGCGACGGTGTGGACAACTGTCTCAACAGACCGAATGCGGGCCAGGCGGACTCGGACGGCGACGGGGTCGGTGACGACTGCGACAACTGCCCCGGCGCGTTCAATCCGGGTCAGGGCGACGGGGACAGCGACGGGGTCGGCGACGCATGCGACGCATGCCCGGGCGATCCGATCAACGATCCCGACGGGGACGGGCTCTGCGGGGCCGTCGACAACTGCCCGAACGACTTCAACCCGGACCAGGCCGACGGCGAGGGCGACGGTATCGGCGATGTTTGCGATCTTTGCCCCGATCACGCCGACGTCGTCACAACTGAATATATCGTCAACGGCGACTTCGAGAACGGGACCACCAGCGGCTGGACGGTCGAGGACTTCGGAGCTGGCGGCTGGGTTGTCAACAACGGCAGCTTCGATCCCGAGGGACCCGGGGAGCCGCTACCACCGATCGGTGGGAACTTCGACGTGATGACGGCCCAATTCGGCCCCGGGTTGCACCTCGTGTCCAGACCGATCACCGTCCCCGCGGGTGTCCGATCCGCCGTGCTGCGCTGGTCCGACCGCATCCGGAATCACGCAGGCGCTTTCTCCGATCCGAACCAGGAGTGGCGCGTCCTGATCAAGAGCCCCGGCGGCGGAACGGTCCACGAGGTGTATTCGACCAACCCCGGCGATCCGCCCCTGCAGGTCGGTCCCAACCTTCGATCCGTCGACCTGACCGGACTGCTGCAGACAATGGCCGGTCAACAAATCGTCGTGAGTTTCGAAGAGCAGGACGACCTGTACTATTTCAACGCCACGCTCGACAACGTGAGCTTCGTCATTGTGTCGGCGGGCAGCTCGGATGCCGACCGCGACGGCCTCGGCGACGCATGCGACAACTGCCCGGCGAAGTCCAACGCCGACCAGCTCGACTCGGACGGAGACGGCGTGGGCGACGCGTGCGACAACTGTCCAGCGGTCGCCAACGCCGATCAGCGGAACTCCGACGGCGACCAGGACGGTGACGCCTGTGACTCGTGCACCGACCGCGACCATGACGGCTTCGGCGATCCCGGATTTCCCGTCAACTCTTGCGCCATCGATAACTGCCCGGACGTCGTCAACACGAACCAGACTGACACCGACCTCGACGGCGTGGGCGACGCCTGCGACAACTGCCGTTTCGTGCCGAACAGCATCCAGTTGGACGCGGACGCCGACGGCGTGGGTGACGCCTGCGACAACTGCGTCTCCACGGCGAACCCGAATCAGTCCGACCAGGATGGCGATGGGCACGGAGACGCATGCGACAACTGCCCCGGGACCCCGAACCCGGGTCAGACCGACACCGACCTCGACGGCGTGGGCGACGCATGCGACAACTGCCCACAAGTCGCCAATGCCGACCAAGCGGACTCGGACGGCGACGGTCTGGGCAACCCATGCGACAACTGCCCGCAGGTCGCCAACGCCGACCAAGCGGACTCGGACGGCGACGGCTCCGGCGACGCCTGCGATATCTGTGTCCACATTCCCAATCCGCAGCAGGGCGAGCAGGCGGCCTGCCTCCAACTCGCGGAGGGCGGCGGGAGCTGCCTGGAGGCGCAGATCGACCTGATCGGGGAGAACGTCAGCGGTACGGTGAGGATCGCCGACGATGTGACGATTCCTCCGGATTCGCTCCGATTCGAGCTGCTCGACAGCGCCTGCGCACCAGGCGATTTCTTCGTGTTCATCCTGAACGGCTATCTCCTCGGCAATCTGGCTGCGGACCCGACCAACGCGTGCAGCTGCGATCCGCAGGTTCAAACCTTTTCCGTGACGAACCGAAACTTGATCGCCTCGCATTGGGTCGTCGGCGGCGCCAACAGCCTCGGCTTCAGGAAGATCGGGAGCGGTGCGGCGTTCGCGTGGGTCCGCGTCGTGGTGAGCAAGCACGCCGCACAGGAAACGGACTGCCTGCTGGACATCGACGGCGGTGACTGCACCGAGCCGGACTTGTGCTCCGCTTCCTTCACCTTCGATTCGACCACGACGACGACCTCTGTTCAGGATCGACTGAAGGGGCTCGTTCCCGTCATCGAGGTTCCGTTCACCCAGTCGGCGCTTCCAGAGCGGATCGATCTGTCGTCCCTGGAGAATCGCCAGTACTCGCTGTGCGTCGAGGCGGATTCCGGCCAGTCGGCCGTCCTCTATGCTTCGAGTCGCGAGGGGACCCTCGTCAAGATCGATCCGGCAACGGGACAGGGCACGATCGTTGGCTATCTGCCCAGCGGGACGACTGAGATCGAGTACGACAACCTGACGGGACGCGCCTTTTTCCAGCTGCCGGACGGAGCCTTCTACGGACGAGAGTTCGACGTTGCCACGGCCGCCGGGATCGGCCTAGCCATTTACAACGGAGGTTCGTACACCGGGTTGGAATGGGTGGGCCCACAGCTGTACGGAACCGTCATTTACGGTCCTGGCGCTCCGTCCGAGCTGCGGATTCTCCAGCCGTTCACCGGGTTCTCGAGCCTTGTCGGCGGGACCGGAAGAGGCCCGATCTCCGGCCTCGCCTACGATGAGAGGACCGGAATTCTCTACGGAATCGACGGTGGAGACGGACCGGGCTCGCTCCTGTCCATCAACCGAACCACGGGCGCCGCGAGCGTCATCGGTTCAACGGGGTTCCAGGCCGGAAGTCTGGAGTTCGGCCCGGACGGGGCCTTGTACGGCGGCGGCACCGGGTTCAACGCAGGGCAGTTGTTCCGGATCGATCACAACACGGGAGCCTCGTCCCTCGTCGGGTACACCGGGCTCTCTTCGGTCACGGGCCTTATGCTCGCCGGCGAGCCCAGCCACTCCAACTGCCGAACGTTCACACGGCATGGCGAAGCAACGATGACGATCAACGGAGCGAGTTGCGGTGCTTCACCCACTGCGGCGATCGCCGGTGCCAACACCCCGCGCGAGTGCTCCGCGCCCTCCGGCGCATCCGTCACACTGGACGGCTCGCTGTCCACGGATCCCGACTCGACACCCGGGACCAACGACGACATCGTATCGTACGAGTGGTTCCGGGATTTCGGGCAGTCGTCCCAGGTTCTCCTCGGTCTGGGCATGTCGCTTGGCGTCACGCTTCCCGTCGGCCCTCACGTCATTACGCTGCGCGTGACGGACCGGACGGGGAACTCCGATCTCGAGACGGTTTCTCGCGACGTCGTCGACACCGTCCCGCCCGCGATCACCGTTCAACTCGCGCCGACCTCGCTGTGGCCGCCCAACCACCGCATGGTGGACATTCTGGCCTCGGTGACTTCGCAGGATCTGTGCGGCGGCCGTACCGTGATCCTGGAATCGGTGACCAACAGCGAGCCCGACGACTCCCCCGGCTCCGGGGATGGGCAAACCACGAACGACATCCAGGACGCAACGACTGGCATCGAAGACCTTCAGTTCAAACTTCGCGCGGAACGGGACTCCGCCGGCAGCGGGCGCACGTACACGGTCACGTATCGATCAACCGACGCCCACGGCAACGCGTCCACGCGATCGGCAGCCGTCCTCGTGCCGCTCGACAAGAATGGAGTCGTCGACCCGCTGGCCGTCACGGTCCTCCAACAGGGCGGCCACACCATCGTCACCTGGACTTCCGTCCCCAACGCGCTCTATTACAACGCCATCCAAGGGGACGTGAGCAACCTCCGCTACGGGAATGGTGTCATCGACCTGGGCGCGGTAACCTGTCTCGCGGGACGCACGCAACAGACGAGCGCGACGGACACGGGACCGTCGGGCCCGCCTGGCCGAGCGATCTTCTACCTCCTCGAGTACAACGACGGTGATTCCAGTTCCTACGGGTCGTCGAGCTCAGCCATGGAGACCGTCGTGACCCCAGCCGAAGGAGCGTGTCCATGACGCTGGCGAATGCGAGTGTCTCGCGCCGACTTGGAGGGAGACCCGTGAGCGGGCGCATAGGAAGTTCAAGCTGAGATTTTAGTTCCAGCAAGGGCTATTCGGTCCCCTGTGGTTCTGCCGGTGGTTTACGGAACGGGGCGGGAGACCGGGCGACGGGGGATTCAAGCTGGGCGGCGGGCGGGGCGCGCGACAGCAGGCCCAGAGATTCCAGGATGGTGCGGATGGCCGCGGGCGTATGGATCACGGCCAGGATCCGCATCCGCCCGCCGCAGTCAGGACATTGAAGTATGAATGGCCACGCGGATCTCGTCACATAGAGTGGCACATTCGCCCCGTTCGCGCCCCTTCACACCTCCGACATCGCGGGGATCGCGTGCGCGAAGCGCATTGACAGCCCTCTCGCAAACCCGCTAGATTGGCCGCACTCTGTGAGATTGGGAGATTCGCATGCAGACCTGCAAGAACTATATCGACGGCCAGTTCGTGGATGCCGTCGGCGGCGCCACCTACGAAGTGATCAATCCGGCGACCCGTGAGGGAATCGCCCGGGTGCCGCAGAGCGACCCGCAGGATGTCGATCGCGCCGTCAGGGCGGCGCGCCGGGCGTTCGACGCGGGCGGCTGGCCGGAGACCTCGGCGCGCGACCGGGGCCGAATCCTGTTCCGCATCGCCGACTGGGTGCGTGCCAATGCCCGGCGTCTGGCCGAGCTCGAGACCCTCAACAATGGCAAGCCCCTGCTCGAGGCGGAAGGGGACGTCGCCGACGCCGCGTTCTGCTTCGAGTATTACGGCGGGCTGGCGACCAAGATCCACGGCGAGGTCCTGCCGGTGCCGGGCCAGGCGATGGCGCTGACCCTGCGGGAGCCGGTCGGCGTGGCCGGCCTCATCGTCCCCTGGAATTACCCGATCATGATGGCGGTGCAGAAGGTCGCGCCGGCGATCGCCGCCGGCTGCGCCAGCATCCTGAAGCCGGCCCGGCCGACGCCGGTCACCATGCTCGAGATGGCCAAGGGCTTCGCCGAGTGCGGCCTGCCGCCGGGCGTCGTGAACGTGCTGAGCGGGCCCGGCAGCAGCATCGGCTCGGCCCTCGTGAAGCACCCCGGCGTCGACAAGATCTCCTTCACCGGCAGCGGCGACGTGGGGCGGGAGATCATGCGCGAGGGCGCGGCCACCCTCAAGCGGGTATCTCTCGAGCTTGGAGGCAAGTCCCCCAACATCTTCTTCGCCGACGCCGATTTCGAGGCGGCGGTCGACGGGGCGTTGTTCGGCGTCTTCGTCAACCAGGGAGAGGTCTGCTCCGCCGGGAGCCGCGTCCTGATCCAGCGTCCGATCTACCGGAAGATGCTCGACGCCATGGTCGAGAAGGCGAAGAGAATCCGGCTCGGGCCCGGCCTCGACCCCGCCACCAAGATGGGCCCGCTGGTCAACCAGGAGCAGTACGACAAAGTGCTGTCGTACATCGAGGTGGGGCGCAAGGAAGCGAAGCTGGCGGTGGGCGGAGGCGTTCCGGCCGATCTTCCCAAGGGGTGCGAGAAGGGCTTCTTCGTGCAGCCGACCATCTTCTACGACGTCGACAACGGCGCGCGCATCGCGCGCGAGGAGATCTTCGGCCCGGTGATGTCGGTGATCCCGTTCGACAGCGAGGAGGACGCCTACCGGATCGCCAACGACACGCCGTTCGGCCTGGCCGCGGCGCTCTGGAGCCGCGACATCTTCAAGGTCATGCGCGCCATCAAGAGACTGCGCGCCGGCGTCATCTGGGTGAATCACATGCAGCCGGCGATGGTCGAGGCGCCCTGGGGCGGTTTCAAGCAGTCCGGGTTCGGGCGCGAGCTCGGCACCTACGGCCTCGACGAGTTTCTCGAGGTGAAACAGGCCTACATCAACCTCGACGAGAAGCCGATCGGCTGGTATCGCTAGGAGTCCGCCAGGGGCCATGGACGAAGCGACGCGATCCGAACAACGTCTGCTGGACGAAATCCGCGATCTGCGGGAGCGCCTCACCGCTCTCAAGCGGGCCGAGGTCGACACCAGGAAGTTCGAAGCGGGCCTCGAAGCCCGCGCCCTTCATGGGGCCACCGTCTCCGCACTCGGGCAGAGCGCGCTCACCGGGAAGGAGCTGCCGCTCCTTCTGAACGAGACCGTCGGACGGGTGGCGCAGACGCTCTCGGTCCCTTACTGCGTGATCCTCGAGCTTCTCCCGGGGGGCGACGCCCTGCTGGTCCGGGCGGCGGCGGGGCTCCGGGACGGGATCGTCGGCCGCGTCACCGTGCCGGCGCGCGCCGGCTCGATGGCCGGCTACACCCTCCTCGCGTCGGAGCCTGTCATCCTTCAGGATCTGCGCGGCGAAACGCGCTTCCAGGGGGGGCCGCTTTTGCACGAGAACAAGGTCGTGAGCGGCATCGGGGTGGTGCTGCGCGGCCGGGAGCGGCCGTACGGCGTCCTGTGCGTCAACACGACGGAGCGTCGCAGCTTCGCCCGCGGCGACGTCGACTTCCTCGAATCGGTCGCCAGCGTCCTGGCGGCCGCCATCGATCGCCAGCGCGCCGAGGAGGCGCTGCGCGAGTCCGAGCGGCGTTTCCGCGACCTGGTGGAGAACGTCGGGCTGGTCGCGGTGATGCTGAACCCGCGCGGCCACATCGTCTTCGCCAATGACTTCCTCATGTCGCTGACCGGCTGGCGCCGCGACGAGGTGGTCGGGCGGAACTGGTTTCAGACCTTCCTTCCCCAGGGCGTACGGGACGCCGTGCAGAAGATCTTCGACGACACGATCCACAAGGGCACGATCCCCGCCCGCTACGAGAACGAGATCCAGACGCGTGCGGGCGAGCGGCGGATGATCGCCTGGAGCAACGTCATGCTCAAGGACCCGCAGGGCCACGTCGTCGGCACGATGAGCATGGGGGAGGACGTCACCGACCGCCGCAAGGCGGAGCAGGTCCTGCAGGACTCTCACGAGCGCTATCGCCTGCTGTTCGACAGCAACCCGCATCCGATGTGGGTGTACGACTCCGAGACGTTCCGGTTCCTGGCGGTCAACGAGGCCGCGGTGCGTCAGTACGGCTACACGCGCGAGGAATTCCTGGCAATGACCATCAAGGATATCCGGCCCGCCGAGGAGCTGCCCCGGCTCATCGAGGGCCTGCGCCGGGTCGATCAGGGCATCTACTCACCCCCCGGCGTCTGGCGCCACCGCCGCAAGGATGGCAGCCTGTTCGACGTCGAGGTGACGCTGTCCACGCTCGAGATGGCCGGTCGCCCGGCGCGCCTGACGCTCGCACTCGACGTGACCGAGAGGCATCGCGCCCTGCAGGCGCTGAAGGCGTCGGAGACCCGCTACCGTCTGGTGTCGCGGGCCACCAACGAGGCCATCTGGGACTGGGATCTGATCTCGAACCAGGTCGAATGGAACGAGGGGGTAAGGACCCTCTTCGGCTACTCCGCCGACCAGGTCGGGCCGGATGCGACCTGGTGGATCGAGAACATCCACGCCGAGGATCGGGATCGGATCATGGCCGGCATCCACGCGGTGATCGATGGCGGCCGCACCTACTGGAAAGGCGCTTACCGCTACCGGAGATGCGATGGCTCCTATGCCCCGGTCGTCGACTCCGGCTACGTCGTGCACGACGAGGAGGGGCGTGCGGTCCGGATGATCGGCTCGATGGGGGACCGCAGCGATGTGAAAAGGGCCGAGGCCGCCCTCGCGGCCGAGAAGGAGCAGTTGACGGTTACCCTGCGCTCCATCGGCGATGCAGTGGTCACCACCGACACGAGCAGCACGATCGTCCTGCTGAACAAGGCGGCTGAAGAGTTGACCGGCTGGGCGCAGGAGGAGGCGGCCGGCCGGCCGTTCGGCGACATCTTCCGCATCATCGATGAGCGCTCCGGACAGGCCCAGGGCGATCCGGTGAGCGACATCCTGCGTGCCGAAGGGGCGGCCGCTCTGCCGCCGAACACCGTCCTGGTCGCCCGGGGCGGCCAGGTTCGTTTCATCGCCGGCAGCGGGGCTCCGATCCGTGACCAGTCCGGCCGGGGGCTCGGCGTCGTGCTGGTGTTTCGCGATGTCACGGCCAAGCGACACCTCGAAGAGGAGATGCTCAAGGCGAGCAAGCTCGAGTCGGTCGGCGTCCTGGCCGGCGGCATCGCGCACGACTTCAACAACATCCTCACCGCAGTCCTCGGCAACATTCTCCTTATCAAGATGACGCTGAAGCCCGAGGACTCCGCCTACCGTCGTTTGCTCGAGGCGGAGGGCGCCTGCCTGCGGGCGAAGGACCTCACCAAGCAGCTCCTGACCTTCTCGAGAGGCGGCGATCCGATGAAGACCCGCGCCTCGATCGGCGAATTGGCCCGCGAGGCGTCGGTTCTCGCGCTACGAGGATCGAGCCTGCGCTGCGAGCACGACGTCCCCGAGGACCTCTGGCCGGTGGAGGTCGACCGGGGCCAGATGCGCCAGGTGATCCACAATCTCGTGGTCAACGCCCAGCAGGCGATGCCGGACGGCGGGACGATCCGTATCCGGGGCGAGAACGTCACGCTCGGATCCGAACGACCCGGGCCGGGGATCACCCTGGCGCCCGGAAGATACGTCAGGTTATCGATCGCCGACGAAGGTCACGGCATCCCGACGACGATCAAGGACCGGATCTTCGATCCCTATTTCACCACCAGGCCGAAGGGCAGCGGGCTCGGCCTGGCGGTCGCCTACTCCGTGGTGACGAAGCATGATGGGACGATCGGCGTCCTGTCCCAGGACGGGGCGGGAGCGGTCTTTCATCTCCTGCTGCCCGCCACCCAGGCGCAAAGCGCGCGGCGGGGCGTCGCCGAAGGAGGCAGCCTTTCGGCTCTCTCGCAAGCGCGCATCCTGGTCATGGATGACGAGCCGGCGATCAAGGATGTCACGGGGGAGATGCTGCGCAGCTTCGGCTACACGGCCGATTTCGCCGCCGATGGCGCCGAGGCGGTGTCGCTGTTCGAGCGGGCCCGCACCACCGGGCGTCCCTACGACGCGGTCATCCTGGACCTGACGATCCCGGGCGGCATGGGAGGCAAGGAAACGATCCGCAAGCTGCGGGCGCTCGATCCCGAGGTCCGGGCGATCGTGTCGAGCGGCTACTCCAACGACCCGGTGCTCGGCGACTTCCGCCGGTACGGCTTCACCGGCATGGTCGCCAAGCCGTTCACCATGGACGATCTGAGCGCCGTGTTGCAGAACGTGCTGCGCCGCCGCGATCCTTGAGGATCCCATGTCCGGCTCCTCAATCGGTACGCCGGGGGTATGCCGGGGGTACGCCGGAGGCCCAGCCGTGGTAGAGTTTCCAGGGTTTTTGACCGTAAAGATTTTTAACCCCCAGCTGGGAGGTGCCGATGGCTGCCAAGAAGGGTCGTAAACCGAGCGCCGCATTCATGAAGCCCATGACCCCGAGCGATCTGCTCGCCGAGGTGATTGGCTCCAAGCCGTTGCCCCGGACCCAGGTGACCAAGAAGCTCTGGGAGTACATCAAGAAGTACAAGCTGCAGGACGCCAAGAACCGTCGCATGATCAACGCCGACGCTGCGTTGAAGCCGGTCTTCGGCGGCAAGAAGCAGGTCAGCATGTTCGAGATGACCAAGCTGGTCTCCAAGCACCTGAAATAAGGTCTTTCGGACCGGCCCGCCGGTCCGCGGCACTTCGAGCCGACCTCCTCCCGCCCCGCGGACCGGCTGGTTCGCGGGCGGGAGGGCATCGCCGGCTTCGCCCGGAAGAACGTATTCTCGAGTGAGGTGATCCGATGGAGGATCAGCCTGGGATGGCTGGGTCCGATCCGGCCGTCCCTGCGCCTCCGGTCTACACGGAGCACCCTGAAGCCCCCCTGCCGGCGCCCGCCCCCGCCTTGGAACCCCTGCGCCCGTGGCTGTCGATCTGGACCCGCCCGCGCGTGACGATGCGCCGGGTCCTCGCCTCGGACCCGCGACGGCACACCCTGATGCTGGCGGCGCTCGGTGGCATCGGGGCGGTGATCGGAAGCGGGCGATCGATGCTCATCAAGGATCAGATCCCGACGCCTCTGCTCCTCTCGGTTTTGGCCGGGGCCGGAGCGCTGGCCGGGATCGCCGGCCTTTACCTCGGTGGGTTGCTGCTTCGGCTCACGAGCCGGTGGCTCGAGGGACGCGGGAACGTGGCGGCGACCCGCGCCGCCATCGCCTGGTCGAACGTGCCGGCGATCTGGGGGCTCCTGCTGTGGGTCCCGGTGATCGCCGCCTTTGGCTTCGACGGGTTCACCCTCGAGCCCGCCGACCTCGAAGGCAACCCGGCCGGGCTGGCGCTCGTCGTCCTGGTGGGCGTCGGTGAGCTGGTGATCGGCGCCTGGGGGTTCGTCGTCTTCCTGAACTGTCTCGCCGAGGCGCAGGGCTTCTCGGCCTGGCGAGCGCTCGGCGCATCCCTGCTCGCCCTCCTCCTGACGGCCGCACCCTTCGCGCTGGCGGTCTTCGCCATGAACCTGTCTTGAGATCACCGTGGGCCGGACTCGGCCGGGCTCCTAGGAGCCTGTCCGAGTAATAGCATGGGTCGCGCACGTGGGGCTTGCGAGTCCCAGGCGAGGCGCGAGGAGGAAACGATGTGGTCGCATCGTTGACGACGATCAACGAAGCATGGGGCCGCAATCCCCACGTGCCCAAAGGGTTCGTGGCGGCGCGGGACCGTCCGCGTCGTTGCCGCTCCTCCGCGATGACTTGCATCGCGGTCGTCGCGGCGCCTCGCGACCGACCCCGCGGCGCCACGAACGCGACCCATGCTATTACTCGGACAGGCTCCTAGAGCGTCCGGAGCAGCGGCACGACCTTCTGGAACGCCTTCAAGTGGGCATCGACGTCGGCGTCGGTGTGCTGCACCGAGATCGTCCACTGCTCATCGGGACCCGGAGGCTGCGGGATGATCCCCTCGTTGAGCATGCCGAGGTACCAGGCGTGGGACGCCTTCTTGTCGAGAGTGTACCAATCCCGGTAGTTCTTCATCACATCCTTCTTGAAATTGATCGTGCCCATCGACCCGACGCAGTTGGCGTAGTACGGCAGCTTGTGCTCACGGATGATGGCGCTGTAGCCATCGGTCAATCGACGATTGAGGGCGAAGACTTTCTTGTACGCCTCGTCCGTCAGGACTTCCTTGAGCGTCGCTTCGGACGCGGCCAGCGTGAGCGGATTGCTGGCGTACGTGCCGACGTGCATGACGCGCAGGGAGTTGAGCTCCTCCATGATCTCCGCGGAGGCGCCGAAGGCGGCCAGGGGCAGCCCGCCGCCGATCGCCTTGGCCAGGACGGCGATGTCGGGGTGGACCTTGTAGTGCTCGGTGGCCCCGCCCGGCGCGATCTTCACGCCCGTCTTGACCTCGTCGAAGATCAGCAGGGCCTGGAACTCGTCGCAGAGGGTCCGCAGACCGGGAAGGAAATCGGGCTCGGGCTCGGTCACGCCCATGTTCAGCATGATCGGCTCGGTGATCAGGCAGGCCACTTCGTTCGGATTCTCTTCGAACAGGCGGCGGACCGATTTCAGATCGTTGAACTGCGCGATGAGCGTGTGCGCGTAGGACTCCGGCGGGATCCCCTCGCTGGCGACGACCGGGCGCGGGCGGCTCTTCTGCCCGGTGAGGCGAATGGCCGGCTTGCCGGACACCAGGACGGTGTCGTGCGCCCCGTGGTAGGCCCCCTCGAACTTGATCACCTTGTTCCGGCCGGTGTAGCCGCGCGCCAGCCGGATGGCGTGCATGGTCGCCTCGGTGCCGGAGTTCGAGAAACGCCACTGGTCCTGCCCGAAGCGGCGCCGGAGCTCCTTGGCGACCGACATCTCGAGGCGGTGCGGCATGGCATGCAGGGTGCCCTTCTTCGCCTGGGCCTCGATCGCCTGCACGATCTTCGGGTGGGCGTGGCCGACCAGCATCGCGCCGAAGGCCATCGAGAAATCGGTGTACTTGTTTCCGTCCGCATCCGTGATCGTCGTGCCAACGGCCGACTCGATGAAGATCGGGTTGGGATCGACCACCCGGAAGTTGGACGAGACCCCGCGCGGCAGGTAGTGCTTGGCCTCGGTGAACAGTTCGCGGGACTTTCGGGTCCGCTCTTCGTAGCGGCTGACGATCGCGTCAAAACTCGACATAATGCGTACACCTCCCCGCCGCCCAAGCCTGGGACGAAGCGTCACCGGCAGTCCGGCCGTTCCAGCGGCGTATACCGAGGGTCGGTCGGGTTCTTGTAGCGGCTATGACAAGAAGTCTACCAGACAACCCCTCCCGGCCGGAAGCCCTGACGGGGCCGGACCCGGCCGGGGGCCTCGCAGGGCCCGGTTAGCCGTCCGTTTCGAGGTAGAGCTCGTCCCGATCATCATCGAAGGCGAACAGCTCCGCGAAGCGCCCCCAGCTGATGGCGCGGTCGAGCTCCGATTCGGCGAAGTCGGCGAGCTCCAGGCGCAGCTTGTCCACGAAGTATTCCTCGGCGACGCGGTGATCGTCGTCCTGCTGCAGGGTCTCGTAGATCCAGGCAATCACCGGAAGCCGCAGGATGCGCCCGGCCAAAAGCTCCTTGCGGGTGAGAATGCTGGCGTCGGCGTAAGCCTGCCCGAGCGGCGTCAGGAAGAGATCGCCCTCCGCCACCGCCAGGAGTCCCAGGATCCGTCCCGCGTCGACGATCGGCAGCATGTCGTCGAGCTCCATCACCAGCTCGCCGCTCAGGCGGTAGAGATCGTTCCGCCCGCCTTCGGCCGCCAGCTTCTCGAGCAACCCGGCCAGGGCGTTGAGCCGCGCCGCAGGCAGACGCTGCATCCGGCCGCCCTGTCCCGGTCCCGTGCCCGGCGCTTCGACCCCGGCGGTCCGCCCCGCCACGGCCGCGTAGACCTTGTCGACCAGACCCTGGAAGGCGGTGTCCTTGTGGCGGCGCGGATGGCGTAGGAGGATCGGGACCTCGGTGACCACCCGCCCCGGATCCTTCGCCATCACGACGATCCGATCGGCCATCAGCACCGCCTCCTCGATGTTGTGCGTGACCATCAGGATCGCCCTGGTCGGGATGACATGGCTCAGCCAGAGCTCCAGCAGCTCGCCCCGCAGCGCCTCGGCGGAGAGAACGTCGAGGGCCGAGAACGGCTCGTCGAGACAGAGGAGCTCCGGCTCGACCGCCATGGCGCGCGCGAAGCCGACCTTCTGGCGCATGCCGCCCGACAGCTCCCGAGGGTAGGCCGACTCGAAGCCGTCGAGGCCGACGGTGTCGAGCAGGGCCCGGGCGCGCGGACCGCGGGCCGGCGCGGGCATGCCGCCGGCCTTCAGCGCCACCTCGACGTTCTCCTGCACGGTCAGCCACGGGAAGAGCGCGAAGCTCTGGAAGACGATCGTCGCGTAGGGATTGACGCCGGCGAGCGGTTCGCCGCGGTAGAGCACGCTGCCGGCGCTCGGCGCCTGCAGCCCGGCGATCATCCGCAGCAGCGTTGACTTGCCGCAGCCGGACGGCCCCAGGAGGCAGAGAAACTCCCCGGCGCGCAGCACCAGGTTCACTCCCTCCACCGCCATGAACCGCTTGGCCGCCTGGCCATACGCCTTGCCGACGCCCCGGAGCTCGAGCAGGCACGGGCTCTGGGCACGCATCGCCGGCTGTGAGGTCACCTCGAGATCCATCCGCCGTCACTCCATCTGGTAGCGCGTGCGCGCCCGATGATACAGCGAGCGCCACAGGGTGCGATTGATGCCGACCACGAGGGCGACCAGCGCCAGCGTGGCGGCGAGCAGCAGCGGGTAGTCCGCCCGCTCCGTCGCCAGGGCGATCAGCGCGCCGACGCCGCGGGTGGCGTAGCTGCGGCCCGCGAACTCCGCGTGCTCGGCGACGATGCTGGCGTTCCAGGCGCCGCCGCTCGCCGTGATGGCGCCCGTGACGAGATACGGGAAGAGAGCCGGCAGGACGAGCGTCGTCCAGCGATCGCGCCACGACAGGCGCAGCAGCGCGGCGGTGTTGCGCAGGTCCTGGGGAATCGACGCGGCGCCGGCGATAACGTTGAACAGCAGGTACCACTGCGTTCCCATCAGCATGAGCAGGATCGCGGCGAGGTCGATCCCGCCGCGGATCCGGACGAGGGCCAGAAGGAGGACCGGGAAGAGCGCCGTCGCCGGGATCGCGGCGATCACCTGCACGATCGGCTGCAGCCGCGCCGCCAGCCGCGGGCTCGATCCGATCGCCACCCCGAGAGGGATGGTCCAGAAGAGAGCGAGCAGGAGCGACACGGCGACCCGCCCGGCGGTCGCGAGCAGCGCGAGGCCGATCGTGGCCCAGGCCGCGCGCGGCAGGAGCGCCAGAACTGAGACTGCGCGGTAGGCGCCCCACCCCGCCAGGAGCCCGAGCGCCCCCAGCACCACGACGGTCGTGACCGGACGGCGGGGGCGCGGCCGCGCGATGGAGAGGCCCATGCGGCGGCCCATGATGGCGTCGAGACGCTCCATCAGCGGGGTCCAGAGCCGCGCCTCGCAGCGCTCCAGGATGACGGAGCGCGACAGCAGGTCATGCGCCCACGACGCCGGGGCCTCCTCGCCCGCGGTCATCTCGAGCTTGAACTTGTCGGCCCAGGCGAGGAGGGGCCGCCAGACGATCTGGTCGAGCAGGACGATCACCAGGATCAGGGCCGCGAGCCCCGCCAGGACCGCTTTGAGATCTCCCCGGCCCGCCGCGACTTGCAGATAGGATCCGAGCCCCGGCAGCCGGAAGTCGCGCGCGCCGACGCGGAAAGTCTCGGCGGCCATCAGGAAGAACCATCCCCCGGCCCAGCTCATCATGCTGTTCCAGACCAGCCCGAGCGCCGCGAATGGAAGCTCCAGCGACTTGAAACGCAGCCAGGGATTGAAGCGGAAGACGGTCGCCGCTTCGCCGAGCTCCCCGGGGATGGTGATCAGCGCCTGGTAGAAACAGAAGGTCATGTTCCAGGCCTGCGAGGTGACGATGAGCAGGATGGCGGCGAGCTCGGCCGCCAGGGCCTGCGGCAGAAGGGCGCTCAGGCCGAGCAGGGCGACCGGCAGGAACGACAGGATCGGGATGCTCTGCAGCACGTCGAGGAGCGGCAGCAGCACCAGCCCGGCCAGGCGGTGGCGCGCCGCGGCATGACCGTAGGCCAGGCTGAACATCAACGACAGGATATAGGCCAAAACCATCCGGCCGCAGGACAGCAGCGTGTACCACGGCAGCGCCGAGGGGGCCAGGGAGATCTCCGGACCCCTGATGACCGCCGGGGCGTGCAGCGCCAGTCGAAGCGCGGCAAACAGGAACCCCGCGAGACCCAGCAGGATCATCCCGTCGGCGGCGCTCCAGGCCGAGATGCGCGGCAAAGCGGGCGCGAAGCGGAACGGACGCATGCGGCTCACATTACTATGAAAATGCCCTAACATAGTGCGGGTGGCGTTGTAGGGCATTTTCGTTTTCCGATCGACTACAATCACTCCCTTCCCAAGAGGGATCGATGCAGCAGGCTCGCCGGCTCAGGCTCTTCGTCGCCCTCGCGATCGCAGCGGGTCCCGTCCTGGCCATCGACATCGCTCAAAAGGATTACTTGGTGAGCATTGACGCCTGGCGGCGGAACCGGGAGACGCGGCTCCGTGCCGACGACGGCTGGCTCACCGTGGCCGGCCTCTTCTGGCTGAACGAGGGTCCGAACCGGTTCGGATCCGACGCGGCGAACGACATCGTGCTGCCACCCGGATCGTCGCCCGCGCGTGCCGGCGTCTTCGATCTGAAGGGCGGCCGGGTGACCGTCAAGATCGAGCCCGGAGTCTCCGCGAGCAGCGGCGGCGCCCCGGTCGCCACGATGCCGATGCGTCCCGACACCGCCGGCGAACCGGATCTTCTGACGCTCGGCGACCTGACCCTGTTCGTGATCGAGCGCGGGGGCCGTGCCGCCATTCGCCTGCGCGACAGGAACAGCCCCATGCGCCGGGAGTTCAAAGGTCTCACCTGGTTCCCGGTCGAGCCGGACTACCGGGTGGTGGCCTCGTTCGTGAAATTCGACCCGCCGCGGACCATCCCGATCCCGAACATCCTCGGCCAGACGGAGGAGCTCCCCTGCCCCGGCGCCCTTTCGTTCACCCTAAGAGGGCGGGCGTTCCGTCTCGAGCCGGTCCTGGAGGAGCCCGGCGCCAACGAGCTCTTCGTCATCTTCCGGGACGAAACGAGCGGGCACGGCACCTATCCCAGCGGCCGCTTCGTCTACACCGACCTCCCGAAGGATGGCAAGGTCGTCCTCGACTTCAACAAGGCCTACAACCCGCCCTGCGCCTTCACCCCCTATGCCACCTGCCCGCTGCCGCCGAAGCAGAACTGGCTGGCGGTGCGGATCGACGCCGGCGAGAAGGACTACGGCCACCATCCTGGGGCAAAATAAAACCCGGAAGCCTCTGCGGCGCGCCGCGCCGCCCCGGAGTGACCGGCTCCGGGAGCTTCCGGGTTCGGTGGCCTGCTGGTATTCCTCAGGCGGAATCCAGCGCCGGCCGCAATGCCATTGGATGGCCGCCTAGGTTACAGGCACCTCACGGGTCAGCATGCGTGTCGCGCTACAACTGCCATCACTCATTTGCTGGACCACCTCCTTCCTCGTGTACCGGAAACATTACTCCCGGGACGCGGAGGCGGCAAGGGGGACGATCGCGCGGAACACGTCGTCGGTGAACGGCGCGTCGAATTGCACGTTCGAGTACTCGGCCACGACTTCGAGCGTGCCGAGGGCGCCGCTGACATCGGAGGCGTAAGTCGCGCGCCGGGTGGCGACCCGGAGATCGCCGAAGGTGCGATGGTCGGACCAGATCGAGACCCGGTAATCGGCATCCTCCGCGCGGTAGGTATGCACCCGATCCACCAGATGGCTCAGGCGGCTGATGTAGAAATCCTGCCAGTCGGTCGACGTGCCTTCCTTGCCGCCCCGGTCGAAACGCAGCCGGATAACGAAACAGAGGCCGGCCGGCACCGAGCCGGGGCTGGCCGGAATTCGTTCGCCCCGGAACTCGAGCCGGCACTCGGGTTCTGTGAGGTTCCAGGGATTCATGAACGTGGAGCGGGCGATCTGCCCGAAGGCCCGCGGAAAGTCGAGGTCGGCCGGGTCGGTGAGCGGCGCCCCGCCGCGCGTGACTTGAAGCGCCTCCCCATCGATGCGGACGATCTGCGGGACCGCGACGTCCAGGTCCTCGAGATAGATCTGCTCCGCCCCGCCCAGCCCGAGGCGATGGCGCTGCCGGGTGACTTTCTGCGGGCTCTTCGCTCCGCCGTAGAACTCGAGCCGGTAGTCGTACTCGACGTTCCTGCGGCTGCTCCACGCGGCCAAGCCGCCGTACGCCTCGAAGGTCGCGGCGAGCACCTCGGCGGCCTGCGGGTCGGCGATCGCCAGGAGCTTGTCGTTTCGCGGGTCGTTCGGCGCCGCCGCGCAACCCTGAAGCGCGGTCGCGGCCGCCGCGAGGCCCAGCGTCAGGATGAGGAGGATCTCCCGGGCCGCGGCGCCCGTGGGCGGTTTCCCGCCGCCCGGCGGGTCATTCGAGCCGGGGATGCGGCAGGCGGCTCCCCGGCAGGACAAGCGGTAACGCCGCGCCGCGATGGCGCGGTAGCCCAGGCGGGCAAGCGCACGGATCCCCGGAAGCCCGCCGATCTTTCCGGCCCACCGCAGGCCATCGAGGACCCGACAGAGAGCGATCCAGCCGTCGGCCCCCTTGTGAAGCGAACCGTCGGGCGCATAGACGTACATCTGGCGCATGGCATCGTCGCGATCGAGCCCGGGGAATCGGGCGGGGACGGAAGGGTCGTGGACCGACAGCCACTCGATCCGGCCATGTCGATCGCGCGGCGCCAACCGATCGCGCCAGCGGGTGCAGAACCCGCAGTCACCGTCGAACAGGACGACGTAGCGCCGCCTTTGGTCTCTCAGAGGCTCCTCCCGGCTGGAGCGCCGCCTGATGGCGGGGTCGGCCCGGGGGACGGCGCGGCCCCCGGCGCGCCCGGCGCCACGACGGGGACCGGGTTCGGACCGAGATAGGTGATCGCCCCCTCGGCATCGATGCGGAACATCGATCGTGGCGTCAGGACCAGATGCGGCGCCAGGGAAGGATGCAGGCGGACCAGCGCCACGTCGCCCGGCGAGGGCAGATCGCCGCTCGCGTGGGTGTGCAGGGTCGGCTGGCCCGCGCTGCGTCCCCTTAGAGGGACCTCGGTCATCGTCTCATGCGCCGCCTCGACCGTCAGGACCTGGCGACCGCTGGACATGACCCGGACGACCAGATCGGCCCCGAAGACCGCCGACCCGCTTCGCTCTCCTTGCGGCAGAAGATAGATCGTGAAGGTGCCGTCCCGCTCGCGGAACGCGGCCGAATCGAGCGCCAGGCCGGCCTTCGTTCGGCTGCCGGCCTCGGCCTGGGCGAGCTGGAGCGCCCGAAGGTAGGAGACCATGGTCGACGTGGCGGGGCGGGGCGAGGCCATGACGCGCAGGCTCCCGACATCATCCGCCCCGTCGCCGTACTCGGTCTCGGCCACCACCATGGTCCCGCGGCGCGGCAACCCGGGCACCGGGTCCGCCTTGGGATCCTTCAGGAAAACGATATGCCAGAGGTCGTGATCGAGGTAGGTGATGACGCCGTCCGGCTTGTCGATCTCCTGCCCCTGGCGCGCCAGCTTGTCGCGCGCCTTGGTCGTCGCCTCGATGGCGACGGCCACAGCGCGACCGCGCTCGGTGATCGCCCGAAGTGTCTCCTCCGCCGGAGGCTCGGTCGCGGCAGTGCCCCACGTCGCGCCGGCGGCGAACGCGACAACGGCGAGCGCCAGGCGGCGGCCCAACGAGGCGGGGCCGGCCTCCCGCCCGCCGCGGGACGGGTCGAGGCCCGCGCCGATGTTCTTGCTTCGCATGCCGCTCCTCATCGTTGAGTTGAGCTTCAAGTTTACCACCGGAGCCGCGCTTGAACGGCCCGCATCGATCCCTTATGATGCTTGGTCTTCAGAGGGAAAGGATGATGACCGGAAGTCTCGCGCGCGACTTGTTGGCGCTCGTCAAGGGCGACGTCCTTCACGACCAGGCCGCGCGGGAAGCTCGCAGCGGTGACTTCGGAAGGATGATCCGGCGTCTGCCGGCGGTCGTCGTCCGGCCCGCCGCGAGCGCCGACGTGGCCGCGGTGATCCGTTACGCCCGCGCCCATGCGGTGCCGATCGCCACCCGGGGAGAAGCCCACACCCAGAGCGCCCAGGCCCTCAGCGACGGCGGGATCGTTATCGATCTCGGCTCGCTCAATCGCATCATCTCGGTGTCGGCCCACGACCTGGCGGCCGACTGCGAGGCGGGCGTGACCTGGGAGACGCTGGTCCGGCAAACGCTTCCTCAAAGTCTCGTCCCCCCTGTGCTGACCAACAATCTGGGAGTGACGATTGGCGGCACGCTGTCGGTCGCCGGGCTCGGCGTCGCCTCGTTCCGCCACGGCACCCAGGCCGACAATGTCCTCGAGATCGAAGCGGTCACGGGCATGGGCGACCTCATCGTCTGCTCGCCGACCGCCGACCAGGAGCTCTTCGATGCGATCCGGGCCGGCATGGGACAGTTCGGGGTGATCACCCGGGCTCGCCTCCGGCTGCGCCGTTGCCTGCCGAGGACCCGGACCTACTTCCTGCTCTACGATGATCTCGCGGCCCTGATGCGCGATGCCCGGCTCGGGATCGAACAGGACCGGTTCGACTTCCTCGACGCCCAGTGCGTTCCCTGTCCGCAGGGTTTCCGCTTCACCTCGCCGACCAGCAAGGAATCGTTCGCCACCTGGTTCTACCCGCTGCAAGCGACCGTAGAGTTCGATCCGCAATCGCCGCCGGACGACGTCGCGCGCCTCCGCGGCCTCTCCCCCTACCGCCGGGTGCACACCGAGGACCAGGACTTCATTCACTTCGCCGCGCGCCTGGAGCCGTTGTTCGCCATCTGGAAGCGCTCCGGCTACTGGGGCGCGGCCCATCCCTGGATGGAGACGGTGCTCCCCTGGGCTTCGGCCGGGCAATTCATCCCACAGCTGCTCGCGAATCTGCCGCCGACGGCGCTGGGTGGGGGGCATGTGCTTCTCTGGCCCTGCCGTGGCGACGTGTCGCAGGTGCCGCTCTTCATGACGCCGCCAGGATCGCCTCTGGTGATGGGATTCGGGATCCTGCCTGGCGTCCCGCCCGACCTCCTGCCGCTGGCCAAGCCGCGTCTCAACATGGCGTCCGACCTGAGCGTGATGGCCGGAGGGAAGCGCTATCTCTCCGGTTTCATCGAGTTCGACCGGATGCGCTGGCAGCAGCATTTCGGGTCGCGCTGGGACGACCTGCGCCGGTTGAAGAAGACGTACGATCCCGACGGCATCCTCAACCCGGGGTTCATCGATTACGGACCATAGGAGTACAGACGGG
This sequence comes from Acidobacteriota bacterium, assembly GCA_041486695.1. Lineage (GTDB taxonomy): Bacteria > Acidobacteriota > Polarisedimenticolia > Gp22-AA2 > Gp22-AA2 > JBGPLZ01. The sequence goes on along the minus strand of JBGPLZ010000030.1, from coordinate 2,195 downwards.
TCAGAGAGCAGGCTGAAGGCGTGGTCCGGCCACGGGGCGCGGATCGGCCTGGGGCTGGTCTGGCTGCTGGCCGCCGCCGCCAAGGCGGTCGACCCATCCGAGTTCGCGCACGAGATCGCCAGCTACGGCTTCATTGGGATCGGACTCGCGGCGATCGCCGCGCCGTTCCTGATCGCTCTCGAGGCCGTTCTCGGCGTCGCCTTGCTGGCCGGGATCGGCAGCGGCCTCGCCGCGCTCTCATCCTGCCTGCTGATGCTCGGGTTTCTCGCCCTCAAGATCCACTCCCTCCTGGCCGGGAGGACCGATCCGTGCGGTTGCTTCGGGGCTTATCTTCAAACCAGCCCGGGGTGGGGGATCGCGATTGACGTCGGCTTCCTCGGCGCCGGCCTGACCATCCTCTGGGGCCTGGGGCGCCGCGCCGGCAGGCGCGGCCGCGGGGCGGTGCTTCTGATCCTGGCGACCGCTCTGCTGTCGCTCGCCTTCGCCATCGCCTCACCCCGGCTGCCGCTCGACCCGTTGGTCACCCGGCTCGCCGTCGGGAAGAGCCTCGAGGAGCTCGGTCTCGGGGGCCGGGTGCCCGGCCAGGGGCGGCGGCTCGTCGCCCTGCTCGATCTGGCCGACCCGAAGACGGTCGAGATCGCGGCTCGCCTGGAAGCGTTGGCCTCCGAGCGCGGCGCTCCGGCGGTCGTCGCCCTCACCTCCTCGTCCGACGAGGAGAAGGCCTCGTTCGTCTGGTCGGCCAATCCGGCCTTCGCCATCGTGAAGCTCGATCGGGCGGTGCTGAAGCCGCTCTACCGCGGCCTGCCGCGCTATTTCCTGCTCGAAGGGGAGCGCGTGATCGCCCTGTTCGACGGCGCTCCCCCGAACGCCTCCGACCTGCTATCATTGAGGAGTCTATGAAACCCGCTCCGGCGACCGTCGCGTTCCTGATGCTTCTCTCCTCGGCTCTTCTGGCGAGCCCCGCCGACGCCTCCGATCTGATCTGCCATCCCGACTACGATTGGAGCGTCGAGGTCGATGGCGCGTACCCGCAGGGCGCCTGTTTCTACAAGGGCGAGGGGACGAAGAAGTGGTTCATCGACATCCCCGCCTACAAGGATGGCCTGCTCCTCGATCTCGAGGGTCGCAGGGTGCTGGCCGTGCCGCGCGGCCGGGTGAACCAGGCGGGCGACGGTTCGGGGTCGCTCATGGTCAAGGACAACATCCCCCCGGGAGGCTCGGCCTTCGCGTTCTCCGTCGAGGGACCGGTTCTGCAGTTCCAGACCGAAGAGAGCAAGGTCCGGATCCTGCCGGTGCTGCAACGCCCGCCGATCACCGGATCGACGACGATCGGCGAGCTGGAGACCGACCGGCCGGAATACCGCGAGGGGATAAAGGCTTACGTGCCCGACGCGCCGTCGATCGCGGTCTTGAGCAAGTATTCCAAGCCGGTTGAGATCGAGGCCTACTTCGCCACCTGGTGCGGGCACTGCAAACAGTACATGCCGAAATTCCTGCGGGTGGTCAAGGACGCCAAGAACCCGAAGATCAAACTCGATCTCTTCGGCCTGCCGAAGAACTTCGCACAGGCTCAGGGCCCCTGGTCCGGGAAGAACGTCACCTCCGTCCCGACCATCATCGTCAAGATCGAGGGCCGGGAAATCACCCGCATGGGCTCGCACGAGGGGGCGGTGCCCGAGACGGAGCTGGCCGGGATCCTTCAGGCGGTGAAGTAACCGGGGGACTCCGCGCCGGGCGTCAACCCCCCTGTTTCGAATCGTCCTTCCTGCCGCCGGGCCCTCCGCCCCGGCCCGCCTTCCGGCTCGCGCCGCCCGCCGGTCGGGGATCCCCTCCCCTTACGGTCGAGGCGCGGACCGCCGTGATGTCGCGTTCGCGCTCCGCCTCGAACCTGGTCCGGTCGAAGGCGTACTCCTTCTCCACCTGCTCGAGCTTCGCGGCCCCTTCCGGATCGGCCGCCGCGCGGGCGCGCTCCCCACGGAAAAGAATCTCGCGCTCGGCGATTCGCGCCTCGCACTTCCTCCGGATCTCGGCGATCTGCCGTTTCTGATCGTCGGTCAGGCTCGCCGGGGCCGCCTCGCCCTTGTCGCGGTCCTGCTGCTTGAGCTTCGCCATGGCGATCTCGTACGCGCTCTTCGGTGCGTCATCCATAAGACTCCTTCGCTTGACCCCCCGGGAGCCCTGGACGGAGAATAGAC
>JBGPLZ010000029.1:0-32136 GCA_041486695.1 Acidobacteriota bacterium | reverse complement strand
GACCGTCTGCCTGCAGGAGAGCAACCGCGGCAACTGCCAGAACTGCTGCAAGCTGGCCAATGGCTGCGCCGTGAATGGAGCCTGTGACTTCGCGTCGGCCTGCGCGACGTTCTGCAAGCAGGTGCTCCCTCCGGGGAAGGCCAGCCCGACGGAGCCCCCTCCCTAGTTGCGAGGAACACGGACAACCCTCGATTCTGGGCGATCGATTCGGATTGAGCCTCTCCCGTTTCACCGGGAGGGGCTATTGTTTTTTTTGAGCTTCGCGCTCGCCTCGTGGCAAAATGGCACCCACTATGATGCGCATCGGCAGCGTCAGCCTCGACCAGCCCCTGATCCTCGCCCCGATGGCCGGGATCACCGACCAGTATTTCCGGCTGATCCTCAAACGGATCGGCGGCGTGGGAATGGTGACGATGGAGTTCATCTCCTCGGAAGCCCTGACGCGCGGCAGCGAGCGGACCCGCCGGATGATGCAGTTCTCCGAAGAAGAGCGGCCTCTCGCCATCCAGATCTACGGCAGCCACCCGGAGCGCATGGCCGAGGCGGCCGATTTCGTGCAGGCGCTCGGGGCCGATGTCGTCGACATCAACATGGGTTGCCCGGCCAACAAGGTCTTGAAGGGATGCTCCGGCGCCGCACTGATGGGGGACCTCGATCTGGCGCGCGACATCGTGCGTGCCTGCCGCAGGAGAGTCTCGATCCCGCTCACCGTGAAGTTCCGGGTCGGCCTCGATCAGGCCAGGGCCAACTATCTGGAGCTCGGGGAGATCTGCGAAGGGGAGGGGGTCGACGCGGTGGCTCTGCATGGGAGGACCGCGAAGCAGATGTTTTCCGGAAAGGTGGACTGGACCCCGGTGCGGCGCCTCAAGGATCGCCTGCGGATCCCCGTGAGCGGCAATGGTGACGTCGAGTGCCCCGCCGATGCCATGGAGCTCTGGCGCACGACGGAGTGCGACGGGGTGATGATCGGCCGGGCGGCAATCAAGAACCCCTGGATCTTCCGGCAGATCGCCGCCGTCCGCGGCGGGACGGTCCCCGGCGAGCCGTCTCTCGCGGAGCGGCGCGACCTGATCCTGTACCACTTCGAGCTGCTGCGCGACCGGGAAGAGGAGCGTCTGGCGCTCCACAAGATCCGCACCTTCACCGGGTGGTACACGCACGGCTTGCCGAACGGCCGGGTCCTGCGACAGACGATCAACGGCCTCGAATCGGTGCCCCAGTTTCTCGAGTCGATCGAGGATTTCTTCCGGACCGCCCTCGCGGCCTGAGCAGGAGCCTGCCCGATACCCGGGCTAGAGCGTTTCCATCCGACCGTGCCAGCCGCGCAGGTTCGGGAAGCCGGCTGAGATTTCTCTTTTGTCGTGTCGGACCAGCTGGTTCAGGAAGGCGAATAGAGAGATGTCGGCCAGGCTGGGCACCTCCCCCAGGACGAACGGTCGCTGCGAGAACAGCTGCTCCAGGTTGCGGAACTGCGTCTCGAGGTGCTTTTCGAGATCCTTGCGGGCGCGTGGATCGAGAGGATCCCCGCCCGGTCCACGTCCGGATACGGCGGCGTAAATCAGCGGGCCCAGGACCTCGTCGGCGTAATCCTCGACGATCCAGGCGAGCGCCTGGTCGGCGGGGCCGGCAGGAAGAAGCCCGCGCTCGCCATAGCGGGCCACCAGATACCTCAGGATGCGCGTCGAGTCGGGCACGACCCGGTCTGCATCGCAAAGCACCGGCACCAGCCGTTGACCGGAAACCTTTTCGACCTGACGACGGTCGTCCGGCGCGATCACCACCCCTTCGTACGGAGTCCCCATTCTCTTGAGCGACAGGCGGACTTTTTCGCAGAAGGGGCAGGCTTCGAGATAGTAAAGACGGAGGGCCACGCCGCTCACCCCCGTTGGGGACGGCGCCACCAGCGCCGCCGCGGCTTCTCTCCCGCAGCGACCTCGCCCGTGCCTTCCCCGGGACCAGGCGAATCGCTGGCAGCCGCGGGTTCGGAGCTGCCGGATCGAACCTTATGGGGACCACGCGTGGCGGCGGTCGGCACCGACCGGTCCCAGATCGGAGCGGGGACGGGATGACCTCCGTCACCATCCTCGGCCGTGCCGTTCCCCATGGCGTCGCGGTCCTCGGAAGAACCGGGGGAGCCGCTCGAGGCTGAAGCCTCGGACCCCTTGCGCTGACCAACGCCCCCGGCCGGAGCAGGACCGCGCTGCCCATGTCGACCGCGACCGCGGCGGTGCCGGCGGCGCCGTCTGTGAGGGGGCTGGCCGGCCTCGCTGGGATTGGGGCCGGGCTGTCCCGCCGCCAGCAGCGGGCCACCCTCGCCATGGCCGGGCGCGGGCTGCATCTGTGAATCGTCGTCCGCATCGGGCCCTTCGGAGAAGACGGGGCCGTCCGCGCTCTCGGCGACCGGCTCGCTGCCCGGCGGGCTGGCAGAAACCGCGCCCGCATCCGGCGGGCTTCCGGCCACGGTATCACCGCCGACGCCCTGCTGGCCTTTCTGACCGCCACGGTGGCGACGACGCCGGCGGCGCTTCCGACCTCCGCCGGCAGCCTCGGCAGTGGCCGGCAGCTGCCGTGGAGCGGGCTGGGGGGCCTCGCGAGGCTCGACCGGCCGCGGCGGCACGGGCGGGAGCGTTCCGGACGCCAGCGCCAGGTCGACTGTTTCCGCTGTGACCATCGGCGTGATCTCCTGTTCCTCCCGCCGGACCTCCTCGATCTCGAACTGGTGCGGCTTCATCCGCCCCTCGGGCACCACCTCGATCCGCACCTTCTGGCGCGCCTCCAGCCGGTAAAGATCGTCGCGCTTCTCATTGAGAAGATGCAGGGCGACCTCGGGAGGCAGGTAAACTTTGACACCGGCGGTGTCGCCGCGGACGACCCGGGCCTGAATCTTCCGGAAGGCGGATCTGGCGGCCGCCTCGGGAGTCCGGATCGTGCCGTCGCCTGCGCAGGTCGGGCATTCCATGAACGAGGACGAAGCCTTCGTCGATTTGATCCGTTGCCGGGAGACTTCCATGAGACCGAGCTTGCTGATGCGGGTCGCGTCGTAGCGCGCCTTGTCCCGTGACATCGCCTCGGCGAAGGCGCGCTCCACCTGCCGGATGTGCTTGGTCGCCTCCATGTCGATGAAGTCGATGACGACCAGGCCGCCGATGTCACGCAGGCGCAGCTGGCGGGCGATCTCCTCCGCCGCCTCGAGGTTGGTGCGGGCCGCCGTCTCCTCGCTGCCGGCGGAGCGCGCCGAACGGGCGGAGTTGACGTCCACGGCCGTCAGGGCCTCGGTCTGGTCGATGGCGATGGACCCGCCCGATTTCAGGTCGACGACGCGCTTGTAGATCCTCTCGATTTGATCTTCCAGGTTGTGCTTGCTGAAGATCGGCTTGTCGCCGGTGTAGAGCCGGACGATGTCCGCCTTGTCCAGCATGTGCGCCTCGAAGAACTTCCGGGCGCGGCGGTAGGTCGGCTCGTCGTCGATCAGGACTTCTTCGATGTCCGAGGTGAAGTAATCGCGAATCGTCCGGATGACGAGGTCCCGCTCCTGGAAGATCAGCGCCGGTGCCTTCACCTGCTCCCCGGCCCGCTCGATGTTCCTCCAAAGCTCCAGGAGCGCCTCCAGATCGGCCTGCAGGTCGCGCGAGCTCGTTTCCATGCCGGCGGTCCGCACGATCACACCGAACCCCTCAGGGGTGGTGAGCTGGTCGAGGATTCCGCGCAGGCGATCGCGGTGCTCGGCGTCCTCGATTTTCCGGGAGATTCCCGCGGCGTCGGCCCCGGGCATCAGGACGAGGTAGCGGCCAGGGAGTGAGTAGTAGGTGCTGAGCGTCGGGGGTTTGCTGGCGTATGAGTCCCGGATGACCTGGACGAGGACCTCCTGGCCCTTGTCGAGATGCCTGGAGATCCGGCCGCCCCGCCCTTTGACCGGCGCCCCGCCGTCGCGACTCGGATAGAGCTTGAAGTTGATCTCGTCGAGGGGCAGGAAACCGGCCCGCTCCCCGCCGTAGTTGACGAAGGCGGCTTCGAGGGCGGGGTTGATCCCCTCGACGATCGCCTTGAAGATATTGCCCTTGAGGTGCTCCCGGCTGAGGGTCTCGATCTCGAAGATATCGAGGACGCCGTTGTCAACGATCGCGACGCGGTGCTCCTCTTCCGCGGTCACGTTGACCAACATCGACTTTGACATGCAATCTCCTCGCGCCACGTCCATCCGAGGCGCGCGGCGCGGTCAATTCCGGCCTGCGGCCCATGGGGGCGCCTGGGGTGGGCTCGACCGGGCGCCGGATCGGCACCCGGGGACTCCACCATAAGGGAGCGAGTATAGCACCCGCCCCCGTGTAATGACCTCCAACATGATGACCGACACCGATCGGGAAGCCGTTGCCCTCGTCCCTGCCCAGCGTATAGAATGCACCCTTCTGATGCGCCCTCTTCAAATTTAGCGGCACGGAGGGAATCTTGGCGGGGCAAATCGCGATCGGCGATCACGGTGACGGGTTCGCCGCGACGGAGCGGACCGACCGGTGGTGGGTGGGGCCGCTCCTCACCTTCATGGGCCTGAGCGCGTTTGGTGTTTACGCCACCTGGGCGGCCTTCCAGGGCGAGCATTACTACCTGGCGCCGTATGTCTCGCCGTTCTACTCGCCGCTTCTGTTTGTCAGGCCGGGGGTGCCCGGGGGAGCGCCACTGGCCGACGCGTGGTTCGGGGCATGGCCCGCCTGGTGGCCGGCCTTCCTGCCCGCGTCGCCGGCCTTCCTGATCCTGGTCTTCCCGGGGTCGTTTCGGGTGACCTGCTACTACTATCGCAAAGCCTATTATCGTTCCTTCTTCGGCATCCCACCGGGTTGCTCGGTCGCCGGCGGTTCGCGCCGACGATACGAAGGGGAGACGGCGTTGCTCCTGTTCCAGAACCTGCACCGCTACGCGCTTTACTTCGCGATCCTTTTCATCTTCACCCTCTATTACGACGGCTTCTCCGCGTTCTTCCGGGAGGGCCGGCTCGGCGTCGGGGTCGGGACGATCGTCCTGCTGATCAACCCCACTCTGCTGGCCGCGTACACATTTGGGTGCCACTCGTTCCGTCACCTGGTCGGAGGCCGACTCGATTGCTTCTCGTGCGACGCCGGCTCAGGCGCGCGCCACGGAGCCTGGAGGCGCGTTTCGTCTCTGAACGCCCGGCACATGGAGTTCGCCTGGATAAGCCTCTTCTGGGTCGCCTTCTCCGATCTTTACGTTCGGCTGGTGTCGATGGGGCTCCTCCACGACTTCAGCACCTGGGGTTGATGCATGGCGAACCTCTCCGAGATCCAGACTTTCGAGCATGATGTGGTGGTGATCGGCGCCGGCGGCGCCGGCCTGCGCGCCGCGATCGAGTGCTCCGCCCAGGGATTGAGCACGGGGGTCGTCTGCAAGTCGCTGCTAGGTAAGGCGCACACCGTCATGGCCGAGGGCGGCATGGCGGCCGCCCTCGGCAATGTGGACGGGCGGGACAACTGGAAGATTCATTTTCGAGACACCATGCGGGGCGGGAAGTTCCTGAACCAGTGGCGCATGGCAGAGCTGCACGCCAGGGAGGCGCCCGAGCGGGTGCGCGAGCTCGAGGAGTGGGGGGCCGTCTTCGACCGTACGAAGGACGGTCTCATCAGCCAGCGCAACTTCGGCGGCCACCGCTACCCGCGGCTGGCGCACGTCGGGGACCGGACCGGCCTGGAGATCATTCGCACCCTGCAAGATTATGGCATCCACCGCGGGTTCCAGGTTTACATGGAGTGCACCGCGCTCGATCTGGTGCTCGACGATGGGCGGGTCGCGGGCGTGATCGGCTACTGGCGCGAGACCGGGCGCTTCGTCCTGTTCAAGGCGAAGGCGATCATCCTGGCCACCGGAGGCGGTGGACGGGCCTGGCGGATCACGTCCAATTCCTGGGAATACTCCGGGGACGGCTATGCGATCGCCTACGAGGCCGGGGCCGATCTGATGGACATGGAGTTCACCCAGTTCCATCCGACCGGCATGGTTTGGCCTCCCTCGATTCGCGGCATCCTGGTGACCGAGGGGGTGCGTGGCGATGGAGGGATCCTCCTGAACAGCAAGGGGGAGCGTTTCATGTTCAATTACATCCCCCCCAAGTTCGCGGCCGAGACCGCCGCGACCGAAGAGGAAGCCAACCGGTGGCTCAAGGGTGACAAGTCGGCCCGCCGGCCGCCGGAGCTCCTGACGCGCGACGAGGTGGCGCGCGCCATCACCAGGGAGATCAACGAGGGGCGCGGCTCGCCCCACGGCGGCGTGTTCCTGGACATCGCCACCCGCCTGCAGGCCGATCTGATCAAGAGCAAGCTGCCGTCGATGTACCACCAGTTCAAAGAGCTGGCCGAGGTCGACATCACCCGGGAGCCCATGGAGGTGGGGCCGACCCTGCACTACTTCATGGGCGGCGTGCGCGTCGATTCCGACACGCAGATGTCGACGGTGCCGGGTCTGTTCGCGGCGGGAGAATGCGCCGCGGGCCTGCACGGCGCGAACCGGCTCGGGGGCAACTCCCTGTCGGATCTGGTCGTTTTCGGGCGGCTGGCCGGGCTCGGAGCGGCCGACTATGTGCGACGGCCTGGGGCGGCGCCCCGCGTCCACGACGAGAAGATCACGGCGGCGGTCCGCCGGGCCACCGATATTCTGAATCGGGAGAGCGGGACAAACCCCTATCTGATCCAGGAGGATCTTCAGGGCGTGATGGGGCGCTACGTCGGCATCGTGCGCACGGAGGAGGACTTGAGAACGGCGCTCACCGAGCTGGAGCGGTTGAGGGCGGAAGCAGCGCGGGTGAAGGCGGTCGGAACCTCACAGTACAACGCAGGCTGGCATCAGGCGCTGGATCTGAAGTCGCTCCTGGTCACGGCCGAAGCGGTCACCAGCGCCGCGCTGCTGCGGCAGGAAAGCCGGGGCGCGCACACGCGCGCCGATTTTCCGGGGGAGCGCGACGAGTGGCTCAAGGTGAACGTGGTGATCCGCAAGACGCCCGGCGGAATGCAAACCGAGGCGGTGCGGCGCCCCGACCCTCCGAAGGAGCTGGCGGAGATCGCCTCCGCCAACATCGAGGATCTGGAGGCCGCCCGTGCCTGAGCGCCGGTTCCGGATCTGGCGCGGGGATGCCCGCGGCGGCAGCTTCGCCGAGTACACGACCGAGGTCGAGCCGGGGATGGTCGTCCTGGACGTCCTGCACCGTATCCAGGCACGCCAGGTCAACGACCTGGCGGTGCGCTGGAACTGCAAAGCGGGGAAGTGCGGCTCGTGCAGCATGGAGATCAACGGCCGGCCGAGGCTGGCCTGCATGAGCCGGATGAATCAATACGCCCCCGACGCGACCATCATGGTCCAACCGTTGAAGACCTTCCCGGTCATCAAGGACCTCGTGACCGACGTGTCGTGGAACTACGAGCAGAACAAACGAATCGCCCCCTTCAAGCCCGCGCCGCGGGGCAGTGATGGGCAGTACCGCATGCTGCAGAAGGACGTTGAACGCGTGCAGGAGTTCCGCAAGTGCATCGAGTGCTTCCTCTGCCAGGATGTCTGCCACGTGCTGCGTGAACGCCACCGGAAGGACGCCTTCGTCGGGCCGCGGTTCCTGATCCGGCTCGCCTCGCTCGAGATGCATCCGCTCGACACCGCCGATCGGATCCCGGCGATCCGTGACGAGCACGGTTCGGGCCTCTGCAACATCACCCGGTGCTGCACCGAGGTCTGCCCGGAGAACATCGGCATCACCGACAATGGCATCATCCCGCTCAAGGAGCGGGTCGTCGATCGTTTCTATGATCCGCTCCAATGGCTCGGCCGGAAGCTGTTCGGCCACGGAACCTGAGAGCGTCTCGCACGGGAGGACCATCATGCCGCGCGCCAAGCAATTGACCGTCCAGCTGGCCAACAAGCCGGGAACTCTCGCCCAGGTGGCCCAGGCCCTCGGCAAGGCCAAGGTGAACATGCGGGCCCTTGCGGTCTTCGAGGGTCGCGCCAAGATCATCGCCGACGATCCGGCGAAGGGGCGCGATGCGCTGCAGAAGGAAGGCCTCTACGCCTCGATCGAGGACTGCCTGACGGTTGACATGACGGATCACCCCGGCGCCCTGGGCGAAATCTGCGCGAAGCTGTCGGCCGCCGGCATCAACATCGACTATGCCTACACCGGAATCACCCAGACCACCGGCAAGGCGGTGGTGGTGATGGTCGTCTCCGACCTGGAGAAGGCGGCGAAGATCGCGGGATGAAGAGCCGCCGGAACCGGCGTCCACCCGGAGCAGGCTCCTAGTCTTCCTGATACTTTCGCTTGAGGGACTCGATCACGGACGGATCGGCGAGAGTCGTGGTGTCTCCCATGGCTTTGCCCTCGGCGATGTCCCGCAGCAGCCGGCGCATGATCTTCCCCGAGCGTGTCTTGGGAAGCTCGGCGGCGAAGATGATGTCGTCCGGACGCGCCAGGGCGCCGATCTTCCGCGCCACGTGCTGCTTGAGCTCGTCGGCCAGGTGGGCGGTGGCCGCTATCCCCTCCTTGACGGTGACGAAGGCAGCGAGGGCCTGACCCTTGAGATCGTGCGTCTTACCGACCACCGCCGCCTCCGCGACGGCGGCATGGTCGACCAGGGCGCTCTCGACCTCCATCGTTCCTATCCGGTGCCCCGCGACGTTCAACACGTCATCGACGCGGCCGAGGAGCCAGAAAAATCCTTGCCGGTCGCGCCTGGCGCCGTCACCCGGGAAGTAAAGGTCGCGGCCCCATTTTGACCAGTAGATTTGCACGTAGCGCTCGGGGTCGCCGTAGATGGTGCGGAGCATGGCGGGCCATGGGCGGGTGATCGCCAGGTAGCCGCCGCCCTCCTTGATCACGCGTCCGCTCTCGTCGAGGACCTCGGCCGCGATGCCGGGGAAGGGCCGGGTGGCCGATCCCGGCCGGGTGGTCGTGAGGCCCGGGAGCGGCGTGATCATGATCATGCCGGTCTCGGTCTGCCACCAGGTGTCGACGATCGGACAGCGTCCGCCGCCGATCTGTTTGTGGTACCAGATCCAGGCCTCCGGATTGATCGGCTCACCGACGCTCCCGAGCAGGCGCAGGGAGGAGAGGTCGTACTTCTCGGGCCACTCCGTGCCCCAGCGCATGCAGGCGCGGACGGCGGTCGGAGCGGTATAAAAGATCGACACACCGTACTTCTCGCACAGGCTCCAGAAGCGACCACGATCGGGCCAGTCCGGCGCCCCCTCGTACATCAGCACCGTGGCGCCGCAGGCGAGGGGACCATAGACGACGTAGGAGTGCCCGGTCACCCAGCCGATGTCGGCGGTGCACCAGTAGACGTCCTGTGGCTTGAGGTCGAACACCCAGCGCGTCGTGGTGTGAACTCCCGTCAGGTAGCCGCCGGTCGTGTGCACGATCCCCTTCGGCTTCCCGGTGGTGCCCGAGGTATAGAGGATGAACAGCATGTCCTCCGAGTCCATCGGCTCCGCCGGACAGTCCGCCGCGGCCTCCGCCATCAGGTCATGCCACCAGCGGTCGCGCCCTTCCTGCATGTGGACCGGGAAGCCGCCCCGCCTCACGACCACGACGTGCAGAAGGCTCGGCGTCGCCTGAAGCGCTTCGTCCGAGGTGCGCTTCAGCGGCACCTGACCGCCGCGACGGTAGCCGCCGTCCGCGGTGATGAGGATCGTCGAGCGCGCGTCATTGATCCGATCGCGCAGTGAATCGGCGGAGAAGCCCCCGAACACCACGCTGTGCACCGCGCCGACCCGAGCGCAGGCCAGCATGGCGATCGGTAGCTCCGGGATCATCGGCAGGTAGATGGTCACCCGATCGCCCTTCTTGACCCCGAGTCCCCGGAGGACGTTCGCGAACTTGCAGGTCTCGCGGTGAAGCTGGGCGTAGGTGAGAGTGCGCTCGTCTCCCGGCTCGCCTTCCCAGAGGATGGCCGCCTTGTTCCGCACCGGGCCGTCGAGATGACGGTCGAGGCAATTGACGCTTGCATTCAGCCTCCCGCCCACGAACCAGCGGGCGTGCGGAGGCTCCCAGACCAGGACATTCCTGAAGGGCCTGGACCAGACCAGCTCACGGGCTCGTGCGGCCCAGAACCCCTCCGGGTTCTTCGCCGCGCGGGCGTAGATCTTCGGATCGGCGACGTTCGCCTGCCGCCGGAAGGAGGCGGGCGGACGGAACTGGCGGTCTTCCTTGAGAAGGACATCGATGCCCATCGCCGGGTCAGCGGGCCTCTTCCGGGCCATGATCACCTCACTCCTGCCGGGGAAAATACGAAAGGGCGGCCACTATAGCCAAGGTCGTCGGCGAGTGTCAAACGTCCGGAGACCGCCTCGATTCCCGTGCTTTGACACCGCATGGTGGCTCGTTTAGACTCTGCCCCCGTTCGCGGGAGCGGGGCCGAATTCCCGGTCCGGCTCCCGGGAGACCGGAACCGTGTCGGCGTTCGACTATTTGCTCTCCCGCGCCCTGCCGCTCGTTCCCCGCCCGATCGTGCGTCGGGTTTCGCGCCGCTACATCGCCGGCGAGAGCCTGCCGGAGGCCCTGCGCGTGGTGCGCAGCCTGAACCAGCGAGGCCTCCTGGCGACCCTCGATGTCCTGGGGGAGAGCGTCACCAGCCCGGACCAGGTTGAGGGGGCCGTGCGCGACTATGGGGAGGCCCTTGGCGCCCTCCGCGGCGCGGAGCTCCAGGCCAATATCTCGGTCAAGCTGACCCAGCTCGGGCTGAAGATCGACCGCGAGCTTTGTCTCGCGTCGGTGCGAGGTCTGGCGCAAGCCGCGCGCGCCCAAGATAACTTCGTCCGCATCGACATGGAGGATAACACCTGCACCTCCGCCACGCTCGAACTGTACCGGGCGCTGCGCGCCGAGGGGTTCGTCAACGTCGGAGTGGTCCTGCAGGCCTACCTGCGACGAAGCATGAGCGACGTCCGGGACCTTCCGGAAGGCGCCAACGTCCGCCTGTGCAAGGGGATCTATGTGGAGCCCCGGGCGATCGCCTACCGCGATCGGGCCCTGGTCAATAAGAATTACGTCCGTCTCCTCGAGGAGATGCTGGAGCGCGGCTTCTACGTCGGCATTGCGACGCACGACGAGGATCTGGTTTGGGAAGCCCAGCGAATTCTCGATCGCCGTCGGCTGGCGCCGGAGCGCTGCGAGTTCCAGATGCTCCTGGGTGTGGACGAGGAGCTGCGGGGCCTGATACTCGGAGCGGGGCACCGCCTGCGGATCTACATCCCGTTCGGGGTCAACTGGTATGCCTATTCGCTGCGGCGGTTGAAGGAAAACCCGCGCATCGCAGGGTACGTGGCCCGGAGTCTCCTCATCGGCCGCGCCTGAGCTGGCTTCCCGGTGGGTCAGGCGATGCGACGATCGCCCTCGTCGGCGGTGTTCCGGCCGATCTCGGGCGGGTGAGCCGTCCCCTCGCGCCCGGGGCGCAGTGGGGCCGCCTGGGGAAAGAGGATCGCCACCTCCGTCCCCTGGAGCGGCGTGCTCCGGACCTGCACGTCGGCCCCGATCAAGTCGAACATCTGCCGCGTGGTCCAGAGCCCGAGACCGATGCCGCTCTTCTCCGGTTTGGTGGTGAAGAAGGGCTCGAAGATGCGAGGCAGGTGCTCCGGCTTGATGCCGATCCCGGTGTCCCGGACGCGCGCCACGACACGGTCGCCTTCGTGAGCCGTCTCCACGGTAATCGTTCCGCCTCCGAACGGCATTGCCTCGACGGCATTGATGATGACGCCGAGAAGAGCCTGATGGATGCGACTGGCCGGCCCGAAGACCGGTGGAATGACGGCATAGCGCTCATCGAAAACAATCTTTTTTTCCTCGGCCCGGTGCCTGCAGAGGTCGACGGCCTCATGCATCAGGTTGTTCACGCTGAACGGCGCGCGCCCCGGTTTTGTGAGGGCGTAGCCGGAGAGGTGGCGGAGCGACTGCGAGAGGGTGCCGAAAGCGTCGCGAACCCCGGCGACCGTTCGACGCGCTTCATCCGGCAGGGAGTCGTTGCCGGCCAACCCCTCCAACCCCTGCTGCACGCCTCGCAGCGGCTCGCGGATCTGGTGGGCGGCGATCTCCAGATAGGCGCCCAGCGCCTGGAAAGTCGCGGTCTCCATGATGTGGTCCTGGCTGCGGCGCAGCTCCTCGCGCAGCCGGAGGATGTAGGCCGCGTCATCCTTCTCCTGCGCCCGGCAGGCGGCGAGCGCACCGATCAGGAGCCCCGCGGCGATCAGCGCCAGGCTGGCGAGCGGACGAGTGGCCCAGGGCTCACGAAAGGCGAACCAGGTCAGGCCCGCGAGCGCCGAACCGCAGGCCGCGCCGGTGAATGCCCGGGCCGATAGCAATTTCGAACCACGCTTCATCATCGTGCCTGCCTCATCGGGGCTCGAGGGGCCCCGGTCTCCCAGCCGTGTCGCGGGCCGACTGGATTGCCGCCATCCGGGTGGCGTCCTTGTGCGGCCCCCGGGGGGCCTGGTAGCGAAGCGACTCGACCGGCCTGCCGCCGACGAGATGCTCCTCCACGATCCGCCGCGCCTTGTCGATGGTGACGGCGCCATACCAGATGTCGTCCGGGTAAACGACGACCATCGGGCCGTGCCCGCACTGGTCGAAGCATCCGGACTTGTTGACCCGGATCGTCCGCTTCAGTCCGCGCGCCGCGATCTCCTCTTTGAGGAAGCGGTGCACCTCGGCGGACCCGTCGAAAGGGCAGTAGTCGCCGTGAGTGCACACGAACACATGACGCTCGTACTGACCCACCCAAGCCTCCCTTCGCTCACCTGCCCGTACAACAGGGGTTGAAAAATATCACACCGCCCGCTCCGAGCACAACGCGGGGCGCTGGATCGCGAGCCTGCCGCCGGGATACACTGAAGCCGGCGTCGGGAGGGGGCCATGCAGGGAAGCGACACCGCCAAGGCGATTCTCAGGACCCGCGGGAGGGTGCCGATCTTCCCGCTGCCGAACGTCGTTCTATTCCCGCACGTCACTCTGCCGCTCCACATCTTCGAGCCGCGCTACCGCACGATGATCGAGGAGGCGCTCCGCGGCGACCGAATGATCGCCATGGTTCTCCTGAAGCCGGGCTGGGAAGCCGGATATGGCGGAATCCCCGAGGTCTTCCAGATAGGCTGCGCCGGCCTGATCGAAGATGAGGTTCGCCTCCCTGACGGGCGCTTCAACATCCGGCTGCGCGGACTGAGCCGGGTCGAGATCCGGGAGTTCGTGCAGGATCAGCCGTACAGGGCCGCCTCGGTCCGGATGCTCATCGATCTGAACGAGGATGGGGGGCCGGGCGTCGAACAAGAAAAGCGAGCCCTTCTGGGCGCCTGCGCCAGTCTCCTCCAGGAGATGTCGGGCCTGCCCAGTCATCCGTTTGCTCTCGATGCCGGCGTGCCGCTGGCGTCGATCGTCAACGCTCTGTCCCAGAATCTGGCTCTGGACGCAGACGCCAAGCAGGAGCTTCTCGAGACCGGGGACGTGGTGCTGCGCTGCCGGCGTCTGGCCGCGATGCTCAACGAGCGCTGGCGGGACCTCGCCCTGCTCAAGGCCGGCCAGATCCCGTCCGGCCAGGACGGCGTGCACTAGGAGCCCTTGAACGGGCTCCCGACCCTCAGGCGAGGGTCGTTCCGCGGAGTGCGGCGATCGCCTCGACCACTTCGCCGATCTTGTTGTTGGGGGTCGAGGCGCCCGCCGTCAGACCGATCGTCAGGCGTCCTTCCGGCAGCCAGGCGCCCGTCACGACCTCGGCGCCGGCGCCGCAAGGCTGGTGCCTGATTCCGCCCGAACCATCGATGCAGCCGGCGTCCTCGATGTGGTACGTGGGCACGCTGCGGGAGGCGATGGCGGACAGGTTCGTGGTATTGCTGCTGTTGTAGCCGCCGATCACCACCATGAGGTCGGGCTTGCGGTGCATCATCTCGAGGACCGCGTCCTGGCGATCCTGGGTGGCGCTGCAGATGGTATCGAAGGCGCGAAAGCGCTGCGGCAACTCGGTCTCACCGTAGCGGTCGCGCAGAGCAATTCGGACCATCTCCTGGATCTCCAGGGATTCGGACGAGAGCATCGTGGTCTGGTTTGCGACCCCGATGTGGCCGAGGTCCAATCCGGGATTGAAACCGGGCGAGCAGGCCCCGGCGAACCGGCGGAGGAAGGCGGCGGTGTCGCCCGGGTCGCGGATGGTGTTGCATACGAGGCCGGCCTCATCGCGATCGCGCACGACGAGGTAGCGCCCTCCGGGGTGCTGAGTCGTGCGCGAGGCAGTTGCGCGCGTCTCCTCGTGGCTGTACTTCCCGTGGATCAGGGCCGTGAAGCCCGCGGCGGAGAAACGATCGACGTTCTTCCAGACGTTGAGGACCGAGCCACACGTCGTATCGACCAGGATGCATCCCTGGGCACGCAGGGTCTCCATCTCCCGAACCGTCACACCAAAGGCCGGCAGGATCACCACGTCGTCGGGGCCGACCGCTTCGAGGCCGGGCCCGCCCCCGTCGCTCTCCCGGAGGAAGCGAATTCCCATCTCCTTCAGCCGGGCGTTGACGTGCGGGTTGTGGATGATCTCGCCGGTGAGATGGATGGTGCGTTCCGGAAAGCGACTGCGAGTCTCGTAGGCATACTCCACCGCCCGGTCGACCCCGTAACAGAAGCCGAACTCCCGAGCCAGGACGAAAGTGAGATCCCCCACCTCGATGCGGTAGTCCGAGGCCTTGATTCGCTCGACGATCCGGCTGTGGTAGTCGGCTTTGAGAGCGGGGCCGATGGCCTCCTTGAGGCCGAAACCCCGCTGGTAATAGGCGATTCCGCTCACCCGTTCATTCTACACGATGCGCTCGGGGACCGAGGCGACGTTCATCTGGCGCCCGCGCAGGAAGTTGACCAGGGTGATGCCGAACGCGCGCGCCGTTTCGATCGCCAGGGTGGTCGGGCCGGAGATGGCGCACACCATCGGAATACCGGCGACCGCCGCCTTCTGCAGGATTTCGAAGGACGTCCGTCCGGACACGAGGAGCAAGGAACCGTCCAGTCGTGCTCCGTCGAGGAGGCAGCGGCCAACGACCTTGTCGACGGCGTTGTGCCGGCCCACGTCCTCGCGGCAGACCAGGAGGGCGCCCTCGGCGTCGAACAGCCCGGCGGCGTGCAGCGCGCCGGAGCGACCAAACCCGGCCTGGGCGGCCAGCAGCCGGTCCGGGAGGGCGAAGAGAGTCTCCCGCCGGACTCGCAGCTCCGAGCGGACCGGTTTGGCCTGGGTCGCCAACGCCTCGAGCGAGGCCTTGCCGCAGAGTCCGCAGGCGGCGCTGGCCATCAGATTCCGGCGCAACCGCTCGCGGTCGAACCCCGCCCCCGGCGCAAGGCCGATCTCCACGACATTGAGCGGGCCCTCTCCTTCGGAGCGGCACTGATGAAGAGTCCCGAGATCCGAGGCCGTCCGGATCACGCCCTCGGTCAGGGCAAAGCCGGCCGCGAGCTCGATATCGTGCCCCGGGGTCCGCATGATGACCGCCAGAGAATCGCCGCCGATCCGGATCTCGAGGGGCTCCTCCACGACCACCCAGTCGTCCGCCTCGGTCCGGTCATCATCATTGACCCTGAGGATCGTCCTGCGAGCGACCGGGTCGCCATCCATCCGCGCACCTCACCGTCCTGGTGACCATTCTAGTGGAATCCATCTCTCCGGCGCCGCGGAGGATCCCGGTACGCTGCGTAGACCCCGCGCCCGACGGGTTCTGCGGCCGATCCCCCTTGACAGCACCGCGGGCATCTGTAAAGGTAAGCGGTCATTCGACGGGGGTGCAATGCGACGCATCATCGGGGGCATTCTGGCGGCGGTGGTCGCGGGTTTCTGTCTCGCGACTCCGGCGAGGGCTCAGAACCGCGAGAAGGCGTGGGAGCTCTATCCCTATGCCGGATACGTCAAATTCGGCAGCACGGCCGGGCTCGATGACAGCCCGTCCCTGGGGCTGGACTTCGCCTACCACTGGACCAAGCGGCACGAGGTGGAGTTCGGCTTCGGCGGTACCTCGACCAACGACTCGGCCACCGGCAATTTCAGCGCCGACCTGATCACCGCCCGGGTGAATTACGTTTACAACATTTTCCTGCACAGACGGGACAAGGTCGTGGCCTTCGTCACGGCCGGCGCCGGCGTGCTCGACTTCAGCACCTTCGGCTTCACCACCGACCCGAGCCTGGTGGGGGACGAGCAGGACTTCATGTACAACTACGGCGCCGGGATCCGATTCTTCGGGGGCGAGCGGGCCGGCTTCCGGATCGAGGCGCGCAAGGTCGATTACGCTGGCCGGGGTGCCGCCGGCAACCAGAACTACCTCGAAGTCACCATGGGCATCACGCTCGTGCTGGGCGGCGCCTAGGATCGCCTCGGCCATCTCACCCAGGATTTCCTCCGCCGCCGGATCCGGCCAGGCGACCAGGCCCGGGAAGCCGGCGGGGTCGGGCGGTTCACTCGCCTGCATGCTCGGGGAGGGCCGCGTCGATCTCGTCGATCAACATGACGTTTTCCCCGATGCACTGCAACGCGAGGATCGTGGTCACGAGGTTCATGCCGAGAGCCAGATAGGCCAGTCCGCCATGAATCCACGCCGGGAGCATCCGTGTGTGGGCGCCCCCGCCGAGGATGAAGGCGGCCATGGTGACGAGTGGCGTGAAGGTGAGCCAGGGAAACAGGCGGGCCTTGAAGCGCAGCGTCCGCGCATAGAAGCCTGGATCGAGCCCATACTCCTGCACAACCTTCTTAATCCGGCTGCCGGTGCCGACGAAATAGAAGAGGGACATCGTCTGGGTGAACAGGATGACGACGATCCCGAAGATCGCAAAGCGGATATGGCGCGCCGCGCCGAGCGCACCGGCCGAGGTGCTGTAACCCTGGTAGGTCATGAAAGCGAGCAGAACGACCGTCGCGACGAAGAGAAAGCCCAGGATGCGGGCGACCGGGACATTGTGAAGCATCGTCGCATTATATAAGGAAAGGGGCGATCACCGAGCCTTAGGCGACCCAGCGCGGCAGTCGCGTCTTGAGAATCTGATCCAGGCCGAGCGCTCGCCCGGCGGCGGTGGCATAGACGGTGAGCAGGAACAAGGTGAAGATGACCGGCCCCTCGGTGCTGACGATCGCCGTGCCGCTCGCGAACAGGAAGTTCAGGCACATGAAAATGCCCACGATGGCGGCCAATCGTGTCGCCGCCCCGACCAGAAGGGCGACGCCAACCGCCAACTCGCCGAATGCCACCAGGAAGGCGAACAGCCCCGCATGAGGCATGGCCACCTTGGTCAGGAAGGTCATGTAGAAGGAGTAGTGTGGCTCCGCCGCCCAGCCGCTCAGGGTTTTCTGCAGCGTCGGGCCATCGAATCCAGTCGTGATCTTGTGCAGGCCGAACTTGAGAAAGAAATAACCGGCATAGAGTCGGGCCGGCAGCCCCGCCAGCGGGGAACTGTAATCTTCGATTCGCCCCTTCAGGAGCCCCATCGCTCTCTCCTTCTCCCGCGGGCGGTCATCCTATCACGCCTTCCTTCCGCCGCCGACCATATGCTCGGCAGCGCACCGATTCTACTTGCGGCTGTGGCTCGGGGGTGCTGCATCGATGCACCGGAAGTTCCCTCCGGGTGCTTGCCTTCCGCCGACGGGGTGGGACAATCGACTCGTTCCCAGAGGACGGGCAGACGGGTGCCCGATCCTCGATCCCCCGGCCGTGCGGGTCAGGTGGCCCGCACGGCTATTTCTTGTTCGCCGGGCCGCCAGCATCATTTCCGAACAGCTCTGGATAGAGTCGCCAGGCCAGTTCCTCGATCCCGCGGACCACTTGCGGCCCCGGCTGCTCGATCGCCTCGCTGACGACCACGAGCCTCTGCGAACGTACCGCCGGCACCCGCGCCCACGCCGGATCGCGGAGGAGTCTTTCCGCCATCGCACGGTTGCGCTCCGAGGTCACGATCACCTCCGGGGCGCTGGTGATGGCCGACTCGAGGTCGTAGGTCGGCCAGGCGGCCTGGGCCTCGCCGGTCACGGAGGCGGCTCCGGCTGCCCGCAGCGCATCGGTCAGGAAGGCGGGGCGCCCGGGGACGGTCAGGGGTTCGCCCCAGACGATGTAGAGCACCCTGGCGGGGCGCACGTGAGCGACTCGATCCCGCACCTCGTCGAGGCGATGACGGAGATCCGCCGCGAGGCGGACGCCCCGGCCAGGATCTCCGAGCAGGTCCGCCAATGCCTCGAGTGTCCAGAGGGTCGACCGGACGTCCGGTGTATGCACCGTGTAGAGGGCCACACCGAGCGCCTCCGCCTGGGACTGCAGGGCCGGGTCGTTGCCGCTCGTGGTGGCGATGAGCAGATCGGGATGAAGCTCGCGGATGGCCTCCAGGCTCGGGTTCAGCATTCCCCCGACACGGGCGATCGGCCGGGCGCCTTGCGGCGGTCTGCAGAAGTCGCTGATCCCGACGAGCCGGTCGCCAAACCCGAGCTCATAAACGGCCTCCGTGACGCTCGGGGCAAGAGAAACGACACGGCGTGGAGCGGAGGGGACGACCACTGTGCGGCCGAGACCGTCGATGAAGCCGCGGCCCGGCCTCGGGGCCGCCGGCCCGACCCGGCACGACAGAGCCAGCAGCACGAGTGCCGTCGGGGTGAGAGACAAGACTCGCTTGCGAGGGGACCCGGGGGTCATCCCGGAGGCGCCGGGCGCAAAGCCCTGACCACGAAGCGACGAACCTGTTCGCGGATGCGCTCCGGCGCCTCCGTGAAGTGGAACGCGACGGCGCAGGGGCCCGTGCCCTCGACCCGCACCGCGATTGCCTCCAGGATCACGGGGTGAGGCAGCCCGGCCTCGTTGGTCAGATCGAGACGAAGCTTGAGCGGCTTTCCGAGAGGGATCGAGAGGGTCGAGTCGCAAAGCACCCCACCGCCGCTGAGGTCACGCGTCGTCATTTCAGTCTCCGGTTGGTCGGGAGACACACCGAAGACGACGACGCGCAGCCGCACCGCAGCCCGGGGTTCGAGCCTCACATCGCGTCTCGACGAATCCATTTTGAGCCCCGCCGGCCACTCTAGGGATGGCTCGGAGGCAAGTCAAGCAGGCTGTCCTGGGACAGCCAAAATCTTGACGGGTGGCTGAGCGTTGTGGAAAGAGCTTCAAGGCCAGTGCCTTGAATCAGCTTCCCCTGGAGCCTAAGTTTACGCCGGCGTTTCAAGGCGACGACCACGGTGTGCGAGTCGTCCCCCGGCCTGTTTACCGACGGGAGGGACCAGAGCGATATGGAGCTCCTGGGACAGATTGCGACCGTGCTCAAGGTCATCCCGGCCTGGGGTTGGGCTGCGGGGAGCGTGACGGCCCTCGTCCTCGGATGGCTTCTGGGGCGCGCCACGCGCCGCCCTGCCAGGTTGGTCGCCCGCAGACCGGAGGCCGACCAGAGCGCGCTGCGCGATCTGAAGACGACCATCGCGCGGCTCGAGGCCGAAAACGGAGCCCTCTCCAACTTCTTCACGCTCCTTCCGGACTTCACGAAGGAAATCAACTCGCGCATGGAGCGGCGGGGCATCGCGCCCCTGTTGCTGAAGATCAGCGAGCGCCTTTTCGCCCCGACCCAGATCCTGGTCTTCCTGATGGATGAGCGGGCGAAGAAACTGATTCTCGTGCAACAGAAGGGGCTCGCAGAGGAGATCAAGATCGGCTCCCAGCTCAATCCGGGAGAGGGCCGGATCGGCTGGGTAGCGGAGCACAAGGTGCCGATGGACACCAACGATTTCATCCGCGAGATGCGTCAGACCGGGACGAGCCTGGAAGCCACGGGTCACTCCAAGTTCCAGACCGAGCTGTGCGCGCCGATGGTGCACGCGGGTCAGGTGTTCGGGGTGATCAGCGTCGGCGGGATCAGCCAGCACTACAAGCACGAGAAGGCGATGATGGGCCTGCTCGCCGACCTCGGCTGCATCGCCGTGTTCAACAACAGCCTGTTCTCCCAGATCCAGGAGATGGCCAACTCCGACGGCCTGACGAAGCTGTACAACAAGAGATTCTTCATGACCAGGCTCTCGGAGGAGATCCTGAAGGCCGAGAAGGGACATTTCCCCGTGTCGCTGTTCATTTTCGACCTGGACAACTTCAAGCACTACAACGACACCCAGGGACACCAGGCCGGAGACGAGGTCCTGAAGATCACCGGGCAGCTCCTGCGTGACAGCGTTCGTCCGGATGACACCGCGGCGCGTTACGGCGGAGAAGAGTTCGTGGTCATACTGCCGCAAACGCCCAAGGACGGAGCGATGGTGGCGGCCGAGCGCTTCCGGGAACGCATGGCAAGCCACCCATACCCTCACCGTGAGAGTCAGCCCCTCAAGGTCGTCTCCCTCAGCGGCGGAGTCGCCACCTTCCCCGATGACGGACGGAATGGGACCGACCTGATCCAGGCGGCCGACACCGCCCTCTACCGCGCCAAGAAGGCAGGGCGCAACCGCGTCTGCCGCTCCGAGCCGAAATATTTTTCGGACGAGTCGGAAGACGTCGTCTACAACGCCAACAACGGCTGATCCGCCCCGCCTCCTAGGCTCAGGCACGGCAAAAATAGGAGAGCCGCTTCATGACTACCGAAGCGGCTCTATGTTTTGGCGTGGTGTGTTGAGAAGGTGCTTGGTACGTATCTCAGCCCTCGCGGGCTGGTCTTTGAAGGGCCTCTCCTAGACCGCTTTCTTGGTCTGCGCCTGGGTTTGATTCCAGGCGCCCATGATCAGGAACGTCTTGGCGGTCTCAACCTCGACCCACCGCTGGTAAACCTTCCGGCGATTGGGGTCGATCTGGTATGAAGTGTTTCCAAAGCTAAAGTCGATCATGCCGTTCTGCTTGGAAACCGACTTCTTCCCTTGCGGCTTCTTCTTCATCCGAATCGTTCCTCCCGAGGTTGACATTATCTATCAGCAATAACACTGCCAATCAAGCTTGACGCATGGAAAATTAATTCGGAGTCGGAGTCGTCAAAGATTAACATATTGCAGCAGAAGGATTAAGCTGGATATCCGCCAGGGGATATCGGAATGTCGAAAGGGCATTGGACGACGTTTCATCGCCCTCGGTCCGTCACTATGACGCACTTTGTTCTTGACCGTGGTGCGTCAAAGTGACAGACTTCCTGCGATACTCGAGAGGCTCGAAACCGGATGCTTCCAGAAGGCAAGCAGGCTCTTCTCGTGGATGACGTGTCGGAGTCGCACGAGACTCTCGCGCTCCTGCGTGGCATGGGGTTGAACGTCACTCACGTCGCTGATCCGACCTCGGCCCTCGAGCGTGCGGCGCGGGAGGAGTTCGATTTGGCGATGGTTGCGGTCGGGCTCGCCGGCGAGGGCATGCCGGACTTGCTGGCGCGGCTTCGGAGAATGACGACGATCCCGGCGATCGTGCTCCTGGCCAAGCCGGGGGAAGTCCAGCATGCGATTCGAGCTCTCCCTGAGGGCGCGGACGATTATCTGCTGAAACCGCTGACCCAGGCCGAAGTCCTGGCGCGGGTGGGTCGCATTCTCGTCTGGCGCGACCTCGATGAGCGTGTCGGACACCTGCAGAAGGAGCTGTCGCGGAAGTACCTGCTCGGCAACCTCGTGGCCAGCTCGGAGGGAATGAAGCGTGTGCGGGACCAGATCCTTCAAGTCGCCGCCGCCCGGAGCACGGTCCTCGTCCTGGGGGAGAGCGGCGTCGGCAAGGAGCTCGTGGCCAAGGCGATCCACTTTAACTCACCGCGCCGCGAGGCCCCGTTCATCGCCATCAACTGCTCCGCAATCCCCGTCCCCTTGATCGAGAGCGAGTTGTTCGGCCACGAGCGGGGCGCCTTCACCGGAGCGGTCGAGCGCCGCAAGGGGAAGTTCGAGCTCGCGGATCGCGGCACGCTTTTCCTGGACGAGATCGGCGAGATGGATCTGCAGACCCAGTCCAAGCTGTTGCGCGTTCTGGAGGAGCGCGAGTTCATGCGGGTCGGCGGCGGGCGCGAGGTGCGCGTCGACGTGCGGGTTCTGGCGGCCACCAACACCGATCTCGAGGAGATGGTCCGGCGGCGCGCCTTCCGCGAGGATCTCTATTTCCGCCTCAAGGTTATCAGCATCCAGGTGCCGCCGCTGCGCGAGCGAATCGAAGATCTCCCGGATCTGGCAGGTCTCTTCCTGCAGCAGATTTGCAGGGACAACGGCTTGTCGCCGAAACGGATGACTCCCAAGGCGGTGCGCGTCCTGCAGCGCTATGCGTGGCCCGGGAACGTCCGCGAGCTCAAGAACGTCCTGGAGAGCACCATCATCACCCGTCCCGGCGAAGTGATCCGCTCCTCGGACCTTCCGGCGACCGTGCGCGGACGAGAAAACGCCCCGCCCCGCTTCCGCCCGCGCTCCGGATCCAGCCTGGAAGAAGTGGAACGGGCGGTGATTCGCAGGACCCTCAAACATCTCGGCGGGAACCGCACTCACGCCGCCCGGTCCCTCGGGATCGGGGTGCGCACGCTGCAGCGGAAGATGAAGGCCTACTCCATCCGGGTGCCCGCCGGCCGTCCCCGCCGCGCCACGGCAACTCAGAGATCGACCGAAACGCCCAGCCCGGCCCTCTCCATGAAAGGCAGAACGTAGCCGTCCACGATTCGGATGCCCCCCTGCGCCACGTCGTCGACCAGATCGAGATGGCCGTCTAGGTCGGCCCGTTCGGTCCGGGGGGCCGCCAGTGCAAAGTGCAATCCCGCGGCGATGCCGATGCGCGACTCGTCATTGCAGCCGGCCATCGCGCCGAGGCCAGCCTCCGAGGTGATCGCGGCGATGCGGAGCGCGGGCGCGATGCCTCCCGACTTCATGAGCTTGATGTTGACCAGGTCGGCGGCTCCTGCGCGGACGATGCGCCGGGCCTCCTCCTCGGACCGCAGTGACTCATCGGCCATGATCGGCAGATCGAAATCGCGGGCCAATCGCGCCATGCCTTCGAGGTCCAGGGCCGCGATCGGCTGCTCGAGGAGCTCGAGGTCCCCGGGTTGGAGGGCCCGGAGGAAGCTTCGGGTTTGCGTCTCCGAGTAGCCCTGGTTGCCATCGGCCCGGAGAGCGACCCCCGGCCCGAGCGCGTTTCGAAGCGAACGGACGAGCGCCGCGTCCGCCTCCCAGTTCTCGCCGACCTTGACTTTCAAGATCGTGAAGCCCGCGCTCACGTGCCGGCGTGCCCGGTCGAGGGTCGCCTCCGCATCGGGCTCGATCCCGAGGGTGATGCTGGTCAGCAATCGATCGCGGCGCAGGCCGAGGACTCGTGCCAGGGGTTGGCCGATCCTCTGCCCGAACAGGTCGTGGAGCGCGATGTCGACGGCCGCCCTCGCCGCCGGACAGTCTGGAGCGGCCGCCGCCGACCGCGCGCCGACGGCTCGCAGATCGCCGGCATCCGCCTCCCGAAGAAGCGGGAGAAGCACGTCGCGAAGCGCGGCGAGGCAGCGCTCCGCCGTCTCGCCGGTCACCTCCCCGGCGGGCGAGGCGCAGCCGAACCCCGTCCGCCCGTCCGAAGTGACGACCTTGAGAATGACATTGAAGGCGAGGGTGAAGGACGCCCCCGCGATGCGGTAACCTTCTCGCAGCCGGAACGTGACCGGCACTGCTTCCGCGGAGACGACGCGAATCATCGGGGGCGCCGCGGGAAGCGGCGGCCGATCTCCGCGAGCACCGGTTCCACGCCGTCGAGCAATGGGTCGCAGCAGGGAACCCGGAAGCGCTCGGCGAGCGACTCCCGGTGCCGCCGCAGATCCGCCGGCGTCAGACCTTCGTGGTTGAGCGTGATGGCGACCAGGGGCGCGCCGCACAGGAGGCGGATGATCTCGGCCTCCCGCTCGACCCCGGCGAGCGGGAAGCCGGGGAACCCGTCGTAGTCAGTCCGGGCCGGGGCGTGCTGCAGGACGATGCCCTCGGGCCGCGCGCCGGCGAGGATCTCGAAGCCCCCGGGGTAGCCGGGGTTGGTGAGACAGCCCTGACCTTCGATGACGATCACCTCCGGGTGCTCTTCGCGGAAGGCGCGAACCACCTGGTGCTCGATTTCCCCGGAGACGAAGTCGTTGATCAGGCTGTCGAGAATGAGCGAGTACCGCGCTCCCTGCATCCATGAGGTCTGGCCGGTCCCGATGAGCACCGCCTTGCGGCCGGCGGCGTTGAGCCCCTGGACCAGGCGAACCGCGGTCGTCCGCTTGCCGACGGCCGAGTCGGTGCCGAGGACGGCGAGCCGCACGGCCGTGACCGTCGCGATCTCACCGGTGAAGGCGTGCATCGCCTCTCGCGGAGGGGTGCGACGCACATCCCGGATCCGGGCGCCGTGCTTGCGGGCGAGAGCCGCGAACTCCGGGTCGGCACCCAAA
The DNA here is from genome assembly GCA_041486695.1 of Acidobacteriota bacterium. Lineage (GTDB taxonomy): Bacteria > Acidobacteriota > Polarisedimenticolia > Gp22-AA2 > Gp22-AA2 > JBGPLZ01. The sequence goes on along the minus strand of JBGPLZ010000029.1, from coordinate 7,799 downwards.
AGCTCGTGCAATCCGGAATCGACGTGGATTCCCTGAGCGAGAGCCTCGCTGACCGTCGGGCGGCAGGCGGGAGGCAGGACGCCCCCGTGGGTCGCGACACCGACGACGAGGAAGTCGGGCTTTCGTCCCGCGGTGCTGATCGCCTCGGCGAGATCGCGGACGATCGGGATCCCCGCCGGTCGCCCGTCCAGAACCTCGCCCGCGTCCCGGCCCGCGAGGCGGCTGTCGATCACCGACAGGATTCGATAGCGATCGGTGTGGCGCACCAGTCCGTGCGCCGTCTTGCCGTCCGAGGCGGCGAAGTTCCCCTCGCACAGGACTACGGCCGTCCCGTCGATCGTCTGGCTCGCCATCGTCGCCTCTCGTGTCCCGTGTACCGGAACGTCATGCTAGCACACGCGCCGCGAGCCGGCTCCGCGATCCGGTGAAGGGCTGCCCCTCGACGAAGGCTCCCACGGAGGCCCGTCCTTGACCGCTTTTCGGCTGATGCCCTAAGATCGCTGCATGGTGACCGGGTTCAACACCGACGTGCAGCACCAGGGCCGCGTCTATCACGTGCAGACGGAGGACAAGGGCCTCGACAACCCCGTCATCGAGACCCTGGTCTACATCGGGGGGGAGATCCTGGCCGCCCGGCGGTCCTCCTACGCCGACCTCGTGGCGAGCAAGGCCGGTGAGAAACAGATCGCGGAGCGCATCGAGAGCCAGCACAACCAGATGATCCTCGACATCAAGGAAGGGAAATACGAGGACAAGAAGCCGCGCCCCTTCGGTGAGGGGATCATCTCGAACAAGAGCTTCGACGAAGTGGTCATCGAATGGCTGGCGTCCCAGGCCTCGCCCGACCGGATCTCGCTGAACCTCGTCGGATTTGACGGCTTCGTGGAAGGGGAGACGGCCCGCCTCGATCTTCTGGTGAGCCGTGCCGCCGGCGGTCAGGGGATCGCCGGAGCCACGGTCAAGGTGAAGTTCATCAGCACGGTTGACAAGCCGAAGGTCCTGGTGGAGGGAGACACCGATGGGGACGGCCTGGTCACGCTCAGGTGCCCGCTTCCGGTCCTGAAAGAGGGGACAGGCGCTCTCATCATCCAGTCGGTCGCCGGAAAAGAAACCGCAGAGATCAAGCAGTTCATCAAGAAACCGGTGCGGAAGGCGGCCGGGTCTCGAGAGGAATCGCGGTGACGGTCTTTCTCAACGGTCAGGAGCGGGAGGCCCCCGACGGCGTCACCGTGCTGGGCCTTCTCGAGACGATGGATGTGCGACCCGGCCGCGTGGCGGTTGAGGTGAATGGCGCGGTGGTCCGGCGCGCCGACTACCCCCGCCGCGGGCTGGCGGACCGCGACCGGGTCGAGGTGGTCCATTTCGTAGGCGGCGGGTGAGGGCACGATGAAGAGCGACACCCTGATCATCGCGGGCCGCAGTTATTCCTCGCGGCTGATCGTCGGGACCGGCAAGTACCCCAATCCGGACATCATGCGTCGTGCCATCGAAGCGTCGGGGGCGGCCATGGTGACGGTCGCCGTGCGGCGGGTCGATCTGTCGCGGCGCGGCGGCGACGCCATTCTCGACGCGATCGATCCCAAGACCGTCACGCTCCTTCCGAACACCGCCGGCTGCTACAACGCCGAGGACGCCATTCGTACGGCGAGGCTGGCGCGGGAGGCGGGGCTCTCGGATCTGATCAAGCTCGAGGTGATCGGCGATGAGAAGACCCTTTTCCCCGACACCGAGGGGCTGCTCCAGGCGACGCGCGTCCTGGTCAAGGAGGGGTTCGTCGTCCTCCCCTACACGAACGACGATCTCGTGGTGGCGCGCCGCCTTCGGGACGCCGGGGCGGCCGCGGTGATGCCGCTGGCCGCCCCGATCGGATCGGGGTTGGGAGTGCAGAATCCTGCCACGCTGCGGTTGATCCTGGAGGAGATTCGCGATATCCCGGTCATCGTCGACGCCGGCGTCGGCACCGCTTCGGACGCCGCGGTCGTCATGGAGATGGGCGCGGACGGCGTGCTGATGAATACCGGGATTGCGGGCGCCTCCGATCCGGTCAAGATGGCGCGTGCCATGCGGCTGGCGATCGAGGCGGGACGGCTCGCGTACGAGGCCGGCCGCATCCCCAGGAAGCCCTACGCGACGGCCAGCAGCCCGATCGACGGGTCGATCCGCCGGGAGTGAGCCCCCGGGATCCGGGCAGCCTCACGCACCCGTGCCCTTGCGCGTTCGGATCGCGGCGCGCGCCTCCTTTATCTGGTCCCGCTCCTTGATCGCCTGGCGCTTGTCCCACAACTTCTTGCCGCGAGCCAGGGCGATCTCGACCTTCACTCGCCCGCGGCGCAGGTACATTCGGAGCGGGATGAGCGTCTGCCCCGCCAGAAGCCGCTGCGACAACTTCTGGATCTCCTCGCGGTGCAGCAGGACTTTGCGAGCCCGCAGCGGGTCGTGGTTCGCGTAGCCGCCGTGGCTGTAAGGGGAAATGTGGCAATTGAAGAGAAAAATCTCTCCGCGCTCCAGCCGCGCGAACGCATCCTTCAGATTGGCGCGTCCCTCCCGCAGCGATTTCACCTCGGTTCCTAACAGGGCGAGTCCCGCCTCGAAGCGCTCGCCGATGGCGTAGTTGTGGAACGCCTGGCGATTCGAGGCCAGAATTTTCTCGTCGCTTTCCTTCTTCGCGTCTTTGGGAGCCATCGACCGCCGTGACGGGGAGACGCGCGTTGCTTGACCGCGACCCCGGTTACCATAGCATAATCAGTCGATCGGGATGGTCGGTCGAACGGCGACGCGATCCCGGACGGACGCGAGGTGGAGCGATGGAATCCCTTCCCCCGGAAACGCCGGCCCTCGAGACATCCGCGCCGCCGCCGTCGACGGGTGGCTGTGGCTGCAGCGCTCCGGAAGGCAAGAAATCGAACGGCAATGCGGTCGCGGTGGTCGGGGTCCGCCTGCGCGGCCAGACCCGGGTGTCGCAGTTCAACTCGAATGAACGGGATTTCGAGATGGGCGATCGGGTTCTGGTGGAGGGAGAGCACGGGCCGGAGATCGGGGAGGTCGCGCAGCCTACGACGCGGGCGCTCCGTTCCTGCAGCATCGGCTGCATGCGGCGCGTGCTCCGGACCGCGGCGCCGGAAGACCTGGAGGCATTTGATCGCCGCGCCGCCCAGGAGGATGAAGCCGCCGTCGACTGCCGCGAGCGAATCACCGCCCGCAAGCTGTCGATGCGCCTGGTGCGGGTCGAACAGAACCCGGACACGAAGAAGCTGACTTTCTTTTTCTCCTCGGATGGTCGGGTCGATTTCCGTGATCTGGTCCGGGACCTGGCGCAGCGGTTCCACTGCCGCATCGAGATGCGGCAGATCGGCGTGCGCGACGAGGCGGGGATTCGCGGCGGCTACGGTGATTGCGGCAAGGCGCTCTGCTGCTCGACCTTCCTCAAGGAGTTCGCGCCCATCTCGATCAAAATGGCGCGCGAGCAGAATCTCAGCCTCAACCCCTCTAAGATCTCAGGCATGTGCGGTCGTCTCAAGTGTTGCCTGCGGTACGAGTACCAGCCCGCTACGGGCGACCACGGGATTCTCCCCGAGGATGAGGTGCTGCCGTCGGCGCCGATCGCGGGGGAGTCCGCGCCGGCCGTCCCCTGAAGGTGATTCCGGGGCCGTCCGTCACTCCGCCGGGTTCTTGTTCTTGAGCAGGTCGAGATAAATCGAGCGCCGCGAGCAGCCGCGTTCCCGGGCGACCCGGCGCATCGCGTCCTTGCGATCCCATCCCGCGGCGATGAGACGCCGGACCTCGTCCGCGGGGGTTCCAGGCGGAGCGTCCTCGGTGGGGCCCGCCGCCTCTTCCCGGGAGACGCCCGCCACCACGAAGGTCACCTCTCCCCGGGGCGCCTGGTCCCCGAACGCGGCGCGGATCGACCCCACCGTCCCGCCGAGCATCTCTTCGTGCAGCTTGGTCATCTCGCGTCCGAGGCAGGCCGGGCGATCCCCCAGGATCTCGACAACGTCATCGAGGCTCGCGACCAGGCGCTGCGGGGACTCGAAGAAGACGAGCGGGCGCGGTTCGCGGCGAAGCGCCTGAAGCGTGCGCCGGCGTTCTGCGCGGCGGTGCGGCAGGAACCCGATGAATGTGAAAGGGCCCGGCGGAAAGCCGCTCGACGACATCAGGGCGATCACCGCCGAGGGGCCGGGGATGGGGACGATCCGGTGCCCGGCCTGCCGCGCCTGGCGTACGAGCAGGGCCCCGGGGTCCGAGATCCCCGGCGTCCCGCCATCGCTGACCAGCGCCACGGATCCACCCCGGCCCAGGATCTTCAAGATCTCCGCAGCGCTCCGCGGCTCGTTGAACTTGTGGTGACTGATCAGCCGGGTGGTCAGACCCTGGCGAATCAGAAGAGGACGGGTGGTGCGGGTGTCCTCGCAAGCGATCAGCTCGACGCTGCCAAGAACCCTCACGGCCCGCGCGGAAAGGTCCTCGAGGTTGCCGATCGGAGTCGCTACGACGTACAGCGTGCCGCGGGCGGACGAGGAGGGTTCGGTCACAGCCGCCGCCCTAGCGTCCCCAGTCACGGGGATAGCGAAAGTCGACGCCGACCGTGCGTTGCGAGAGCTTGGCGATGATCGGCGGGCGCCGCTTGAACTGGGAGCTCTGGATGCGGCGGGTGATCCGCTCGACCATTGATGCGGGGAAGCCCTCCGCGCGCGCCTCCGCGGGAGTGGCGCGCTGATCGACGAGCAGGACCAGGAGCCGGTCGATCTCCGCATACCGGTAGCCGAGATCGGCTTCGTCGGACTGGCCGGCCCAGAGGTCGGCCGTGGCGGTCTTCCAGACGATTTCTTCGGGAAGGCCCAGATGTATCGCCAGCATCCGGACCTGGGTCTTGTACAGATCTCCCAGGGGGTTCAGTGCGGACGCCATGTCGCCATAGAGCGTGCCGTAGCCGAGCAGGAGCTCCGTCTTATTGCTGGTCCCGAGGACCAGGGCGTGATCCCGCGCGGATAGATCGTAGAGAACGGCCATTCGTTCCCGTGCCATTTTGTTCCCCCGGCGCAGCCGCGTGGCGCCGCGCTCCCGGCGGAAATAAGCGTCGATCATCGGCGTGATCTTGATGGTCACGGTCTTGAGCCCGAGCAACGCCGCGACCTTGCGGGCGTCCCGGAGACTGCGCGGGCTCGAGGTGCGATAGGGGAGCAGCGCCGCGAGCACGTTACGCCGGTCGAGGGCGCGGCAGGCGATGGCGGCGGCGGTGGCGGAGTCGATGCCCCCGGACAGCCCGACGATGACGCGACGGAAGCCGGCCTTGCCGCCTTCACGACGGAGGAAATCGCCGAGCAGGTCGAGAGTGGTGGCGCGATCGAAGGCCAGCTCCTCGGGAAAGGGGGATGAAAGGTCGCGGGCACGAGTCGCCATGCTCGAAGGGTAAGCCGGCCCCGAGCGCGCTGTCAACGAGGATGGCGGGGCGGCGGGCGCGCCGGGCGCGGCTTGCGGACCGGCGCAGGCGCCGATTATAATACTCTGCTCCAAGTTCGTTCCGGGGAGCGGGGGGCTCACGCGCTCATGATTCCAGCGACACAACTGCGGGTCGGGATGGCCATCCTGCACGAGGGGAATCTCTGCCGGGTGCTGAGCATTCTCCATCTCACGCCGGGCAACTGGCGGGGCATGGTGCAGACCAAGCTTCGCAACCTCAAGTCCGGCAATAGCTTCGATTACCGGTTCCGCTCCGAGGATCGGGTCAAGAAGGCCGATCTTGAGCAGCACGAGATGGAGTTCCTCTACGCCTCCGGCGAGGACTACCATTTCATGAACACCGACTCCTACGAGCAGGTGGCGATTCAGAAGGAAGACTTGGGCGACGTCGTTTTTTACCTCACGCCGAACATCAAGGTGATGGTGGAGTTCTACGAGCATCGTCCGGTCGGGGTCGAGCTGCCGATCACCGTCGACCTGAAAGTGATCGATACGCCTCCCGGGATGAAGGGGGCGACCGCCTCCAACAGCGGCAAGCCGGCGAAACTCGAGACCGGGCTTCAGGTGACCGTGCCGCAGTTCATCGGGGTCGGCGAGGTCGTGCGGATCGACACCGCCGAGGGAAAGTACCTCGAGCGGGCGAAATAGGGCCGCGCCGGCATGAACGCTCCCCGGCGCTTCGGCCGTTTCTCCGACGGGCGCCGCGCTTTCTATGGACTGCTCGAGGATGACGAACACTGCCGGGAGCTCCCGAACGGTCCGTTCGCCTCGCTCGATTCGTCCGGCCCGCACCTCCCGATTGCCCGGCTCGAGATCCTGGTCCCGTGTCTGGCGTCGAAGATCCTGGGGGTGGGACGCAACTATCGGGCTCACGCCTCCGAGCTCGGCCATCCGATCCCCCTTGAGCCGCTGTTCTTCCTGAAGCCCCCGTCAGCCCTTCTGCCGCATGGCGCGGCGATCCGTCTACCGGCGGCGAGCCGGCGCGTGGACTACGAAGGGGAAATCGGCGTGGTGATCGGCCGCACGGCCCGAGCCGTTCCGGAGGAGAGGGCGCTCGATTTCGTCCTGGGGTTCACCTGTGTCAACGACGTCACGGCGCGGGACCTGCAGGAACGTGACGTCCAGTTCACCCGCGCCAAGGGGTTCGATACCTTCTGTCCGGTCGGGCCCTGGGTGACGACGGGCCTCGATCCGCGCATCCTCGCCGTTGAGACCCACGTCAACGGAGTGAGACGTCAGGCGGCGCCCGCTTCGGCCATGATCTTCGACATCGCCAGGCTGATCAGCGAGGCCTCACGGATCATGACCCTGCTCCCGGGCGACCTCATCTCGACTGGCACGCCCGAAGGCGTGGGTCCGCTTCGGCCTGGAGACGAAGTGAGCGTCGCGGTGGAAGGGGTCGGCCGGCTCACGAACCGGGTCGAGATCGCCTCCGGGATGCGGGGCGCGCCGGAGGGAGGGCCATGATCCGCTGAACCTCGCGCGCCAGCACCGTGAGGCGCTCGTCGCGCAGCAGAGGATAAAGGGTCCGCGCTCGCCGCAGCGCCGAGCGTGGCAGGTCACAGATCACCAAGTCTTCCATGATCGTCCGCCCGAGAGCGAGGGTTTCACCAAAGGGGTCGACGACGCAGGAACCGCCGGCGAAATTGATTCCGTCCTCGAAGCCGACGCGGTTGACCCAGGCGATGAACTGGGTCTGGATCTGAGCGGTGACCTTCACGAGATCGTGCCAGGTGGTCAGGCTACGCAGGCCCCGGGCCGCATCGATCCCTTCCGTCGGGCTGTTCGAGATGACGATCAGGTAGTCGGCGCCGTCCTGCGCCAGCACGATGGCATTCGCCGGATGCCAGAAATCTTCGCAGATGAGGAGCCCGATCCGGCCCAGGGAGCTCGAGAACGCCTGCACGCGGTCCCCTGCGGCGAAGTAGCGACCTTCATCGAACATCCCGTAGGTCGGCAGATAGACCTTCCGGTGCACATGCCGCACCCGTCCGGCTTCCAGGAAGAGGGCGCTGTTGTAGTAGCGGTGGCCGGTCGTTTCTTCAACCAGGCCTACGACCATCGGCAGGCGCCGGCTCATTGCGAGGAGCGCGCGCAGGGGGCGTGGATCGTGAAGCCGCACGGCAACGTCCGACACCAGATCCTGGAGCAGGTATCCGGTGAGACTGAGCTCCGGGAAGATCAGCAGATCGGCGCCCTTGCGGGCCGCCTGCCGGGCGAGCTCGAGGTGCCTGCCGACGTTCTCCAGCACATTCCCGAGCACCGGCTCGACCTGCGCAAGAGCTACCCGCAGGCCGCGCCGGTTCTCTGCCGCCCTCTGTCTCGATGTCATCCGGTCCCTG
>JBGPLZ010000028.1:0-32403 GCA_041486695.1 Acidobacteriota bacterium | reverse complement strand
GTCGGTCGCTCCTCCCGGGAAACATGTCCTGTCCTGCTTCGTGCAGTACGCGCCCTATAAGCTCAGGGAGGGGACCTGGGACGAAAAGAAGGAAGCCTTCGGGGACTCCGTCGTCAACCTGATCTCCGAGTTCGCGCCCAACATCAAGAACATCATCCTGCACCGGCAGGTGGTGACCCCGCTCGACATGGAGCGGGAGTTCGGGCTCAGCGAGGGGAACATCTTCCAGGGCGAGCTGTCGCTCGAGCAGCTGTTCTTCCTGAGGCCCGTGCCGGGCTGGGCGCAGTACCGGACGCCGGTGAAGGGGCTCTACATGTGCGGCTCGGCCACCCATCCCGGCGGCGGCATCATGGGCGCGAACGGCCGGATCGCGGCGATGGAGATCCTGAAAGACGCGAAAGGAGGGGTCTAGCCATGGCCGCGGCTGGCGACGTCGTCATCATCGGAGGGGGCCACAACGGCCTGGTCACCGCCTTCTATCTCGCCCGGGCCGGCCACAAGCCGCTCGTGCTCGAGCGCCTGGCGGCGGTCGGCGGAGGCGCGATCACCGACGAGATCGCGCCCGGCTTCAAGGTCTCAACACTTGAGCACGCCACCGGGCCCCTGCGTGCCGACGTGGTCAGAGACATGCAGCTCGAGCGCCATGGCCTGCAGCTGATCGAGGCCGGCACCCGCCTGTTCGCGCCGGCGCCCGACGGCCGCGCCCTGGTCCTGCACGCCGACCCGGCGCGCTCGGCCCAGGAGATCGCCCGGATCTCGAAGAAGGACGCCCTGCGCTACGTCGACTACCACGAGACGCTCGGCCGGATCGCCGGCGTCCTCGCCGATCTTTTGACCATGACCCCGCCGTCGCTCGAGTCTCCCGCGCTGGGCGACCTCTGGGGCCTGCTGAAGACCGGGCGGAAATTCCGCGGTCTCGGCCGCAAAGACATGTTCCGGCTGCTGCGCTGGGGCCCCATGGCGATCGCCGACCTGGTGGCGGAGTGGTTCGAGACCGAGCTGCTGCGCGGCGCCATCGCCGGGCGCGGCATCTTCGCCACCTTCCTCGGGCCATGGTCGGCGGGCACCAGCGTCGTGCTGATGCTGCGCGCCGCCGCCGACCGCCACGCCGCGGGCTCCGTCGTCGTGCCGCGCGGCGGCATGGGCGCCCTGACCCAGGCGATGGCCGCCGCGGTCCGGCAGGCCGGGGCAGAGATCAGGACCGGGGCCGACGTGGCGCGGATCAACGTCAAGGGGGGCGCCGTCACCGGCGTCACCCTGAAGACCGGCGAAGTGATCCCGGCGCGAACGGTGATCTCCAATGCCGATCCGAAGCGCACCTTCCTCAAGATGATCGACCCGCTCCATCTCGAGCCGGACTTCCTGATCAAGATGGGGAACTACCGGGCCTACGGCACGGTCGCCAAGGTCAATTTCGCCCTCTCGGGCCTCCCGACCTTCACGGCCCTGAAGAACCTCGGCGGCGGGAACGGGACGGCGGCGCTGTCGGGCCGCATCCAGATCGGCCCCGAGATCGATTACCTCGAGCGGGCTTACGACGAAGCCAAGTACGGCGATTTCTCCAAGCAGCCGTACATCGAGGCGATCATCCCCTCGATCCTCGATCCGTCGCTCGCGCCGCAGGGCCAGCACGTCATGTCGGTGTTCGCGCAGTACGCCCCGTATCGCCTCAAGCAGGGCGACTGGAACAGCCGCCGCGAGGAGCTGGGCGACACCGTGGTTAAGACGCTCGCCGCATACGCCCCCGACCTGCCGGGCAAGATCGTGCGGGGCCAGGTGATCACACCGCTCGACCTCGAAGAGACCTATGGGCTGACCGGAGGGCAGATCGAGCACGGCGAACCGGCCCTCGATCAGCTCTTCACGATGCGGCCGCTGCTTGGCTTCGCCCGCTACCGCGGCCCGCTCACCGGTCTATACATGTGCGGCGCCGGGACCCATCCCGGCGGCGGCATCACCGGCGGCTCGGGCGCCAATGCGGCGCGCGAGATCCTCAAGGACCTGCGTCGCTAACCACCCATGGCGGGCAGGTCGCGGCGAGCACCCCGATCCCGATTCCCCGGCGGCATCCCCGACGGCGCCGCAGGAGCGGATCTGGCCTTCTACCGCCTGGCCGATCACTACCTCGACGACCTGTTCCGCGCCTACCCGACCTGGGCGACGACCGTCGGCCTCCATCGTCATGACGGCCGTCTCGAGGACCTCTCCCCCGCGGGCCTGAAACGCAAGCTCGATCTCGCCCGGCGCCACCGCACCGCCCTGACGGCGATCGATCCCGGCGCCCTTTCGATCAGCGCCCGGATCGATCACGACCTGGTCCTCCACGATCTCGACGCCGCCATCTTCGGCCTGACCGAGCTCCGGCCCCACGAGCGCGACCCGCAGTCGTACATCGATCTCCTGGGCAGCGCCTTCCTCTTCCTGACGCTGCTCCCGGAGGATTCGCCCCTCTGGCCCGAGCGGCTCGGGTCGCTGCTCGCGAGGATGCGGGCGGTCCCCGCCTTCCTGCGGGCGGCGCGGCGGAACCTGTTCCGGCCGCCGCGCGTCGTCACCGAGATGGTCCTGGGCACGCACGCCGGCAACATCGCCTTCTTCGCCGACCAGGCGCCGCGCCTGTTCGCCAGGGTGCCCGCTCTCGAGGCGTTGCTGTTGCTCGAGAACGAGCGCGTCCTGGCCGCTCTCCGGGATTTCCAGCGCTGGCTCGAGACCGATCTCCTGCCCCGCTCCACCGGCGACTGGCGGCTGGGAGAGAAGCTCTGGACGATGAAGCTCCGCCACACCCTGCAGTCAGAGCTGACGCCGAACGAGATCGCCCGGCGGGCGACGGAGCACCTGGACGCTGTGCGCCGACGGATGCTCGAGGTGGCGGAGCCGCTGCACCACCGGCTGTTTCCGGATCACGCCCACGCCGAGTCGGGCGACGAGCGCATCGACCTCGTGGTGGGCGAGGTCCTCGACGTCGCCACCCGCCGTCACGCCACCCGCGACACCTTGTTCGAGACGGTCCACCGCTCCGCCGGGCGGATCAAGGACTTTCTTCGCAGACGGGACCTGATCGAGCTGCCTCCGGACGACGATGACTTCACCATCGAGCCGACCCCCGGGTACCTCGATGGGGTGGCGGTGGCGTTCTTCAACCCACCGCCGACCCTGGAGCCCGATCACAAGAAGTCGTACTGGATATCCTCGGTGCCGCGCGGCGCCACGCCCGAGCAGGACGCCGCCACGGAGGCGTCGTTTTTCCGCGAATACAATGACTACAACCTGCAGGGGCTGACGGTCCACGAGGCTTTCCCCGGCCACTATGTGCAGTTCTGGCACGCGCTGCGCTCGCCGCTGGCGACGGTCTACAAGAAGATCTTTACCTCGGGCACGTTCGCGGAAGGGTGGGCGGTGCTGAGCGAGGATCTGGTCTTCGACGCCGGCTACGCCGACGGAGAACCGGAAAATCTCCTCATCCACCTCAAGCAGAGCCTGCGCGCCCCGATCAACGCGCTCCTCGACGCCCGCCTGCACGCTGCCCCGATGCCCGACGACGAGGCCGATCGCTTCGCTTTCGATCTAATGCGGCGCCGGGGGTTCCAGGAGGAGGCGGAGGCACGGGCCAAGCTGCGGCGGGCCAAGGCGACCTCGACGCAGCTGTCGACCTACTTCGTCGGCTTCGTCGAGATGTCGGAGATCCTCGCGGAGGCGCGGCGCCGTGCGGGAGCCTCTTTCAATCTCAAGTCGTTCACCGGGCACCTCCTCTCCTACGGCACGATCCCCCCGGCGCAGGTGCGGCGCCTGCTGTTTGAAAAACAGCCAGCGAAGAGCCGATCCCGACAGCCTCCATCGAATCCACCTGTAACCTCCCCGTGACCGCGGGCTCTTTACGGAGTGGAAGCGGCAGCCGGTCTGCGGTTGCCAGCTCAAGCGCCCCTGGCGGGGCGGGGAGGTCCGATCATGGGAATGAATGAAGCGTTGCGGCTCATCGCCGGAGGCTTCGTCCTGCTCAGCGTGGCTCTCGGATATTTCGTCCATCCGGGATGGTTCCTGTTCACGGCTTTCGTCGGGCTGAACCTCATCCAATCGGCCTTCAGCCGCAGCTGCCCGATGATGTGGGTGCTTCGGAAGGCAGGGATGCACGAGCGAAGTAGTTGATCTCCGGCGTGATACGATGCCCGCATGAGCCGCGGGACCGGAGAACTGGCGGAGCACGAGCGACCGGAGAGTTCCGACCGGAGCCTGGCCGAGTCCCTGATCGCGGGGAAACCGGAGGCGTTCGAGCCTTTCGTCACGCGGTTCGGCCCACTCATCCTGAATTTCGGACGCCGCATGTGCGGGCGGAGGACCGACGCGGAGGATCTGCTTCAGGAGACCCTCCTGAAGGCGTATCAGTCCCTCAAGGGCCTGCGCGATCCGGCGGCCTTGAAGGGGTGGGTCTACCGGGTCGCGGCCAACACCTGCCTGAAATTGCGCCGCCGAACTGCCGGCGCGACGAAGCGCGACCTGTCGATCGACGATCTCCTGCCGCACCCGGACGCCAGGGGCGTCGCCCCGGAGATCGCCGACTGGTCCGACATCCCGCTCGATCGACTGCTGCAGGGCGAGCTGCGGGTGAGGCTCGAGGACGCGGTGCTCGCGCTGCCGAAAGATTTCCGAGTCGTCTTGATCCTGCGCGAGCAGGAGGGGTTCAGCACGCGGGAGACCGCGTCGATCCTGGGAATCAGCGAAGATCTGGCGAAGGTCCGCCTCCACCGGGCGCGTCTGGCGGTGCGCAAGGCGATGGAGGGTTATCTTTCCGATCCGGTGGAGCTCCCCACCAAGCGGTAGCTCGATGAGACACGCCCCGGAAGAGCTGAGCTGCCGGGAGATGGTCGAGCATCTCTCCGACTATATCGACGCAGACCTGGACGCCCGGCTGCGGCAGGTGATCGACGCGCACAATGGCGAGTGCCCGCCGTGCGCGGCCTTCGTCCGCACTCTCTCTCTGGCGATCGAGGCGGTGCGCGCCCTGCCTCGCGAGCCGCTCCCGCCGGCCTTGAAACAGTCGCTCATCGACGCCCTGCGGAAGGCCGCAGGCTGAACGAAGCGCTCCCGCCCCATCCGGCGAGTCACCTTTCCGGGCTGGCGGGGTCTTATCCAGTGAAGGCCGCCATGGCCGCGCGGCCGGGGAGGACTCGATGCGAGGTCGGTTCGTCTGGGCGCCGGTCACGCTGGTTGCCGGGTCGTTGTTCGCCCTTAGCCTCGCGGGCGAGAGCGCCCCGCGAGCCCTGACGATCGATCAGGCGCTGCGGGTGGGGTTGGACCGCAATCCCGGGCTTACCGCGGTGCGGGCCGACACCCGGGCTGCCCGGGCCGACGAGCTCCTGGCGGACCGTGCCCGCTGGCCAAGGCTGCTCGTCGACGCCGGCTGGCGGCGCACCGACAACCAGGTCCTCGTTTTCGGGGACAAGCTCACCGCCGCCGGGTTCACCGCCGCGGATTTCGCCCTGGATCGCCTCAATCATCCCGATCCGGCCGATCATCTGACCACGGGCGTCGATCTCGAACTACCGGTCTTCACATCGGGACGGATTCGAGCCGGCGCGGGGGCGGCGCGCGAGGAGGCCGGAGCGGCGCTGGCGCGCCAGCGGGCCGCCGAGTCGGACCTGGTGGTCCGGGTGACCGAGGCCTATTTCGCGGTTCCTCTGGCGCGCGCCGCGGTCGGCGTCGCCGAGTCGGCGCTGTCGAGCGCCCGGGCCCACGAGCGTGCGGCCGCGGCGCGGGTCGAGGCCGGATCGGCGCTGCAGTCGGATCTGCTGCGCGCTCAGGTGCGCAGGCTGGAGCGCGAGCGTGAGCTCGAGCGCCGGCGCGCGGACCTGGATCTGGCGCTGGCCCGTCTCCGCGTCGTCCTCGGCCTCGCGGCCGGCGAGGCGGTCGAGCCGGTGACTCGCCTCGAAATGCCCTCCGAGCCCCTGGGTGATCTGCGAGTGTGGCTCGAGCGAGCCTCTCCGTCGCGTCCCGAGGTGGAGGCGGCTCGCCGGACCGCATCGGCGGCCAAGGCCATGGCGCGCACGACGCGCGCCGCCCTTGGTCCGGAGGTCTCGGGCTTGGCGCGTTACGAGAGAAATGCCTCCGGGCTCGACGCCTCCGAGGGGTCGTTTCTTCTGGGAGTGAGGGTTCGCTGGGCCGCTCTCGATCGGGGTCGCTCGGCCCGTATCGAGGCGGCGCAGGCACGATCGGAGGCCGCGGACGCCTGGCAGCGGGCCGCACAGGACAACGCGAGCCTCGAGGTCGAGCAGGCCTACCGGGAAGCGGTCGTCGCGGATCGCACCGTGAGCGTTTATCGGGAAGCGGCCGCGGCCGCCTCCGAGGCGCAACGGATCAGCTCCGAACGGTACGCCGCCGGCCTTCTCCCGCTGACCGATCTCCTGGAGGTCGAGGCCGCCAAGGTGGGGGCGCAGCTGGCGGAGATCGCCGCCCTCTATGACGCGGTGCTCGGCCGGGTCCGTCTGGCGCGTGCCACGGGGACCCTGGAGGTGGCGCGATGAGGAGCCTGAGGATCCCTGCCCTGCTCGCGGCGGCCGCTCTGATTCACGTGGCCTGCTCGGGAGCAACGGATTCCAGAGCCCCGCAGAGCTCCGAGACGCCCGTGCCGGTGGTCACGGCCCTGGTTGGCGGGGCCGGAGAGGGGTTCATCGAAGTGCCGGGAACGGTCGAGGCGGCCCAGGCGGCCAGCCTGGCGAGCCGCACTTCGGCGCTGGTCGAGAGCGTCGCGGTGGAAGAAGGCAGCTTCGTCCACGCGGGTGATCTCTTGATACGTCTCGACAACCGGGATGTGATGGCGCGCCTGCAGGCGGCCGAGGCGGCGTTGCGGGCGGTTCGTGCGCAGCGCGATCGCCTTCGCGCCCTGTTCGCGCATCAGGCGGCGACCCAGCAGGAGCTGGAGGCTGCGGAGTCGGCGGACGCGGCGGCGGACGCCGAGCGCGACGCCGCGCACGCCCAGCTCGAGTACGTGGCTCTGCGCGCCCCCTTCGACGGCCGGGTCACCGAAAAGAGGGTGCGGGCCGGCGACCTCGCGGTGCCCGGCCAGATCCTGCTGTCGATCCAGGGCGCGGGCCTGCAGCGAATCGTCGCCACCGTCTCCGAGGGGCAGGCCAGGGGCCTGGCGCTCGGACAGCCGCTGCAGGCGACGCTGGAGGAGGGGAACGTCGTCTCCTGCTCGGTGTCCGTCCTGGGGCCGGCCGGAGATCCGTCGTCGCGACGCTTCCTGGTGAAGACCGACCTGCCCAGGGGGAGCGGGGCGCGCGTTGGCTCGTTCGCGCGTTTGCGGCTGCCGCGCGGCGACGAGAAGCCCCTGCCGATGGTCCCGCACAAGGCGCTGTTCGAGCGGGGCGCGCTCACCGGCGTGTTCGTGGTGGAAGGCGGACGGGCGCGGCTGCGCTGGATCAGCGTCGGTGAGCCGGCCGGGGACGCGGTCGTGGTCCGCGCCGGTCTATCGTCCGGAGAAGAAGTCGTGATCGAGCCGCGGGGACTGGTGGACGGCGCGCCGGTCGTCGCGGCGCCGCGAGATACGCGGCCATCGACCGTGGCGCCGGCCGGCCCGGAGGGCCACCGGTGAGCGGTCCCGCCGCGCGGCTGGCCGGCGCCTTTCTTCGTTCGCGCCTCACCCCTCTCGCCATTGTCGCTTCGATCCTGCTGGGATCCCTGGCGATCGCCCTGACGCCGCGCGAGGAGGAGCCGCAAATCGTGGTCCCGATGGTCGATATCTCGGTCGCCTGGCCGGGAGCATCGCCGCGCGAGATCGAGGAGCGCCTGGTGGGGCCGGCGGAGAAGTACCTCTGGGGCGTGCCGGGTGTCGAGTACATCTACAGCTCATCCCTCCCGGGCGCGGCGCTGATCACCATCCGCTTCAAGGTCAACGAGCCTCTCGAGACGAGTCTGGTCAAAGTTTTCGACCAGGTGGCGGCGCATGGGAATGAGCGTCCAGAGGGGTCGACCCCGCCGCTGGTGCAGCTGCGCACCATCGACGACGTGCCCTTCCTGGCTCTCACCCTGTACAGCGATCGCATGACGGGGTATGACCTTCGTCGGCTGGCCGGCGAGGTGGCCCACGAGATCGAGACGGTGACCGATGCCGCCAGAGTCGAGGTGATCGGCGGCGAGCGGCGGCAGGTGCGCATCCTGCCCGACCCGGGCCGCCTGGCAGGCCGTGGCATTTCGTTTCTCGATCTGGCTCCCGCCATCCAGGCCGCCTCGGCGCAGCTCCCGGCCGGTCGACGGACCGTCGCCAACCACGACATCCTGGTCGAGGCGGGGCCGCTCCTCCTCAATCCACGCGACCTCGAGCGCGTGGTCGTCGGCGTGAGGGAGGGCCGGCCGATCTACCTCGGCGACGTGGCGGAGGTGGTCGATGGTCCGGAAGAGCCGTCCCGCTATGTGTTCCTGGCCAACGGCCCCGGCGCCCCGGCCCGGGGCCTCGGTGGATCCCCGCGGCCCAGGGGGAGCGAGGAGTACCCCGCGGTCACCATCGCGGTGGCCAAGCGGCCGGGCGCCAACGCCACGTTCCTGTCGAAACGCATTCTCGGCCTGGTGGAACAGCTGAAGGGCAAGCTGGTTCCGGACACCGTCGGCATCGCGGTGACCCGGGATTACGGCGAGACGGCGCAGCACAAGTCGAACGAGTTGATCGAGCATCTGTTGATCGCCACGCTGTCGGTCGTCGTTCTGATAGCGCTGGCGATGGGGTGGCGTGCGGCGCTGGTCGTCGGCGTCGCCGTCCCCGTGACGCTGGCCCTGACCCTGTTCATCTATTTTCTGCTCGGCTACACGCTCAACCGCGTCACCCTCTTCGCTCTGATCTTCTCGATCGGCATCCTGGTGGATGACGCCATCGTGGTGGTGGAGAACATCCATCGGCACCACATGATGCGCGACGGACGGTCGATTTTCCGCCTGACGGTCGACGCCGTGGACGAAGTCGGGAACCCAACAATCCTCGCCACCTTCGCCGTCATCGCCGCCATCCTGCCGATGGCTTTCGTGCGCGGGCTGATGGGGCCGTACATGCGGCCCATCCCCATCGGCGCCTCCCTGGCCATGCTGTTCAGCCTGGCCGTCGCCTTCGTCGTCTCTCCCTGGGCGGCGGTGCGCCTGCTGAAGCACGAGCCTGCACGGCCGGACGAGGTCCGCGAGGGCCGGCTCGATCGGCTCTACCGGCGACGGATGCGAGGCCTGCTGCACAGCCGCACCCAGCGGGCGATCTTTCTCGCCGTGGTGCTGCTCCTCTTCTCGGGATCGATCGCCCTGGTCACTTTCGGGGCGGTGAAGGTGAAGATGCTCCCGTTCGACAACAAGAGCGAATTTCAGGTCATGCTCGACCTGGACGAAGGCACCCCCCTGGAGGTCTCGCTGCAGGCGGCCCGGGAGGTGGGGCGCTATCTCACCACCGTCCCGGAAGTGACCGATTTCGAGATCTACGCCGGCACGGCGGCGCCGGTCAACTTCAACGGCCTGGTGCGGCACTATTTCCTGCGGCAAAACCCCAACGCTGCCGACATCCAGGTCAACCTCGTCGGCAAGGGAGAGCGCAAGCAGCAGTCGCACGACATCGCCAAGCGGGTGCGGCCCGCCATCGTCGCCATCGCCGCGCGCTTCCGGGCCCGGGTGAAGGTCATCGAAATCCCCCCGGGCCCGCCGGTCCTGTCGACCCTGGTGGCGGAAGTCTACGGCCCCAGTCACGAGCGCCAGATCGATTTGGCCCGGCAGATCGAGGCGCTGTTCCTGGCGGCGCCCGGCGTGGTCGATGTCGACACGTCGATCCCCGCTCCGCAGCCCAAGGATTTTCTCGTGGTCGACCGGGAGAAGGCGTCGCTGCACGGCGTCGCTCCGGCGCGGGTGGTTCAGGCGGTGGCGGCGGCCGTGGGAGGTCAAGAGGCGGGGCTTCTGCGGCTGCCGCGGGAGCGCGAGCCGGTGCAGATCCGGATCGAACTGCCTCAGGCCCTGCGCTCCACGCTCGATCCCGCCCTGGAGCTGCGCCTGGCATCGGCCTCCGGAACGTTCCTCCGGCTGGGAGATCTCGTCCATGTCGAGCACGTGACGGAGTCTCCGGCCATCCAGCACAAGAATCTCCGGCGGGTGGTCTACGTGCTGGCCGACCTGGCGGGCAGCGTCGAGAGCCCGGTCTATGCCATCGCCCGCCTGGATCGGCAGATCGCCGGATTGCGCCTGCCGGAAGGCTACGTCGTCGAGCGCTTCTCGACCCGGCTGCCGGACCTGACCGATCGCCTGTCGGTGAAGTGGGATGGCGAGTGGCACATCACCTACGAGGTGTTCCGCGATCTCGGCCTGGCCTTCGCGCTCGTGCTGGTGCTGATCTATATCCTCGTGGTCGGCTGGTTCGAATCGTTCGCCATCCCACTCGTGATCATGGTCCCCATCCCGCTCTCCCTCATCGGGATCCTGCCCGGGCACCTGCTGTTCGGAGCCTTCTTCACCGCGACTTCCATGATCGGCTTCATCGCCGGGGCCGGCATCATGGTGCGCAACTCGATCATCCTGGTCGACTTCATCGAGCAACGCCTGCGGCAGGGGCGCCCGCTCGAGGAGTCGGTGGTCGAGGCGGGCGCCATCCGCTTCCGGCCGATGCTGCTCACCGCCGCAGCGGTCGTCGTCGGCTCGTTTGTCATCCTGTTCGATCCCATCTTCCAGGGCCTGGCGCTGTCGCTGATGACGGGGGAGATCGCCGCAACGCTGCTGAGCCGCGTGGCGGTGCCGGTTCTCTACTATCTCTTCGCCCGGCGAGGGCACGCGGCCCGCCTGAGCGAAGCGGCCCGAGACTCCGGCGCGACGGCGGATCGGATGTGACTCGTCCGGGCCGGCGGAGTCACGAGTGGTCGCGCGAAGTGAGATCCTGCGCCGCCGGGTGCCGGACGTCACGCCCCTCGCACATGAAGATGACCATCTGGGCGATGTTGGTGGCGTGATCGGCGATGCGCTCAAGGTACTTGGCGATGAAGGTGACGCCGATGGCCCGGCTGACGTTCTGCGGCTCCTCGATCATGGTGGTCAGGAGCTCGCGAAACAGCTGGACGTAGAGCCTGTCCACCGCGTCATCGGCCGCGAGGACCGCGCGCGCCTCATCGGGATCGCGCTTCACGAAGGCGTCGAGCGCCCGGCGCAGCATCTCCTCCGCGGCGCCCGCCATCCGCGGGATGTCGATAAACGGCTTGAGCGGCAGCTCCTTGCAGAGCTCGATCGAGCGCTCGGCAGTGTTGACCGCCAGGTCGCCGATCCGCTCCAGGTCGGTGACGATCTTGAGGGCGGTGGCGATGAACCTCAGATCGGAGGCGGCCGGCTGCCTCAAGGCCAGCAGGTTGAGGCAATGGTGATCGATCTCCAGCTCGGCGGCGTCGACCCTGGGATCCATCTCGATGACCCGGCCGGCGAGATCGGGATCGCGGCTGAGAAAAGACTTCATCGCCGAGGCGATCATCTCCTCGACGGTCCCGCCGAGGAGCAGAATTTCTTCCTTGAGCTCCTGGAGCTCTCTCTCGTAATGCCGACTCGTATGCTCGGTCATCCGAACCGTCCCGTGATGTAGTCTTCGGTGCGGCGATCACCGGGCGTCGTAAACAGCCTCGGAGTCTCGCCGAACTCGATCAACTCGCCCATCAGCAGAAAGCCAGTGTGGTCCGAAGCGCGCGCCGCCTGCTGCATATTGTGCGTCACGACCACGATCGTGTAGCGACTCTTCAGCTCCTCCATCAACTCTTCGATCTTGGCGGTGGCGATCGGGTCCAGGGCCGAGCAGGGCTCGTCCATGAGGAGGACGTCAGGCTCCACGGCGACGGCGCGCGCAATGCATAATCGCTGTTGCTGCCCTCCCGAGAGCCGCAGGGCGCTCTCGTGCAGGCGATCGCGGACTTCCTCCCACAGAGCCGCCGACCGCAGGCTCTTCTCCACGATCGTCTCCAAGATGGCGCGACCATGCTGCCCCAGGAGGCGCGGTCCGTACGCCACATTATCGTAGATCGACTTGGGGAACGGGTTCGACTTCTGGAATACCATGCCGACCCGCTTACGCAAGGCGGTGACGTCGGTCCGGGGCGCGTAGATGTCGGCGCCTCCGATCCGGATCAGGCCCGTGATGCGCACCCCCTCGATAAGATCGTTCATCCGGTTCAGGCAACGGAGGAGGGTCGACTTCCCGCATCCGGAGGGGCCTATGAAGGCGGTGACCCGGTTCCTGTGAATGGTCATCGAGATGCCTTTGAGGGCCGGCTTGTCGCCATACGAGAGACCCAGTCCCTCGATTTCGATCATCGGCGTCTGATCCGTGGCGGGAATCGGCGGGCGGGCCTTCGGCATCGGCGCGATCCGCACTTCCGTCATGAGAGATTCCTTCATCCTCGATGCATCCGCTCGAGACGCCGGGTGGCCACGCGGGCCAGCAGCGAAAAGACCAGAACGGCCCCGATCAGCACGGTCGCCCCCGCCCAGGCCTGGCGGTGCCAGTCATCATACGGCGAGATCGCATAGGTATAGATCTGCACCGTCAGCGAGGCGATCGGCTGGTCGAGCCGGGTCGACCAGAACCGGTTGTTGAACGCCGTGAACAGAAGGGGCGCCGTCTCCCCGGCGATCCGCGCCACCGCCACAAGGACACCGGTCAGGATCCCGGGAAGGGCCGCGGGGAGGACGACGGTGAAGGCGGCGCGGGCGCGAGTGGCCCCGAGGGCCAGCGCCCCGTCGCGGAGAGTCGAGGGGACGAGCTTGAGCAGCTCTTCCGTCGTGCGCAGGACGATCGGGATCATCATGAATCCGAGCGCCAGGCCGCCGGCGGCGGCGCTGAAGCGGCGAAACGGCATGACCGCGATGCTGTAGGTGAAGATCCCGATGACGATCGAGGGAACGCCGTTCAGGACGTCCGCCGCGAACCGCACGATCGCCCCGAGCCGCCCGGCCGGATACTCCGCCAGGTGCATGCCGGAGACGATGCCCAGCGGCACCGCGAACGCGGCGGCCAGGGCGATCAGGATCAGCGTCCCGACGATCGCGTTCGCCATG
The DNA here is from genome assembly GCA_041486695.1 of Acidobacteriota bacterium. Taxonomy (GTDB): domain Bacteria; phylum Acidobacteriota; class Polarisedimenticolia; order Gp22-AA2; family Gp22-AA2; genus JBGPLZ01. The sequence continues at coordinate 19,374 of JBGPLZ010000028.1, read as the reverse complement.
CCGCCGCCCGCCTCCCCGACCGGCTGCGGCATCCTGGTGAAGAAATCCCAGCTCAAGGTCGAGGCCCCCTGCTTCAGCACATAAAAGAGGATACAGCCGAGAGGCACGAGCGCCACGGCGACGGAGGTCGCGCAGAAGGCCACGACCGCCCACGAGAGAATGCGCCGCCGCAGCCGGGTTCTCAGCATCCCGTCATCCCGCCGTGGGCGAGGTTGCGGGGGCGGTCACCCGGACCCTGCGCCGGCCGCCCTGTGCGCCCACACGCCAGATCAAGATGCGCGACAGCGCATTGATGCCGACGGTGATGAGAAAGAGCACCAGACCAATCTCCACCAGAGCGTGCAGATGAAGGTCGTCGGCCGCCTCGGTGAACTCGTTGGCGAGAACCGCGGCCATGGTGTACTGCGGAGCGAACAGCGACAGGGAGGCTCGCGGAGTGTTGCCGATGACCATCGTTACCGCCATGGTCTCCCCGAGGGCCCGCCCGAGGCCGAGCATGATCGCGCCGATGATCCCCTGGCGCCCGTACGAGAGGGCCATCCGGATCGCCTCCCAGCGGGTCGCTCCGAGGGCATAGGCCCCCTCGCGCTGGCTGGCCGGCACCGCCTTCAGGACCTCGCGGGCGACGCTGGCCGTGAACGGCACCACCATGATCGCCAGGACGATGCCGGCCGTCAGGAGTCCGATGCCAAGCGGCGGCCCTTCAAAGAAGGGGGTGCGTCTCAGCCAGCCCGGGGCCAGCGTCTGCATCGTCCGGACGAATGGCACCAGGACGAAAATCCCCCAGAGGCCGTAGACGATCGACGGGATCGCCGCCAGCAGCTCGGTCAGGAAGATCAGGGGACGCCGCAGAACGTGGGGCGAAAGATCCGACAGAAAGACGGCGATCCCGAGGGCGACCGGCGTCGACAGCACGAGCGCCAGCAATGACGAGTAGAGCGTTCCCCAGATGAAGGGGAAGGCCCCGAACCTGCCGGCGACCGGGTCCCAGACGCTCGTCCTCCAGAACTCGAAGCCGAATTGCCGGATCGAGAGCATCGACTCGTGCGTGAGCACGAGGGCGATGCCGATCACGACGACCGGGACCAGCGCGGCCACCGCTCCGGTCCAGAACCGGAAGCCGCGGCTTCCCCCGGAGGAGAAGCGAATGGATGCGGTGGCCGCCATGCGAAATCGTCCCCCTTCGTCGCCTCTACTTGATGCTGCCGAGCGCGGCGGTCACCTGCTTGGCCACGCCTTCCGGCAGGGGCGCATAACCGAGATCGCCGCAGTACTTCTGCCCCTCCGAAAGGGCCCAGCGCATGAACTCGAGCATGATCTTCGATTTGGCCTTGTCCTTCGGGTTCTGGTACAGAAGGATCCAGGTGAAGGACGAGATCGGATAGGAATCCTTGCCCGGGGCGTTGGTGATCGAGACGCGGAAGTCGGCCGGCATCTTGTCGAGCGCCGCCGCGGCCGCCACGGAGACCGTTTCGATCGTGGCCCGCACGAAGTTCCCATCGTAGTTGCGCACCGACCCATAGCTGATCTTGTTCTGGATGGCGTAGATCAGCTCGACGTAGCCGATCGAGCCGGGCGTCTGCTTGACCAGGCCGGCGACCCCTTCGTTCCCCTTCCCGCCCAGGCCGACCGGCCAGTTCACCGAGGTGGCGACGCCGACCTTGCTGCGGTACTCGGGAGCGACCTTCGACAGGTAATCGCACCAGATGTACGACGTGCCGGAGCCGTCGGCGCGGTGCACCACGGTGATCTCGGTGGCGGGCAGCGTGACGCCGGGATTGTCCTTGGCGATCAATTCGTCGTTCCACTTGGTGATCTTGCCGAGGAAGATCTCCGCCAGGATCGCGCCGCTGAACTTCAGCTCGGCGTCGACGCCGGGAAGATTGTAGACGGGGACCACCGCGCCCAACACCGTCGGAAAATGCAGGATTTTGCCGGGAGCCGCCAGGAGCTGCTCGTTGGTCATCGGACCATCCGAAGCGCCGAAGAAGACGGTCTGGTTCGCGAGCTGGCGGATGCCGCCGCCCGAGCCGATCGACTGATAGTTGATCTGCGCGCCGGGACGAATCTTATTGTACTCGGAGAACCACTTGGAGTAGATCGGGTACGGGAAGGTCGCTCCCGCACCGTCGATCTGCGCCATCTCCGCCGCCCTCGCTCCCGCGACGACAGAAGCGGTCGCGACAGCCAATCCACAGAGAATCCGCAGAGCCTTCAAGGTTGTCACCTCAGAAATTGAACAGCATGTGAGCTGCGTAGCGCTTCTCATCCGGCTTGGCGAGCCCGGCGTCGTACTTCACGCTCTCGTAGTCGACCAGGATCGCGGTGGTCGCCGGGGCCTGCTGCGACTTGAACCAGTACCCCACGCCCGCGATCTTGCGGGTCTTGGCGTCGCTGCTGTTCTTGTTTGGTTGCAGGTTGTCGTAACGCAGCAGCCCTTCCCACCCCTTCGTGCTGCGGGGGATGGCCCAGATCGAGTAGCCCTTCGCCTTGACCTCGGCCGAGACGCCGTTCACCTGATCGGTCGCATCGAGATGCTCGTAGCCGGCGTTGATATACTTGTGCTCGAAGGTCGCCGTATAGATGAAGCGCTTGCGCGCATCCCCCCGGATATAGTTGTCCTCGTCGTAGAAGGCGCTCAGGCGCAGCCCCTTGATGACCCCGGTCATCGGCACCGGGCGGAGCGTGGCGCGGATCTGGATCGCCTGCTGGTCGTTCGCCTCGGCCTTGCTGTAGGTGTCCCCATTGTAGTATCCGACGTGGACGTCGCCGTAGTTGCCGGGGAAATTGTAGTGTGTGGAGAGGCCGAAGTCGGACGAGCTCATGAAGCCCTCGCGCTCGACGAAGATCTGCCCCTGGAACCGATAGCGGTAAACACCCTCGAGCCAGTCGACGTACGGAGTGTGATGCACGCCGAAGCGCACCCACGATCCCTTCGACCAGCCCTCGTCGAGGTTGAACTGGCCGTAGGCATACTTCAGCCGGTAGGTCAGGCTGCCGTCGAGGCTCGTGGTGACCTTCTCGCCGACACCCAGGCCCGTGGCCGTCGTCGACATCCGCGTGATATCCGGGGTGACGCGGAAGGAGACGCGGTGCGAGATGTTCCCGGTGACATTGATGTAGGCGCGGCTGACGTTGAAGGCGGACGGGTTGATGACATTTCCGTCGGCGTCCGTGGCCGTCGGCTCGTCGGTGTAGGTGTAGTCGGTGAAGATCGTCATGCCCACCTTGATGGCGGGGGTATCATCGGGGGGCGTGTAGCCGGAGGCCGGCGTAACTTGGGCGTAGGCCATCCCCCGGCCGAGGCCGGCGACGATCAGGAGCGCCGCCAGAGAGCGCGCAACGGAAATCATCTTCATTGACGCTGTTCCTCCATGAGCGAATGGCACCATGCGATTTCAACCTCGACCTTGTCACTCTTGACATCGGAGAGTCTGTCTCGATCACGTGACGGGGATTTTTCCTTCGCGTGACAGTTGTGTGACGAGGGAGTCCGGACGGGGCTGACGCGGTGCGGGACCGATCAGACCTGGGGCAGGATCACGCGGAAGGTCGTGCCGGAGCCGGGCTCGCTCGCCACTTCGATCGCCCCCCCCATCGCCTGGGTGAGATGCTTGGCGATGGCGAGGCCGAGCCCCGTCCCCCCTTCGCGGCGGTCGCGGGAGCGGTCGACCCGGTAGAAGCGCTCGAAGACCCGGCCGAGATCGGCGGGCGCAATGCCGATGCCGGTGTCGGCCACCGCGATGGTGACGCGCCCCTCCGCCGCCCGGGCGGAGAGGGTGATCCGCCCGCCCTCCGGGGTGAACTTCACGGCGTTATCCAATAGATTGATCAGCACCTGGCCGAGCCGGTCCCGGTCGGCGAGGGGAGCCGGCGGGTCGTCCGGCAGGGCGATCGTGAGGGTCTGGCCCTTCCCCTCGGCAAGCGGGCGGATCACCCCTTCCACCTGCGCCACCACCTCGCGCAACGGCACGGCGGCAAGCGCCAGGTGCGCCTCCCCCTGCTCGACGGCCGATAGATCGAGCAGGTCCTCGATCAGGGCGCCCAGGCGCTCCGCGTGCCGGTGGATCACCTCGACGAACTCGGCGGCGCGCTCGGGATCGCGCAACCCGCCGTCGCGGAGCGTCTCGGCATATCCCTTGATGGCGGTCAGCGGCGTCCGCAGCTCGTGCGAGACATTGGCGACGAACTCGCTGCGGATCTGCTCGAGACGCCGGATCTCGGTGATGTCGTGGAACACGGCGACCGCTCCGACGATCGCCTCCCCTTCCTTGATGGAAGCGAGGCTGGCCCGGATCACCTTCTCGCCGGCGCGGCCCAGGACGATCTCGCGGGTGACCGGACGATCGGCCCGCAGCGCCGCCTCAATGGCCTCTTGAAGAGCCGGCACCCGCGCCACCTCGAGCGGGCGGCGTCCCTCGACGGGCGGCAGCGCCTCGAAGATCCGCTCGAAGGCACCGTTCGCGAGCAGGATCCGGCCGGTCGGATCGGTCAGGAGCACCCCCTCCACCATGCCGTCCAGAACCATCCTGAGCTGGTTGCGCTCCCGGGAGATCAGGGCTAGCCGCTCCTCGAGCTGCGCCGCCATCCGGTTGAGGGAGCGGGCCAGGGTCGCCACCTCGTCGCGCCCGATCGGCTCGGCGCGCGCCCCCATGCGCCCGGCGGCGATCTCGGTCGCGGCGCGGGCCATCTCCTCGAGCCGGCGCGCCGGCCGGCGCGCCGCCAGCCAGCCGAACAGGGCGGCGGCGGCGACCGAGAGCAACGCGGCGGCCAGAAGCGGCCCGCGGACTGCCTCCTGCTCCCGCCGCACCGCCGTGAGGGGGACCGCGATCCGGATGACGCCCCGCTCCGGCTTGCCGGGGTCGATCCGCCGGGCGACGTAGAGCATCCGCTCGGAGAGCGTCGCGCTGAAGCGGACCGCCTGCCCTTCGCCCTGCCGCAGCGCCTCGATCACCTCGGGCCGGCCGGCGTGGTTCTCGATTCTCTGAAGCTCCCCGGCGTCGAGGTCGGTGTCGCCCAGGACAGTGCCGTCCACTGCGATGATCGTGACCCGCACCGCCAGGTCGCCGCCCAGCCGATCGGCCAGCCGATCGGCCTCGCGGGCGAGATCGGGCTCCGCGGCCGCCAGGTCAGCCGCGAGATGGGCCTCGCGACGAAGGTGCTCCGCGATCCGGGCGGTCACGTTGCGGTCGATGGTGCGGTTCAGGAACAAGCCGGCCGCCAGCGAGGACAGGCCGGCGACCAGGACGAACGACAGGGTGAGGCGTTGCTGGAGTCTCAGTGCGGCCCTTCCTTCTTGGCGGCTCCGGGAGCTCGTCGGGCTACTCCGGGATCTCGAACCCTTTCGGCCGGAACCGGTAGCCGATCCCGCGGACCGTCTCGATCCAGGCCCCCGCTTCGCCGAGCTTGGCCCGCAGCCGCTTCACGTGGGTGTCGACGGTGCGGGTCTCGAGATCGCCGCCGTAGCCCCAGACCTCGCTCAGGAGCTGATCGCGGCTGAAGGCGCGCCCCGGCCGGCGCGCCAGCTTCTGCAGCAGCTTGAACTCGGTGAGCGTCAGGCCGATCTCCGTCCCCTTCAATTTCACGCTGTGCGAGCCGAAATCGATCACCAGCGGCTCGAAGACCAGGCGGCCCTCCTGCGGCTCGTCGCCGTCGCGGCGCAGGATCGCCTGCACACGGAGGACCAGCTCGCGCGGCGAGAACGGCTTGACGACGTAGTCATCGGCGCCGAGCTCGAAGCCGACGACGCGATCGACCTCTTCGCCACGGGCCGTCAGCATGACGATCGGGATCGGCCGCGTCTTCTCGTCCTGCTTGAGGATGCGCGCGACTTCAGTCCCCGGCAGGCCGGGGAGCATCAGATCGAGGACGATCAGATCGGGCCGGGCGGTGCGGGCCAGATCGAGCCCCTGCCGCCCGTCCGAGGCGGAGACGACGCGATATCCCGCCTGGGTCAGATTGTAGCGGAGCAGCTCGACGATGTCGCGCTCGTCATCCACCACCAGGACGGTCTGGGACATCGGCCGGCAGCCTCCATTCGTCAAGGGAGCAGGCCCGATTATAGTGCGGGCCGTACGTTGCTCTCGATCAGAATTCTGCACGGCACAGTGTCGCCTTCATATCTCTCTGCATTGGTGTCAGCGGCGTGACGATCGCGTGACACCGGGCCGGTACCCCCTTCGGGCATAATGTACGGGGACGGAGCGTTGCACCATCGTAGCGGCGTCAAGGGGGGGAGAATGAGCCAGGATTTCACCGAAAAGGGCCTGACGAAAGCCCGGCTCGAGACCTTGACCGACGGCGTCTTCGCCATCGTCATGACGCTCTTGATCCTCGACATCAAGGTGCCGATGGTGCCGCGGGCGTCGGTGACCGAGGACCTGCCGGCCGCCCTGACCCTCCTGTGGCCGAGGATCCTCAGCTACGCGATCAGCTTCGTTCTCCTGGGCGTCTACTGGATCGGCCACCACGCCCTGTTCCATTACATCCGCAAATCCGACCGGACGCTCCTCTGGATCAACATGATTTTCATGATGGCGGTCGCCTTCGTGCCGTTCTCCGCCGCCCTGATGAGCGAGTACGGCCGCCAGGCGATCGCCGTGCGAATCTATGGCCTGAACCAGCTCGCCGCCGGCCTGTCGCTGTACGCCCAGTGGTGGTACGCGACGCGCGGCCGGCGCCTCGTCGACCACGATCTCGATCCGCGGATCATCCGCTTAGCCTCGCAGCGGATCCTGATGGCCCCGCTCTTTTATACCGTGGCGATCGTCGTCTCGGGGTATGAGCCGATCCTGTGCGTCCTGATCTACGCCCTGGTGCCTTTGTATTACATCTTTCCGGGGCGGATCGATCGCCACTGGCGCGGGATCACGGCCCGATCACGGGGATGACCGCTCTTCCCCATCGGCCGCCAGCTGGTCGAGGATCGCCTTCAGCCCCTCGCGGTTGAGAGCGCCCATCTGGATCACCCGCGCGATCCGGCCCTCCGCGTCGACGACGATGGTCGCGGGCAGGGCGATGACCCGGTAGCGCGCCGCCACCTTGCCGCGGCCATCGAGCAGCATCGGGAAGCCGAGTCGCTCCGCCTCGACGTAGGCCGCCACCTTGTCCTTCCGCTCCCCCAGGTTGATACCGAGCACGGCGATCCGGCCCGAGGCATCCCGCGCCGTTTCATCGAGAAGCGGCATCTCCTCGCGGCACAGGGGGCACCAGGTGGCCCAGAAATGAAGCAGGACCGGCCGGCCCCGGAACGACGCGAGCGCCACTTCCCGTCCCTGCAGGTCGCGCAGGGTGAAAAGCGGCGCCTGGTCGCCGACGCGGGGCGGGGACGCCCCCTCCGCCAAGCCGATGAAGAACAGACAGGCCAGGGCAAAAGACGTCGATAGGCGTCGCGAGGCCGGCCCGGCCGGGCGCGCCGGACGGACAGGGCTCGAGGGAGTCCGGATGACGCCGGCCGGGCTCACTCGCCCGCCTCAATAGACATGCGCCAACCCCAGGACGAGGCCGGCGCTCGGCGCCAGATTCTGCTCGTTCACCTGCTCGTAGACCGGCACCTGCACGAAGGCATAGATCGACGTCCCCGTCTTGGCCTCGAACCTGATTCCTGGCGTCAGGTGGACGATCGTCGAGCCGGTAGAGGGAACGCTTCGGCCGAGGAAGGTGTCGCGCAGCGTCCGGCGGCCGTTGACCTGGATCGACCAGGTGAGGTCATGCTCGGTCTTGTAACGCCAGCCGGCGCCCGCCTGGCTCTCGTCGCCGAAGCGATAGTCGAGGTCATTCTCCCCGTTCATCTTCTGCGACGCCGACACGAACCACTCTCCCTGGTTCGGGATCACCTGATGCGAGTACAGGAGCGACGCGATCCCGTCGGTCGAGCCGGAGCCGGGCTGGATCGTCGGTTCGTTGATCGCCCCCTCGCTGTCGCGCAGCTTGTAGGCGCCGGTCGGCAGCTTCACGAAGAGGCTCACGACCAGGATGTTCTTTGTCCGGACCAGCAAAAGGTAGCGCGCCCCCAGCCGGATGTCTCCGAAACCGGAGGAGCCGTCCTGGTTCGTGAACGCCTCGCTCGGGGTGCCGACGTCGTCGAAATGCTCGTGGTCGCGCTGGTTGATGACCGGCATCGCCCAGGCGAGCGTCAGCCTCTCGGTCAGGCCATACGCCATGTCGACCTCGACCAGGGTGTTCTGGGTCCGGATCTCCCGATGATGGTCGAGCTCAAGAACGCCGTTCTCGAAGTCGACCTTCGGCGTCAGGACTTCGGAGACGCTTTTCGTGCCGGCGAGCCGGCGATCCTGGTTGATATACCTGTAGGAGAGATCGACGATGAAATGCCCCTTGCCGCCAATCCCTTCCTCGGTGCCGGTGACCAGGAAGCAGTTGGCCGAGCCGCACGTGGCCCAGGTGCGCTCGACCACGCTGCCGCCCAGCACCAGGATCGTCGCGCACAGAATTCCCGACGAAAGCGTGATTCCCGACGCAGGCTTTGATCCGACCTTCCGCTTCGAACGCACCTGATCTCCCCCTCTGGCGCCCGCCGCGCGTCGCGCGCAGACGGCGCCTCCCGTCTGAAGAGCGGCCTTCCAATCGTTTGTAACTGAGTCCTGGAACCGGCTCTCAGGCGGCGGCTCGGGGAGGAGGATCGGGGGGTGCGAGGGAGAGACGCAGAGTCCTGGGTGCGGCCGCGGCGACGATCGCTTCGTCCCCGGAAGGCGCGCCGACGACGGAGCGCACCGGCATGAGGGCGGGCTTCCAGACGCCGGAAACCGCCGCCGGATCGGAGGGATTTTCGGCACCACAGGCGCGGCGCAGGCTGCACCGATCGCCACCCGGATTAGGAACGCAGCAGCAGTGCCTGGCGCACATCGCGCAGGTGGAACGTCCGCCGGCCCAGACCGGGCTCGCGATGAGCCATGCCAGCGCCAGCAGCAGAGCGGCGGCAAGGAACCGTCGGATCATCGTCCGCGAAGCCTCAAGGAAAAAGAGTTTGGATGCTACCACGACGTCCCGGCCCGGCCAAATCGTCCCGCCCCTCATCGTGGTTCAGGGAGCCGTGCTACGATGACGGCGATGATTACCCCGGTCCTGGCAGGCGATATGCGCGCCTTCCCGCTCCCCGAGATCCTTCTGATGCTCAACAACAATCGGAAGACCGGGGCGCTGCGCTGCGGGCTCGGTGAGGTGTCGAAGACGATCGAATGGGAGAACGGTCAGATCATCTTCGCTCGCTCGTCGCTCCCGGAGGATCGGCTGGGGGCGCACCTCGTGGCGGGCGGCAAGATCACGCCGCAGCAGCTCGAGGAGGCCTCGCGGGCGCTCGGCAAGGACGAGAGGCTCGGCAAGGCTCTGATCAAGCTCGGCATGCTGACTCCCAATGACCTCTTCGAGGCGGTCCGTGGGCAGGTGACCGAGATCGTCTATTCCCTGTTCCACTGGAAGGAGGGGCGCTTCGAGTTCCTGCCCGGTCCCCCCCCCGGTGAGAAGATCTCTCTGAGCACGACGGTCATGAACCTCATCATGGAGGGGACCCGCCGCCTCGACGAGCTGTCCCGGGTCAGGGAGAAGATCCAGAGTGACCAGATGGTGCTGGCGCCGGCGAAGACGCCGGAGGAGGTGGCCACCATGGTGCGGCTCTCGGCATTCGAAAAGACGGTGCTGGGGCTCGTCGACGGCCGGCGGACGGTGCGCGACATCGTGGAGCGCGGCGGGCGGGGCGAGTTCGACGCTCTGCAGGCCCTCTATTCGCTTCTCTCAGCCGGTGTGGTCCGCGTGCAGGTGCTCTCCTTCGATCCCTGAGGAGCCTGCGTCACTTTTCCTTCAGCCCTGGGCTTCAGGAGGCGCGCTTGAGGAGGGCCATCAGGGCGCGGGCGATCTCGAAGCGGGCGCGGCCGGCCGGCATCTCCTTCACGCGCGCGAGCAGCGCGTCGCGCGTGGGGCGATCGAGCCGAACCGGCTGGCCCGAGGAGGCGATCACCTCGCCCATCACTTCTTCGTACAGCGCCTCGAGATCGGCGGCGCCGCCGCCGGGCCAGTCGAAGGTGGCGCAGGCGGGAGCCAGCTCGGGCGGGACCGGCAAGCGAGGCGCGGTGATCACCAGGAGCGCGCGGGTTGTTTCCATCTCCATCACCATCTCGCGCAGGACGCGAACGACCATCCGATCCTCCAGGCATTGGCGGAAATCGGCCAGCATGTAGAGCCCAAGATTCTTCTGGCGGCGGATGAACTCCAGGGCCCGCGCCGGATCGCGATAGATCTCTCCCATCTGCTGGCTGTGGTCCTTCAGGATCCCGCGCGCCGCCGACCAGGTGTAGAAGTCGCGCTTGAGGGAGGTGGCCATCTTCTGCAGGGCGACCAGCGCCCCTCTCTCCTCCCAGGTCTGCAGGCAAATGATCGGCACCTGGATTTGCATTTTCGCGACATCCAGGCTCGCCACCATTCTGAAGATATCCTCGAGATCCGTCGGCATCGCCGGGATCGCTTCCGCGTGCGGTTCGACCGATCCTGAGGGGCCGGGTTCCGCCTCCTCGACCGCGGCGGGCGCGGGTGCGGCAGGGGGAGGCGCCGGCCGCGTGGCGGCGACCTCGGGCCTGGGGTGCGCGGGGCGCGGGGTCGGCGGAGTAGCCGCGGCGGGTGTCGTGACAGTCGCACGCGGCGCCGCCGCGGCGGCCGGCGGCTTCGGCGCGGCGGCGACCGGGGCCCTCGGCACGGAGGCGACGGGTGGCTTCTGCGCGGCGATGAGCGGCGGCTTCGGCGCGGCGGCGGCCGGCGGCCTGGGCGGCGGAGGCGGGGCCGGTCGCGGCGGCGGCGTTTCGTTGCCGCTGAGATCCCCTTTCCAGGCATCGAAGTCGGGGATGCTCTCCGCGGGCTCGGGGACGGATGTCTCTTCATGCGGCGCCGAGACGGGGATCGCCGCGGGGCGCCGCTGCACGGACGGCGCAGCGCGTCCCGCCGCCCGTGCCGGCGTCGGGGGCGGCGACGGTTTCGACGCCGCGTGGGGCCTCGGCGGCGGCGCAGCCGGAGTCTCGGGCATCGGCAGCCGGACCGTCTGCGATCCGGGGCCGGGAAGCTGATCGGCCTCGACCTCGACGACCCCCTCGGCCTGGCCCTCATCGCCGCCCCCGTTCGTCCCAGCGGCGGTCGCTTCGAGCACCGCGCGCGCCGCCTTTTCGATCTCGGCCTCCACGACATCGAGGTTGTCGAACGGCTTCAGGATGACGCTGCGCGCCCCTATCTTGCGCGCTTTTTCGACGTTCTCCGGCGTCGCGTTGGCGGTCATCACCAGGATCTCCGGCCGGAACTTGAGCTTGAGCATGTCGGACATCAGCTCGAGTCCGGTGAAGCCGGGCATGTGAATGTCGGTGAGCACGACGTCGATCTTCTCTTCGGCGAAGAAGCGCACCGCCTGCTTGCCGTCCGCGGCGATCAGGACGCGGTATTCGGGGCGAGCCGAAAGCATCTCCTGCAGGAGCTTGCGGATGTTTGCGTCGTCGTCGATCACCAGGATGTTCATCGTGCGCATCGCGTCTACCTCAGGCTGATCACACGCACCCGGTTCTTGCCGCCCGCGGCGACGGCCGGCGCGGGATGCGCCACCTCCTGCGTGAGCGGGATGACGATGGTGAACGTGGTCCCTTCGCCGATCCTGCTCTCCACCGTGATCTCCCCCTTATGTTCCTTGACGATGCCGTAGGAGACCGAGAGGCCGAGTCCGGTCCCCTTCCCCACCGCCTTGGTGGTGAAGAACGGCTCGAAGATCCGGCCGAGGACATCCGCCGGAATGCCGCTGCCGGTGTCGGCGACGCAGACCCGGGCCGCGCCGTTCTCGACATCCGTGGTCAGGGTGAGCGTGCCGGCGCTCTCCTCGGATCCGCCGGCCTTCTCCATCGCGTCGCCCGCATTCATGCAGAGGTTGAGGATCACCTGCTCGAGCTGGTTGGCGTTGCCGAGGACCGGCAGCGGCTCGTCGCAGAGGTTCGAGGCCACCTGCACTTGCTTCATCTCGAGCTGGTGGGTCACCAGCTTCACCGTCTCGGCGACCACTGTGTTGACGTCGATGAGGCCCATCTCGGCGGTCTCCTGCCGGGAGAACTTCAGGAGGTTCTTCAGGATCTCGAGCGAGCGGCCGGTCTCCTTCTCGATCGTCCTGAAGTAGTCGTACAGCGGGCTCCCCTCCTGGACCTTGCGCAGGCCCATCTGCGCGTAGCCTCGGATCGAGGTCATCGGATTCTTGACTTCGTGGGCGATGCCGGCTCCGAGCTGGCCGAGGGCGGTCATCTTCTCGGACTCGATCAACCTGCGATTGGCCTCTTTGAGCGCGCCCTCGCGCGCCGACAGTTCCCGAGTCATCCGGGTGAAGCGTTCTCCCAGAGCGCCGATCTCGTCGCCGGAGCCGGCCGGAATCTGCACCTCGAATTGCCCGAGCCCGATCTGCTCCGTCGCCCGGGTCAGCGCCAGGAGCGGACGAGTGATCGAAGACGCAACCAGATGGACCACGCCCAGGGCGAGGAGGCAGACGAGCCCGGCCAGGATGAGCGACCGGGTGACGAGGCGGCGGGCTGCCTCGAAGGCGCGCGCCTTCGGGATCTGTACCACCGCCCAGAGACCGAGATCGCCGGCCGGGGCGTAGGCGGCCAGCATCGGCGTCCCCGACGAGAGGTACTCGCGGGTCCCGGCGGTGGTGGCGCTCTTGGGCAGCAGATCCGCGAACGACGCAGGCGCCGCCCCGGCGCTCTGCGCGGGCGCGACGAGCGGCGACCCGGCGGGGTCGGTGACGTAGACCTCGAACAGGCGCGAGCTCCCCGCCGCGTAGAGCCGATCGAGGGGGAACTCCGCCACCAGGATCGGGCCGGGAAGATGGTCCGGGCCGGGCAGGGCGCGAACCGCCACCGTGAAGGTCGGCGGCCCGGCGGCGGGCGCGAGGCGGCCAACGAACGGCTTCTCGGGCGTCACCGTCACGAACGGAATGCCCTTGAGGTAGGCCGCATGGGCCGCCTCGACCGACAGCCCGAACTTCCCCAGGGCCTGCGACAGCGACAGGTTCTTGAGAGTGCCGTCGTCGCCGCGGGCGCTCAGGAGCAGGAATTCCGGGTACTGCCGCAGCATCGAGACGAGCATCGCGGTGCGTTCCGGCCCGGGCGGCACCGGCAGGCGCACCGCATCATAGAGGATGCGCATCTTCTCGGTCAGGTGCCTGAGGTTCGTCTGGATGTCCCCGGCGATCTTGATCGCCTGCGACGCGTTCAGCTCGAAGACGTACGAGGATTTGTCCTGCTGGAACAACATGACCGCCTGGCCGGCGACGAGACCAATCGACAGGCACAGGACGACGAACATCCCGGTCAGCAGCTTGGCCCTCAGGCCGAGTCGGGTCATTGGTTCCCGGAGACGGAAGCCGTCGAGCGCTTGGCTCCCTTGTAGGTGATGACCCGCCGCGCATACTCGGTGTTGCCGGCCGGATCGGCCGCCTCGATGGTGACCAGGTTGACCCCCTCCTTGAGGGTCAACGGGAAGCGGAAACTGCCGTCGGCCCCGACCTCGGCCTTCTGCCCGTTGATCCTCACCCGCGCGTCGCGCTCCGTCTGGCCACGCACTTCGAGGGAGGAAGTCGGCGCAATGAACATCTCGGCGGGCGAGGTGATCGTCAGCTTCGGCGGCACCTCGTCATAGACCGTCTTCACCGAGCGGGCGGGGCTGTAAGGCCCGTCGAAGCCGTCGGCGTCCTGGGCCCGGACGCGCCAGTAGTAGGTGCCCGGCTGCAGGTTGCGGAGGTCGAACGCGGCCGCCGCGACCCGCTCGTCGGCGAAGACCTTCCTGAAAGCCGGGTCGCTCGCCACCACGACGCGGTAGCCGCGGGCACGCTCGACCGGCTTCCAGCTCATGGAAACCTTCGGCGCCTTGCGAAGGAACGGATAGGTCTCACCGTCCCGCGGGACCAGAAGCGTGGGCGAGCCGGGGAGAATGCGCGGCGTCGCCACGAGGCCGGCCTCGGTGATCTTGGTGACCATCTTCTCCTTGAGGACGACTTCCTTCCCTCTCGGCGTGACGATCGCGAGGCTCCCGGTCAGGGCGGCGACCGTGGTCGAGCGATCGGGCAGGGTCCTGACGGCGACTCGCATCGGCGCGGTCGGCTTGCCGGGCGTCGAAACCGGGCGGATGGTCACCGTCTGCTTCGAGGCGGCCGCGGCGATCGCCTGGCGCTGCTCGGCCTCCGGCTTCGCTTCGAGGCTCTTGAGAAGATCGGACGAAAGTAGCGCCAGGGAGAGCTCGTTCCCCTGCCCCGCGACCTGCAGCCGGGACTTGATCACCACCAGCGCATTCTGGTCGACCTCGACCTTGTCGTCCGATCCGAAGGAGATCGTCGCCGACGATTTCTCGAAGGTCCGGACCGCGTCGTCCTCATAGAGCCGCATCCCCGCGCGCGCGTCCTCCCAGGAGAGGTCGGAGGCGCGCTTGGACTTGACGACCTGCTCGAAGCCCTCGAGGGTCGCGAGCGCCTGCCCCGCGGGCGCCACCGCCGCCTCCGGGGCCTCACTGGTCAGGGTCGGGGCCGGAAGCTCGGTTGTGGCGGTCTCCGAAGGAGCGGCGGGCGCGGGCCCCGGCGGCTGCGGTGCCGGAGCCGGTGGCTCCCAGGGCAGGCGGCCCCGGGAGACATAGAACCCGCCCACGCCGAGACCTGCCACGAGCGCGAGCAGCGCCAGAACTCCGACCCCTCTCCTCATCGTCGTCCCGCCCCCACCAGTGTGCGTGCCGCGATCAGTACTTGCCCTGCATGCGGAAGAAGTAGCCCTTGGCCGAGTAATCGTTCGCCGAGAATTCGTTATCCGTGAAGTCGGTGAAGTTGTATCCGACCCCGATCCTCAGGTGCTTCATGAACAGCCGGTTCACCTCGAACAGGAAGCCGTTCGCGCTGTTGTTTCCCGCCTCGCGCAGCGTCAGGATGCGATACTCGAGGGCGGCGTCCCAGGTGTCGCTCAGGTGGTAATTGAAGCGATTGATCCAGAGCCGCATCTGGCTCTTGAGATCCGCCAGCAGCGCCTGGTCGAGGGCGCGGTTGCGGACCGCGTACTTCTCGGTCAGCGACAGGCGCCGGTGCAGATCGACGACCGTCTGGAACGAGAAGACTTCGTCGACCTTCTCCTGCGACACGGTCGCCGGCCGGTCGGGCGGCAGGTTGCGCACCCGGGTGTAGCGCGCCAGGAACTGCAGAGCGTCGTAGGCGATCGGCCGGAAGGCGATGCCGAAGCTCTGCTCCTGGAAGATCGTCGCGTCGGTGCTCGTCAGGCGGTCGTGCGTGACGCCGTAGTTGTAGCGACCGAGGAAGGTGAAGTCGCGGGTCAGCTTGGCCTCGAAGGCATTGCTCGACACCCACTGTTCCGTGTCGCGGGCGGTGCCCTTGTCGGTGCGCAGCTCGAACTTGGAGAAGATCTTGAACAAGGTGGCCGCGTACGAGCCGCTGATCGAGGCGGCCTGGCGGAGATCGTCGGGATTGGAGCCCGTGCCGTTCAGCCGGGTCCGCTCCAGCGTCGCGCTCGTGGTGAATCGGTCGCTCATTTTGGTGCTCAATCCCACCACGTTGCTGGTCGTCGCCTCGCGCTGATTCGTCTTGAACTGTTCCTCGGTGTACAGGCGGGTCCGATCGGTGACCGCGGTGGTCGCGCCCATCGTCAGCGCGCCGGTCGTCGTGCCGGTCTGGTCGGGCGACATGGCGTAGGTGCCGTACAGCGTCGTCTTCTCGTTGACCTTGCTGGTCAAGCCGACCAGGGCCGCGTCGCCGTTCTCCGCCGCGGTCAGCTCGGCCCTGGCGCTGATCTTCGGGCTGACCTGCGCCTCGACGCCGACCGTGGTCTGTCGCTTCAGACCGGTCGGGACGGCCGCGGCGCCCTTGACGTCTTGCAGGAAGTCATCCTGATAGCGGGCGAACAGGTCGAGCTTCGGGGTCACGTGGAAGTCGAAGCGCATCGCCCCGATCCCTTCGGCCGTATCCGGCGAGGTGAGGTTGTCGACCTCGCGGTAGCGTCCCTCCGTCGTCCATCCGAACTTCCCGATCCGCTGCTGGTATTGCAGCGTGCCGGTGCGCACGGTCGACACGCCGGTCGTCTCCAGGCTGTCGACCAGGAGCTTCAGCGACGCATTCTTGCCCATCGCCAGGGCAAGGGTCGCACCGAGCTGGTCGGTCTGATTCACACCGGCCGCGTACGAGGAGGAGAAGCCGGAGTCGATGTGCCGCAGGTAGCCGGTGAGACGCGCCGGGCCGCCGCCGGTGGCGACCTCGAAGCGATAGGCCTGCGCCGCCTGGCTGGAGGCCGCCACGCTCTTCTGCTGGAACGACAGGCCGCCGTCGCCGGAGGTCCACTGACCGAGCGCTTCGTTGACGCTCTGGCTGAATTCCGCCGTCAACTGCGTCGCAGCCCCGGCCCGCAGCGTCACGTCGCCTCCCTGCAGGGTGTAGGTCCCGGTCGAGCGTTGTTCCTGAACGTAGGTCGCCCCGACCGTGACATGTCCGCCAACCGTCTCCTTCACTCGCGCGCCGTAGGTGGTGTCGTTGAGCGACGCGGTCGAGCTGCTGTCGTACTCGTAGTCGACCACGACGAAGACCGGGTTGCCGTTCAGCAGCCCATCGCTGATCAGTGTCGTGCTATCGGCCACCGACGCGACGGGGGTGCGGAACAGCAGCCGCCCCTGGGCGTAGTCAATCTCGTAATCAACGTAATTCCTGCGGGTTACGTTCGCAACCGGGATGTTGGTGATCTTGTCCCGGACCTCCAGGCGCACCTTTTCAGATCCCTGAATAACCCCTTTGTTCCTGAGGAAATAGAGCGAGCCCCCCGTGCCCGAGAACTCGTCGTGCGCGGCGAGGGTCTCGGGGAAGGCGGCGAACACGATCGCAGTGCCGAGCGGCTCGCCATCCTTGCCGCGTGTCAGGCTCTTATAGGTCGCCTTGCCACCGTACAGGGTGCGATTGAACGAGGAGAACTCGTTGCCGGTGATCCCGGAGTTGAAGTTGCCCCACTCCGCCGAGCCGTAGGGCGCCTCGACCAGGACGTAGAAGCGCCCCTGACTGTTGATGTCCTGGATCGTGCGGCTGCCATCGCCGTAGACGGGGTAGAAGGCGTCCGGATCGAGATTGCGGTAGAACTGATCGTTGTTGCGATCGTTCAGGCGCGAGCCGATCTCATTCAGGCGGCCATCGCCGGTGTCGAGGCCGGCGGTGATCAGGTACTTGCCCTGGATGCGGCCCTTCAGGTACAGGGCGATCCGACCGTCGACGTAGAGATCGTCCCTGAACTTGTCGGGGACGTTCCCGGTTGTCGTGATCTTGTTGACCGTGGCATCGCCCAGGGCGGCCATGAAGAAGTAGTTGCTCTGCACGCTCACCGGGACGCCGATCCGCCCTTCGCTGCTGCCGGGGGTCGACACCACGACCTCGAGAACCGAGGGGCCTTCCGGCAGGCGCACCGTGCCGGCGAACGTGCCGTTCGTGTTCACCGGGATGCGCCAGTGGTTGATCGTCACGTCGGCGTTCTTCGGCGCGGTGCCGCGCACGAACAGGTTCGGGCTCGACAACACCGCGCCGCGCGGCGGCAGCTCGACCGAGAACTGCGGCACCGGCTTGCGCACGGTGATCAGGTCGAGCTTCTTGTCGACGCCGGTCAGGTTCACCGCCAGGTTGACCAGGCTGGTGTAGCCGTTGGGCGCGACCGCCACCACGCCGAAGGTATTCTCGCCCACCGCCAGCGGCAGCTTGGTCTCGAAGATCCCGTTCGGATGGACCTCGACCGGATCGCCATCCACGACGACCTGGTTTCCGGGCTCGGTCCGGCCGCGCAGCGGGATGTTGACGGTCGGATACCGGACCCCGTCCTTGCCCGGCTGCGGTTGCATCAGCTTGATGACATCCTCGCGCTTGCCGATCTCCAGCTTGACGTCGGTGGTCGGCTCGAGCACCGAGATCGTCGGGAGCTTCACGGTCGCCGCCGCGAGGCCGCCGTCGTCGGTGCGGATGCCGACGTAGACGCGGCCCTGGTCCTTGATCGGGTCGACCACGGTGCGGAACGAGCCATCCTCGGCCGTCGGGACCGTCTGCCCGTTCACGATGACCTGTTGCGCGCCCGCGTTCCCGGCGTTCTCCCAGGTGCGCGCCCGCTCGGTGTCCTCGAGCTGCGCCTTGATCTCAACGCGGCGGTTCCGGGCCCGGCCGCCGGCCGTGGTGTTCGGAGCCACCGGCATGGCCGCGCCCGCCCCCTCGACGATCAGCCGCTCCGCCTCGATCCCGGAGGAGACGAGGTAGGTCTTGACCGCGTCCGCCCTCATGAACGAGAGCTTGGCGTTCCAGTCGGCGGTCCCGGTGCTGTCGGTATGCCCGCGCACGACGATCTTCTCGTCGGGGTACTTCTTGAGAGTCGCGACGACCTCGTTCAGCACCGGGGCGGCCGAGGCGTTGAGAATGGCCGTGTTGGTCTCGAAGGAGGCGCCGGTCAGCTCGAAGGAGATGGCGTTGGTGCGGTTGACGCCGAACATCCGCAGCGGGCTCTTCGACAGCGACCCGTCGGTGAACTCGATGCTCAGCTGATATTGGTAGATGGCGCCGCCCGGGACCAGGGCGCCCTTGGCGTCCTTGCCGTCCCAGACGATCTGTTTCGTCTTGAGGTCGTTGCCCCGGAAGCCGCGCACCCGCCGCATCTGGCTGTCGAAGATCTCGAAGGTCCACTCGCGCAGCGGACGATCGACCGGGTAGGCGAGCTGGAAGGTCGCCGGCTTCTCCAGCTTGCCATTCAGGATCCTTAGGTTTCTCTCCAGGCTCATGACGTCCATCTTGACGCGCGCCTTCGGCAGCCGCGCCTGAACGCCATTGACCACCGCGGTCATGTCTTCGAGGTTGCCGACGACCTCGGCCTGCGCCTCCACCTTCTCGCTCTGCACCGCGACGCCGAACGTGCCGGGATTCCCCTGGCGGATGGTGACCTGCGGCCGCAGGCGCGCGCCGAAGTTGACCTTGGCCAGGAGGCCCGGGGTCAGGGTGATCGTCTGCGCCTCGGGGAGGGTCAGCCCGTCGTTCGGCGGCAGGGTGTGTGTGTTGATCTTCACCAGCCGGTTCCCGGGGCGCGCCGCGGCGATGTGGTACATGCCGTTGCCATCGGTCAGGGCGTAAACCCCGTCCTCCATGGCGACCATCACGCCGCCGATCCCCTTCTCGCCGATCCCCTGCACGCCGTTGCCGTCCTTGTCGTCGAACACCTTGCCGACGATGGTGCCGAGATCGAACTCGGGGTCCTCGAGCAGCATCACGGTGTTGCGATCCTCCGCGGACAGGGCCTGCGCCGCGATGTCCTGGGCCCCGACGGTCGTGATGAGGCTGCCTATCTGCGCCCCGGTATTGAC
>JBGPLZ010000027.1:0-32627 GCA_041486695.1 Acidobacteriota bacterium | reverse complement strand
TGAGACCGAGCGACCGGGGCCCCGCCGCGCGCTTCACAGCGCGGTGGGTGGGAGCGAGGCGAACCGAGGGGAGGCTCGCGCAGCGAGCCGGACCCGTGCCCGGCGAGGGCAACACTCCGCGCCTCAGGCGGCGCTGACTTGAGCCATGCCGGCCAGCCCGGCGCTCAAGTCGTCGATCGACTGGATGCGTCGGTCGCGGTCGGGCTCGAGGGCGCGCAGGATCAGGTCGGAGAGCGGACGCGGGATGGAAGGATCGAGTTCGTGGGGCGGGCGCGGCCGGGCGCGCATGTGCTTCATCAGGATCTCCTGCAGGTCCTTGCCGGCGAACGGCTCGACGCCGGTGAACAGAAAATAGAGCACCGCACCGAGCGAGTAGATGTCGGTGCGCCGGTCGAGCTGCTGGGCCTGGATCTGCTCCGGCGACATGTACATCGGCGAGCCGAGGACCGTTCCGGTCGAGGTGAGCGTGTGGCCGGCCTGTTCCGGGCGGGCGATGCCGAAGTCGAGGACCTTCGCTTCTCCGGCCGCGGTCACCAGGATGTTGTCCGGCTTGACGTCGCGGTGGATGATCCCTTTATCGTGGGCCGCCCCGAGGGCGGCGGCCATCTGCAGCGCCAGCCGCAGACGGTCGGAGCGGGTCGGGAGCGGCGTCCGCTGCAGATGGCGCGGCAGCGGCACGCCGTCGATGTACTCCATGACGATGAAGCGGTGCTCGCGCCATTTCTCCAGCGTGTAGACGCGCACGACGTTCGGGTGGATGACGCTGCGCGCCGCCTTGATCTCCTGGACGAAGCGGGCGATCAGCTCGGGGTCGATCTCTCCCGACAGGAACTTGAGCGCCACCGTCTCGTCCAGCTCGATGTCGCGCCCCCGGAACACCATCCCCATGCCGCCGCGCGCCACCTCCGCCAGGACCTCGTAGCGGTCCGCCACCACCATGCCCGGCACGACCTCCTTGAGCTTCAGGTCGTCGAGAACGGCCCGGGCGTTCGGATAGCGGCGCTCCTTGTCCTTGTCCAGGCAGCGCAGGATCACCGCCTTGAGGAACTCCGGCAACGGGCGCTCGCCGGGACCGGGCAGCGGCACGGGAGCGTGGACTTGCTGGTGGCCGACCTCCTTGCCGGTGAAGGGCGGGCGGCCGAGCGCCATCTCATACAGGACGACTCCGAACTGGTAGAGATCGGTGCGCTCGTCGACCTTCTCCTTCAGGAGCATCTCGGGGGGCGTGTAGCGGATCTGCGGCCCGTCGCCCAGTTCCTGCGCCGTGAGATCGGAGAGCCTGCAGGCCAGGCCGAAATCGGACACGGCGACCTTGTCGTCGTCCGTCAGGAAGATGTTCTCCGGCCGCAGATTGCGGTGCAGGATGCCGCGGCCGTGCGCGTGGTCGAGCCCGTCCAAAATCTGCCGGCCGATGTCGACGATCCGATTCACCTCGAAGCGCACCTTCCCTTCGAGGTGCGCGCGTAGGGGCTTGCCCTCCGCGAGGGCGGTCACGATGAACTTCCCCTGGTCGTCCGCCCCGGTGTCGTAGGTCGTGATGATCTGCGGGTGGCTGAGGCGGGCGGTGCCGGCGGCTTCTTTGAGGAAGCGATCCGCCTTCCCCGCCTCACCCGGCCCCTCGCTCAGCCGGCGAATCGCCACCGGCCTGCCGAGGGCCGTGTCGATGCCGCGGAACACCTCGCCCAGCTTCCCGGTGCCGAGCGAGCGCTCCACCCGGTAACGGCCCGGCTCGGACCAGCCGCTCTCGGCCGCCGCCGACGGCGCTCCGCCGCGCGCGCCGAGGGTGGCCATCGGCTGGCTCTCGATCGCCCGCATCCGCGCTAGAACATCCTTGTAGCCGTAGTCGTGCGACAGGATCTTCTGATAGACCCGCAGCGCCTCGCGCGGCCGCATGTTCCCTTCGTGCGCCAGGGCGAGAGAGTAGTAGATCAGCACGGTGTCGTCGTCCACCTCGGCGCCGTCGATCGCCGCCACGAACTTGTCGACCGCGAGCGTCTGCAACCCCTGCTCGGCGAAGATGCGCCCCAGGAGAAACGACGCCTTGCGGTATTCTTTGTCTTCTGGAGTAACCTGCTGGAGCGCCTTGATACAGGCGTCGAAGTTTTTCTGCTCGTAGTGGATCCGGGCCGCGGCGACCGGGTCATCCGCTTTCAGGTAGACGCGGGCGGCATCCTCGAGGCGCCCCGACTTGCGGTACAGCTCGGCCGCGTTCTTGAAGTCGCGGGCGGCCTCGAAGATCCGCGCCGCCTCCCCGTGCTGGCCGCAACGGACGTAGAGGCTCGTCGCCTGGTCGGTCTCGCCCTCCTGCTCATAGAGCCGGGCCGCCTTGTGCAGTTCGCCCGCCGCTTTCCATGACTCCGCGGCCCGAAACAGATTGCCCGCCTTCTCGAACACCTCGGCGGCCTCGCGATGTTTCCCCTGGCGCGCCAGGATCTCGGCCTGGACGGCCGGCGCGAGGGAGGAGATGTCCTTGCCCGAGGCGCGCAGGACGGCCAATGCCGCCTCCGGCTTCTGCAGACGCAAGAGAAGATCGGCCGCCTTTTCCGGCTGCCCGGCCCGCTGCCAGGCTTCGGCCGCCTGCTCGGGGAGAAGGGCCGCCTCGAAGTGGGGGGCCGCTTTCTTCCCCTGGTCGATCTTGAGGTAAAGCTCGCCGCAGAACCGGTGGTACTTGAGGAGGCTGGCGCGCTCCGATTCGGGTCGGAACCCTGCCGCATCCTCCTTCCCGGCCGCGGCGATCAGAGTCTCGAAGGCGTGCGCCGCTTCGAGATGCAGCCCGGCCTTCACGAACAGGAGGGCCCCCTTCTCCGGGTACCCGGCCTTGTGGCACTGAACTGCCGCTTCCTTGAACTTGCCGAGATCCTCGAGAAGCTCCGCCGAGCGGGCGTGCTCCCCCGCGCGCATGAACATGTAGGCCGCTTTGTCGCGATTCTCGAGCCGCAGCTCGATCTCGCCCGCCGCCTTCAGGTCGCCGGCCTTGAGATAGTGAAGCGAGGCGGAGGGCAGGTCGCCCATCTCCTCCGCCAGGCGGGCGGCCAGATCGAAATGCCC
This sequence comes from Acidobacteriota bacterium, assembly GCA_041486695.1. GTDB lineage: Bacteria > Acidobacteriota > Polarisedimenticolia > Gp22-AA2 > Gp22-AA2 > JBGPLZ01. The sequence continues at coordinate 29,579 of JBGPLZ010000027.1, read as the reverse complement.
GCCCTCGAGGTACATCGCGTTGGCGCGCTTCCAGTCGCCCGCCAGCCGGTAGAAGTCGCCGGCCTGGGAGTAGTCACCGGCCCGGGCCGACTGCTTGGCTCGCTTGGCGTACTCCGACGGAGTCGAAATAGGCGATCCCCCGGGAGCCGCACCGAGAGGGAAAGAGGCCCCCACCCGCAATTTAGGCCTGCGAGGGGAGGCGCGCCACCCCCAGGGGGGAATCCGGAGGAAAGGCCGGCGGCTATTTCTTGCTGAAGGCTGCCTCGACCAAGGGCTGGAGCTCGCCCTTCTGGTGCATCTCGGTCACGATGTCACAGCCGCCGACGAACTTTCCCTTGATGAAGATCTGGGGGACCGTCGGCCAGTTGCTGTAGGCGGAGAGGGTCTGCCTGATCCGCGGGTCGGCCAGGATATCGACCGTCTTGAACGGCCGGCCAATCTCTTTGAACACCGCGATGGTGCGGGCGGAGAAGCCGCACATCGGCATCTCCTTGGTCCCCTTGGTGTAGAGCACGATCTCGTTGGCGGCGATCTCTTTCTTGATCTGGTCGAGCAGGTCGTCGGACATCGTCGGTCTCCTTATAAAGGGGCCGCCGGAGTCTCCGGAGCGGCTCCTATCGCCCCGATTCGCGCTCCCATTCGGACGGGGTCGCCGTCTTGAGCGCCAGGGCGTGAATCGTCTGGTTGGCCATCTCCTCCCGGAACAGGCCGTAGATCATCTGGTGTTGCTCGACGCGGCTCTTGCCTTCGAAGGCCGAAGCGATCACCACGGCGCTGTAGTGCGCCTCCGCCCCCTCGACCCGCGCCTCCGCGCCCGGGATGCCGCGCTCGATCTTCAGCTTGATTTCGGCCGGCGCCACGAGACCCTCCCGCTCCGTCAGAAGACGGCGACCGAGACGAGGATGAGGGAGCTGAGATCGCAGGTGGCCTCGATCGAGCCTCCGACCGGGTTGTCGATGTCGGCCGAATCGCACGAGCCGGCGATCGTCCCCGACGGCCTGTCGAAGGTGCCGATGCACTGGATATACGCCATATCGCTCGAATCCCAGACGCGGAACAGCGCCAGGCAGGAGTCGGCCTGCACGCTGCCGATCAACTCGGGGTTGACCGGGTCGGAGGAGGACCCGTCTCCCGTCACCTGGAAGGCCGCCGCGGTGTCGCTGCCGAAGGCCTGATCGATGCTGTAGTTCTTGGACGTCGAATTGACGGAGATCGGCATGCCATTGAAGCTCACGGGGGCGCAGTTGGCGGTCACGACCGAATTCGTAGTGAAGCTGACCTGCCAGGTGCCGGTCAACTCGCGGCGGACCAGGCCACAGCCGAGGCCGGTGTTCACCAGGGTCGTATTATCGTTCTTGGAGCAGGCCGGAAGCGTCATCAGTCCAAGCGTCAAGATCACGAGGGCCATCCTCCGGCCGCCAAGCGTCGTCCGATCCTTCGCTTCCCTCCTGGCGTCCCTCATGAGTCTCCTTTTCGGCACGGAGATCGCTTCGCACGGCCGGGGCCATTCTACCGGGTTGCCGCCGCCGGGGCAATCGGATAGAACATGCCCCGATGGAGACGAAGGGACTGGAGTTGATCGCGTCCCAGGCCGGTTGCCGGCTGCGCCTGCGGGTGAAGCCGAGGGCACGACAGAGCCGCATCGTCGGGCCGCATGGGACGGCCCTCAAAATGACGGTGACTTCTCCTCCCGAACGGAGCCAGGCCAATGAAGCGGTTCTGCGACTGCTGGCGGAGAGCTTCGACCTGCCCGCGTCGCGCATCCGGATCGTCGCCGGTCTCACCAGCCGGGACAAGGTCGCCTTGATCGAGGGCTGCCTGCCGGATGACATCCGCCGAAGGATCGAGCGCCTGCCCTAGGCCCGGATCTAGGGCCCGCCGCAACTGAGGCCGTCGGCGCCGCCGCCGGCGCCGAAGGTCGCGGCGCCGCAGGCGTTGCGGCCGCGGCTGAGATAGAAGTTGGCCTTTCCCGACGGAGGATCGGGCCGCGCGTCGGCGTAGGCCGGCGCCGCGAGGCCGCCGGTCACGCAGGCGGCCGCCGTGCCGACGCCGCCGCTCCGGAGCGACGCGACATCGCCGCCCGCGACGTCGTACAGGATCCCCGGGCCGGCCGCTGCCGACTGATCGTCCCACGAGAGAGTGGTCCCCGGCAGCGCGGCCACGGCGAGGTTGGTGGCCTCGCTCGCCGATGCGAACGACCCGGCGTCCCCGGCGGCGCAGTCGTCGCCATTCAGGTGGGTATCGAGGTCGCGGTCGGCGCCCAGGCGGATCCCCGAGCCGATGGTCGCGCAGAGGAAGGTGACGGGGCCCCCTGCGCTCTGCCGCAGATCGGCCGTCGCCACCTGCGCTTCCCCCGCGACGTCGGTCGTGAACAGTCCCCCCGCGCCGATTCCGCCGTTCAGGTAAAAGCTCCGCAGACGCCCGCCGCTCGAAGCCGAAGCGACCAGCTCGCAATGACGGCCGGCGTCGGCCAGGTTGCCGACCCGGATCAAGGCGGCGAGCAGGTTCTCCTGGGCCGGCGTCCCGGTCGGCGGCGCGCCGGCCGGCAGGGTGAGATTCTGCCCGACCGAGGGCCTCACTCCGCCCGGAAAGAACATCATGAAGAGGGTCAGGTCGCGCACCTGCTGCGGCGTCAGCGTGAAGACGCCGGCCGACAGGAAGGTTCCCAGGTCGGGGATCGACCCGTCGTGGGTGAATCCGAAGCCGCTCTTGTTTTCCCTGGGAGCGGCCGAGGTGCCGAAGAGCGGGCCGAACTTGGTGTACATGTTGCGATTGTGCGGCACCTTGAGATCGCTGTGCGGCGAGCCGTCGGCGTTGCCATTGAACAGCGCCGCCCTGGCGAGTGCGGGATCGCCGGGATTGATGCCGCCCAATTTGCCCCCGGCGGTGCCGAACGGCAGGGCGTGGCAGGCGCTGCACGACTGCCCGGCGTCGGTCTGGCCGGTCAGGAAGAGGGTCTGCCCCGCCGTCGGGTTGCCGACAAACGGGTTCCCCGGGACGGTGAGGTTGGCGTCCGGCAGGGTGTCGTCGGGATTGCGGAACGGGTTCGGCGGCAGGGTCATTCCGAGCGCGAACTGCCGGAACAGCTCCATCTGATCGGCCGTCAGGCCGGCCGGCTCGCCGTTGATGGGACCGATGTCCCTGGTCCCCATCAGGCCGACGAACGCCTTGTTGAAAGCGTTCATGGTGCCGCGGTCGCCGCGCCAGTGCAGCGGCTCGAGCATGCCGCGCAGCGTCTGCGTCGTCATCGGTCCCTTCTGGGGATCGAAGCCGGCGTGGGAGGCGCAGACCGCCGGGTTGCAGGTCAGCGGTTGATTGTTGAAGGGAACGATGAAGCGGACGTTGTCCCCGGGGGTGCCGTACTTGGCGAAGCTCCCCTCCGGGTTCCCCAGATCCCAGGCCAGGCCGTCCTTGTCTCCCGAGATGTGGCAGGAGGAGCAGGCGGCGTCGCCGTGTCCCGAGGTGTCGATGCCGTCGTAGAGGAAATGCCGGCCATTGCGGATGGTCGGCGAGCTCGGGTCGTGGAGCGCCAGCTCGCCGATCTTCGTGAGCGTCGCGGCGTTGACCAGGGCGACCGAGTTGGAAAACCGGTTCAGGACGTAGAGGCGGTTGGCGCTCTCATTCAACGCGACGCCGGTCGGCCCCTCCCCCACTTCGACGGAGTCGGGCAGGGCCCGGTTCGCCCCGAAGATACAGGGACCCGACAGACACGCCCCGTCCACCCGGAAGAGCTTGCGCGAGCCGATGGCGGTCAGATAGGCGACGGTGCCGGCGCCGTTCCAGGCCATCATGCCCGGCTGCGAGAGGCTCGCCTGGCGCTCGAGGATGTTGGTCGCCGGGTCGCTCGCCCGGTCGATGTGGGTATTGAGATCGATCGGCGTGACCGCATTCCCCCGCGCCGGATCGACGACCGAGAGCCGGTTGTCGACCATATGCCCCAGGACTCCGAGCGGGTGCTCGAAGCGCACCGGGTTCCGGGCCTCGGTGTTCGGGACGTAGACCCGATCGTTGGCAGGATTGACCGAAACGTCGAACAGCGTCGTTCCGAGATGATCGACCTGGCCCGCGAGCGTCGCGGGGGTGGTCGCGTTCCCCGGATTGATGATGAACAGGTCGTGATCCGGCAGACGGAGCGGCAGGCAGTTGGTCCAATCCTGCGCGGCGTCGTCCCTCCAGGCGCCGGTCGCGGCGTCCCACTTCACGATCAGCCCGACTTTGGGAACCCCGTCGGGCGGATCGATCAGGGCCGGGTTGCGCGTGATGCCGGTGGGCAGCGGCGGGGTGGGCGGATGGGCGCCGGAGCAGGCGGTGTTGTTGAGGCCGAGCTGTCCGAGACGGGTCAGGTTCAGTCCGGTGTTGTTCAGGATCACGTTGGCGTTGATGACCGACGTCTGGTTCCCCGAGTCGCGCACCACGGCGTAGACCTTGCTGCCGTCGCGGGAGACCGCCAGCGCCCGGGTGCGCACTCCGAACAGGTCGATCTTCTGCGGCGGCAGATCGAGCCGCGAGAGATCGAAGACCTTGACGGCGTCTTCCTGCGAGACCGCGACGAACGCCTTGCCGGCCGCGAACACGACGTCGGTCGGCTCGTCGCCGACCGGGAGGGTCCGGATCGTGGTGCCCAGGACCAGGTCGACGATGCTGACGCTGTCGGAGAGATGGTTGACCACCCAGGCCTCCGAATCGGTGCGCGCCTTCACGGTCACCGGCTCGAGCCCGACCGGAATGGTCGCCTGAGATCTCAGGCTGCCGTCGGTCGCGACCGCGAAGACTTCGAGAGTCGCATCGGGAGTGTTGACCGCCAGGAGCCGCGCGCCGGACGGCGTCAGCGCGATCGGGTGGACCTGCGACGCCTCGAAGTTGACGTAGTCGGCCCCGACCCGGCCCGGGACGAGGAGCAGCAGAACCGCGATCCCCGCGGCGAGGCCGCGGCCCGCAAGGGATCGAGGCAGGTTTTTTCTATGGATGAGGATCTTTCTGCGGTTCATGATCTGGCCGGAACGTTACCACCAACCGGTCGCCTCGACAACGAGAAGTCCCGTGCTCCCGCGGTGACCGAGCCGGACCGTCCGTCCGGATCGTCCGTCCGTCCGCGGACACGCAGCGCTTCAGGCGGTCGCACCGGCCGCGCTCCCACCCCCACGCCGAACGTCTTGATGGGCCGGCACTTGCCCCCGCCGGGTCGCGCCGCGGCGCGGACCATGCCGGGGTGGCACTCCCCTTGCTCAATAGGCCGGTGAGCATGAGCGAATTCAGGAGATGCGTGATCTGGGGGGAGGGGCCGGCGCCCTCGGGAAACCTGGGGGCGGGCGCCCCGGGGGCGTCGTCCCCTCCCCACAGTGCGGCGGCCGCCCCGGCTACTCCTCCCGCGGGGCGGCCGCCATTCCCCTCCGGCTAGGAGCCCGCCGAGACGGGAGCCTGCCGGGAGGACAGTCTGCCGGGACGGGAGCCTCGAGGGGGCAGGCGAGCCGATGACGGATCAGCGCGGCGATTCCGCAACGACCACGACCATCGCATCCCCGGTCGCGGCCAGAAGCGAGCCGAGGCCGGCGTGGGCCGGCGACGGAGCCGGGTTCGCCGCTGGCGGTCCGAAGCGCCTGACGACCGTCGTCGCGATCCCCAGGCGCGGCGCGTCCTCCAGGTAGATCGCCTCGCGCATCAGAGCGACGGACCGCGGGCCCGGCCCGGCCACGCCTCCCGCTTCCAGATGGCGACGCAGGTCCTCCGGCGCAGCCAGATTCGGGAAGGTGCCGCGAGCGTAGAAGAGGGTGCCTCCCAAGGCCCCTTCCTTGAAACGGTACAGGGCGACATGGTCGCCGGCCCCGGCCAGACGATTCATGAAGGTCGCCGCCGGGCGCGGGCTGCTGACTCCATTCACCACCTCGGGCACGACGGCGAGGGCGAGACCGAGCGTGACCATCCCGAGCGCGCCGCCCGCCAGGAGCGCCAGCCGACCGGCGCGGCCCGAACGCAGAGTCCCATAGCCGAGAAATGCCAGTGTCGGCGGCAGCGCGATGGCGAACGCGACACCGAGGCGACCGTCCGGCCGCGCGAGCCCGAGGGCGGCCGGCAGCAAGGCGGTGACGAGAACGCTCGCTCCCAGGAAGATCGCCAGAGCCGGGCGCGCGGAGCGGGAGAGCGCCGGCTGCCCCGGAACGAGACGGCCCGGTGCGGCGCCCGCGACCCGGTCGATCCACCAGCCGACCAGCAACGCCGCCGCCGGATAGATCGGCAGCAGATAGACGCCTCGCTTGGTGCTGGCCAGCGACAGAACCACGACCGGCAGGAGCAGCCAGACCAGAAGGAAGCGGATCGACTCGCGCCGCTCCCGCGCCGCGCCCCAGGCCGCCGCCACCGCGAACGGCAAAAGGATGCTCCAGGGCGCCATTTCGGCGAGCAGCGTCGGCAGGTAGTAATAGAAGGGCTGCGCGTGTCCCTTCGCCGCGCCGCCGGTGAAACGCAGGACGTTGTTGACCCAAACGAACTCCCGCACGCCGGCCGCGCCGAGGCGCTCGTGCAGGCGCCCCACCCAGAGAGCGATCGGCACGAAGGCGACGATCACCGCCGCGGCGAGGCGGACGAGCCCGCGCCGATCGCGGCGCGCCGCCAAAAAGCCGATCAGGGCGAGCGCCGGAATGCCGGCGCCGATCGCCCCCTTCAAGAGGATGGCGGCGCCGGTGGCCAGGCTGCCGGCCGCCAGCCAGGCGAGCCGCGCCCGCCGGCGCCCGGATCGATCCGCCAGAGCGCGGTGCAACGCCAGGCAGGCGAGCAGGACCGCCAGGGTGAGCGGCATGTCGATCATGCAGCGCCGGGCGGTCCAGAAGAACTGCTGCGAGGTCATCAGAATGACCGCCGCCACCCGCGCCGCCGCCGCACCCACGAGATCGGCGCCCAGGATGAGGACCAGGAGGATGACGAGCCACCCGGTGAGAGCCGGCACGAGCCGGGCCGCCAGCTCTCCCGGGCCTCCCGCCATCCGGTAAGCCGGGACCACCAGCCAGTAGAACAGCGGCGGCTTCTCGAGGAACGGCTCGCCGTTAAGGTGCGGCACCACGGAATCGCCCGAGGCCAGCATCTCACGCGCGATCTCCGCTTCGCGCGGCTCGTCGGGATTGAACAGGTCGGCGCGGCCGAGCCCGCCGAAAAGCAGAACGAGCGCCGCGAGCGCGATCGCCACCGCGGCCCTCGGCTGCTTCATCGGCTCGCCACACGCATCATCTGTTTGCGGCGCGGGTACGATGTGTCGGCTCGCATGGCTCGATCTCCTCCTGGCGTTCGGGGTGAACCCCGGCGCACAGGTATAGCCGATGGCGGTCGCGGAGGGAAGAGGGCACCTCGTGGTGGTCGAGTAGAATGCCGCTCATGATCCTCGGCCTCGACGTCGGATCTTCGAGCGTGAAGCTGCTGCGGCTCGGCAACCGGGGGGAGCGGACGATGGCGCGCCGTCGTATCGCCACGCGGCGCAGCGCCGGCGGCCATGTCGAGCATGACGGCGAGGAGATCCTGCAGGCGGTCCTCGAGGCGTTTCGCCGCGCCGGCGGGCGGAGCGCGGGCGCGGACGTCGGCGCGGCGCTCGGGATCGCGACGCAGCGCTCGACGGTTCTCTTCTGGGATCGCGATCACGGCCGGCCCCTGACCCCCGCTTTCTCCTGGCAGGACCTGCGGGGCGCGCGTCACGTCGCCGCCCTGGAGCGCGGCGGCGCCGGCGGCTGGGTCGCCGAGCGCACGGGATTGCGCCTGAGCCCGCATTACTCGGCGGCGAAGATCGGCTGGGCGCTCGCCCGCCGGCCGGCGCTGCGGCGGCGGGTGGAGAGCGGCCGCGCCCTCTGGGGCACCCTCGGTACCTTCCTCGTCTGGCGTCTGAGCCGGGGCGCCGTCTACGCCATCGATCATGCGAACGCGCAGCGCACTGCGCTCGTCGACCTCGCGTCACTTTCATGGGACCCCGACCTGTTCCGGCTTTTCGGTCTCGAGTCGCTGCTTCAGGCTCCCATCCTGCCGGCCCTGGTGCCGACCATCCTGTCGGCCGGGGTGGTGTTGAGAGGCGCGCCGGGAGAGCCACGTCTGTGCGTCGTGACCGGCGACCAGCAGGCGGCGTTCCCCGGTCTCGGCGGCCGGTTCGGCGGCGAGACGGTGATCAATTACGGATCGGGAGCCTTCCTGCTGCGCGAGATCGGCGCCGAGCCGGGACGCGCGGCCGGCCTTTTGACCACCCTCGTCGCTTCGTGGGGCGTGTCCGGCTCGCCTCGAGCGCCGGCGACCCGCTACGCGCTCGAGGGCACGGTGAACGCGGCTGGCACCGCGATCGACTGGGCTGAGAGGCGCCTCGGACTGCGGGTGCCGATCAGGGCGCTTGACCGCTTCCTCGGACCCGACGATGGCCGCCCGCGAGCGGTCCACTTCCTGCCCGCCGTGTCGGGTCTGGGGGCGCCGCACTGGGACGCCGCCGCGCGCCCCGGCTTCCACGGCGACCTGCGCGGCGCCGCGCCCCGCGATCTGCTGCGGGCGGTGGTCGAATCGATCGCCTGCCGCTGTGTCGAAATCGCCCGGCGAGCCGGATCGGGCCTGGCCCCGATCCTGGTCTCGGGCGGCCTGACCCGCTGCCGGACGTTATTGCAGACCCAGGCCGATCTGCTGGGCCGGGCGCTGCGGGTGCGCGAATCACCCGACGCCACGGCGGAAGGTGCCGCCCTGCTGGCGAGCGCCGGCGAGCGCGCCGGCAGCGCCGGCCCGCGCGCCATTGGCGCCGGCGCCACGCGGAACCGGCTGGTTGAGCGCGGCGCGGCGGAGGAGGACAACCGCCTGGTGCGGCCGCGCATGAGCCGCGACGAGGCCGAGGCGCGGTTCCGGGCCTGGAGGAGGGCGGTCTACGCGCCGGGGCCGGCGGGCGCCGGCGCTTCGAGAAGCGGCCGGACGGCGCGCTCGTAGATCGATCCCGGGTAGGCGCCCCAGAAGACCCGCGTCACGATCCCGGCGCGATCAAGCAGGAAGGAGACCGGCTGCACCGGCACCCCCCGGTAGTCGTCGACGATCTTCTTATCGCCCTTCAGCACCGGGTAGGGGATCGGGTAGTTCATGAGGAACTTCGTCAGCTCGCGCCCCTGCATCTGCGGGATCATCACGTCATCGAGGTTGATCCCGAGGATCACCAGGCCATCGTCCTTGTACTGCGAGTGAAGCGTGATGAGATCGGGCGTCTCGTTGCGGCACGGCAGGCAGGTCGAGTACCAGAAGTTGAGCAGCACCACCTTGCCGCGCAGCGCCGACAGCTTGACCATCTTCCCCTGCAGGTCCTTCAGGGTGAACAGCGGGGCCCGCTTGCCGGTGAACGACTCGATGTAGGAGACGCGCAGCCCCGCGTGCGGACCCGGCGTCGGCGCCGTGGCGGGCGCGAGCGCCAGCCCCGCGAGGGCCGCGACCATCCCCGCCGCCTTGGCGCGGTTCACTCCACGCCCGCGCGGTTCACGCCGCGCCCGGACGGCTCATGCCGCACCCCGGCGGCTCATGCCGCGCCCGCCGCCTTGAGACGATCGAGCGCCAAGTCCCGGTCGAGGAAGGCGAGGAACCAGCCGGCGCGCGGCCCCTTCGTCTGGTTCAGGAACACCCGGTAGATCGCCTCGAAGGCCGCGGTCGCCTTGTCCAGGCCGACCTCCTTGGCGAGGTCGTAGATGAGCGCATGGATCGCCTCGCCGCTCATCCCCGGGCGGAGCGCCTCGGCGAGCCGGGCCAGGAAGCGCTTCTGTGCCGGCTGCAGATCGCCCGCCTCGGCGGGGAGCGTCCTCTGCAGCGAGAACTTCACCTCGGGCGGCGCGAACTCCTGCAGCCAGCGGATGGCATACGCCGCCCGCTCCTTCAAGGCGTCGACATCCTTCACCGGGTAATTGTTGCGGCGCAGGATCACGACCGTCTGATCGAGATCGAAATCGGCCATCTGCACCACGTTCACCAGGTGCCGGAACGGCACCCCGACCGGCGTGAACTCGGCGGCGCCGCTGAGCTGCAGGGCGCGGCTGCCGCGCTCCGCAGCCACGGCGTCATCGAACTCGTCCACCAGCGACAAGAGCGGCAAACCGGGGTCGAAGGCGATCGAGCGCATCGGCCGGGTCTTCACCATGAGATAACGCAGCACCTCGGGCGGCACGACCTCGAGCATTCGGTGCACCGAAAGGACGATCCCCTTGCTCTTCTTGAGCTCTCCCTTCCCCTTGAACGAGATCCACTCGTAGGTGACCGGAAAGGGCGGCTCGGCCTTGTAAACCTCGCGGCAGATCCGCGCCCCGGTATCGTAGGAGCCGCCGCGGGTCGCGTGGTCCTTGCCGAACGGCTCGACCGTCACCGGCAGGCGCGCCCAGCGCGCCGGCCAGTCGGCCCGCCAGGTCAGCTTGCCGCCGCCGCGCATGCTGACCGTGCCCCGGCCGCCGCAGGCGCAGGTGTAGTCAACCGTTGCGGCCTTTTCCGAGAAGCCGGTGACCACCGTGGCGGTCATCCGGCCGCACGACTCGCAGATCGGATTGAACGGGTTCCACTCCGGCTCCACCTTGCGGCCGGTGCACTCCTCCAGGATCCGGGCGATGGCGTCGCGGCCCTTCATCGCCTGCACGATCTGCGGCACCAGGAGCCCCGACTTGTACATCTGATCGGCGTAATAGACCTTGACCTCGATCCGCAGCCGCTCCAGCGACTTCAGGAACGGCTGGAGGAAATGATCGGCGTAGCTCGTGTGGCGCCGGCATGGACAAGGGAATTCCGACAGCGGCTTGCCGATCTGCGGCTCGTAGAAGGCAACGTCGAGGAAGGGGTATACTTTTCGGAGCGGGTCGAAGTTGTCGGCGACGTAGTTCAGGACCACCTTGGCGCCGCGCTCCCTAAGGGCACGCGTGACGATATCGGCGGTGATCACCTCGCGCAGGTTGCCGATGTGGATCTCGCCCGAAGGAGAGATGCCGGTCGAGACCTCGTGCGGCCCGGGGGAGGCCGCCAGGATCGCCACGGCGATCTCGTCGGCCCAGCTGGTCTCGGACACCTGCGTCATGCGCTGCGGTCCTTATCCCGGGGGCGGTGAACTCTCTCCGGCCGCGGCCCCGGCCCTCGGCGCCGCCACGAAGCGGAAGTGAACCTTGACCTCGTCATCCAGAACGATCCAGAGGAAGCGCGGGATCGCGATGGCGTGGTCGGTCAGCCGGATCGCGAACTCTCCTTCCGCCGCGAGGGAATCGTTATCATAACGGATCATGGCCGGGAAGAGGATGGACCTGTCGACACCGTGCAGGGTGACGATTCCTTCGACCAGCGCGCGCCGCGGCATCCCCCCGGCCGCCGGGGCCGCGCCCCCCGCTTCCGAGAAATGGATCGAGGTCGAGCGGAACCCGATCGCCGGGAAACGTTCCACCTCGAGATGGCTGCCGCGCATCTTATGGTCACGAACCCGGTTGCCGGTGTCGAGCGAATCGGCGCGCACCGTGAGCGTCACCGAACCGTCTGCTTCAGGATGCCCGGGATCGAACCGCACCTCGCCCGAAAAGGCATGCGCCTGGCCGTCGATCGTCTCTCCGGGGCGGCTGATGGTGAAGCGCAGCTCGCTCCGGGCGGAATCGATCGGCATTGACCGCGCCGCGGGCTGGGCGGCCCCGATCGCGGCGGCCGCGACGAGACCAAGCAGCGCGCCCGATCGCGATCTCATCCGCCGCCTCCCGGCAGGAATCGGCGCTTGCCTCCCATCAGCGCCGCATACTCCGGCCTGGTCAAGAGCGCCCGCTCCTCGCTCCTGATCCGGAAGACCAAGAGCAGCGCGAACAGCGCGCCGCCGGCGAGAGCCGTGATGAAGGCGCCGCCGACGAGCGGCAGCGCCACGATCTCGCCGAGGACCGCGACATAGTTGGGATGTCTCATGAACCGATAGGGGCCGCTGGCCACCACCCGGAACGTGCGCGGCAGCACCACCCGCATCGTCCAGGCATCGCGCAGGTGCAGGACGGCCCACAGCTTCAGCGCTTTGGCGGCGAGAAACAGGCCCGCCATCAGCATCACCACGGACGCCTTCGGCAGGCCGCCCCGCAGCGCCTGCTCCAGAGGCGCCGCCACGAACAGAAGAGTGTAGATCGGAGCCATCAGCCGGAAGACCCACGGGGCGACCTCCTCCCCGCCGTCCCTAAGCAGGCGCCGCTCGTTGGCGGCGGCATAGACGCGCTCGGCGATCGCCACCACGATAGCGGCCGCAACGAACAGCAGGTACGAAGGCGCGGGCCTCATCCGAGAAGGAGACGCGCCGCGAAACGCGGCTGCAGCATCTGTCGCGCATCGGCCGTGTCTCCGGCGACGCGCGCCAAAAGATCCGCGAGCCGCGGGTCGCGCCGCAGCCGCGCCGCGAACCAGTCGGCCAGGCGCGGCCGGATCAGAATCCTCTGCAAAGCGCGGTCGAGCCGCAGCCGGGCGGCGAAGGCGGCCCGGCGGCCGGCTTCGTACGGGAAAAGCGCGGCGCGCGACAGATCGCCCTTCCGCAGGGCTTCGAGCAGCGCCTCGGCAGCCATCGCCCCGCCGCGCAGGGCCATGGCGATCCCCTCTCCCGTGAAGGGGTCGAAGAAGCCGGCCGCATCACCGACCAGCAGCGCGGCATCGGCGACGGTCCGCGACGCCCGGCAGGACAAGGGGCCGGTCGCCCACAGCCCTTCGACGAGGCGCGCCTCCGCCATCCGCTCCCGGGTCAGAGGGTGCGCCGCGATCCGCTCGCGAAACAACGCCGCCAAACCGCCGCGCCCTGGTAACGCGCCCTCCCGGCGTGGATCGAGGACGATGCAGACGTTCGCCAGACCGGCGGGAAGCGGGTTGATGCCGCAGTAACCGTAGCGCGTGATGATCATCTCGCCATGATCGACGGGAGCGCGCACGCCTTCGAAGTGGCCCATCACCGCGAAGCGCCGGTGCGGATCGCGGCGGCGCAGCCCGAGCCGGCGGGCGACGATTGAATTCCGGCCGTCGGCGCCGACGATCGCCCGCGCCCGCACCGCGACGGGCGCCGCGCCCGCGGTCGCCGACAGGCCCGCGGCCGTCGCCGGGCGGAGCCTGACGTCCCAGAGACCGTCGGCGGCGCGCTCGACATCGGTGACCCTCATTCCTTGCAGGACCGCGGCGCCGCTGTTTCGCGCGTGCTCCAGGAGAACGACGTCGAGATCGAAGCGCCGCACCGCCAGCCCCCACGGCGTGCTGCCGCCGTAGCGCCCCAGAAAGCGGGCGCCGCCAGGCGCGATCACCGCCATGCCGACGTGCCGGCGCGGCCCCAACCGCTCGACCTCGTCGCGGACTCCGAGCCGATCGAAGAGTGGCAGCGCCGCCGGCGGCAGGAACTCGCCGCACAGCTTGTGGCGCGGGAAGATGGCCGCATCGCACACCAGAACCCGCGCGCCGGCGCGGGCCAGAAGCGTGCCGACGGTGGAACCGGCCGGACCGCCGCCCACCACGACGACGTCGTGCGGCCGGCCCGGGTCCGCCGCGCCGCTCATGCGGGGAGCGCCCGCAACACCAGCGCGGCGTTCTTCGATCCGAAGCCGATGCAGTTGCACAGGGCCAGCCGCGGCGAGCCCGCCCGCGCCACGTTCGGCACGTAGTCGAGGTCGCACTCCGGGTCGGGGCTCTCGTAGTTGATCGTCGGGGGCAGGAAGCCGTCCCGCATCCCCAGCGCCGTGGCCACCACGCCCGCGGCTCCGCAGGCGCCTTGAGGATGCCCGATCATCGACTTGGTCGACGACGCCGGCACCACCCCGGCGCGCGCACCGAGGAGCGCCTTGACCGCCATCGTCTCGACCCGATCGTTCTGCGGCGTCCCGGTGCCGTGCAGATTGATGTAGTCGACCTCCTCGGGCGCGGCCCCGGCCGAGGCCAGGGCCAGACGCATGGCGCGCGTCGACTCCTCGCCGGCGGGGCTCATGTGCACCCGATGGTGCGCGTCGCAGGTCGCGGCGTAGCCGGCGATCTCGGCGTAGGCCCGGACGCCGCGGCGCCGGGCATGCTCCAACTCCTCCAGCACCAGGATGAACGCCCCTTCGCCCAGCACGAAGCCGCTGCGATCGGCGTTGAACGGGCGCGACGCCCGCAGGGGCCGATCGTTCCAGCCGATCGCCGCCGCGCGCATGCGGCAGAAGCCCTCCAACATGCCCCGGGTGATGCAAGCCTCCGCTCCCCCTGTTACCAGGACGGAGGCATCGCCCCGCTGGATGGTTCGCAGGGCATAGCCGAGGGCGTCGGTGCTGCTGGTGCAGCCGTTGCTGAACACGTGCGATGGGCCGGTGAGGCCGAAGCGGATGCTGACTTCGCTGCTGACCATCCCCACGACCGAGGACGAGATCGCGAACGGGTTCACCCGGCGGATCCCGTGGCGGTAGTACGCTTCGTACTGCCGCTCCGCGAAGTCGATCGCGCCGGCGCCGCTGCCGAGCAGCACGCCGATCCGGCCGCGCATCTCGGGGGCGAGGCGCTCGGCATCGAGGCCGGCGTCCTCCATCGCCTCCGTGGTCGCGGCGATCGCCATCGGCACCACCCTGCCGACCCGGTCACGGTCCTCTTCGGGCAGATAGGCAGCCGGGTCAAATCCGGGGACTTCGCCCGCCACCTGGCAGGGAAGCTCGCCGGGATCGAACAGAGCGATCCGCCGCGTGGCGCTGCGGCCCTCACGCAGCCCGCGGCAGTAGCTTTCAGTCCCGAGCCCGAAGGGCGACACGACACCGATCCCGGTGATGACCGCCCGATACGATCGATCCATGGAGCGCGTACTCCTTAAAAATCAGTCTACCACTCGATGGGGCGCCGAACGAGGCGGGAGCCGGGGCCGTCCCACGCCAGAAGAGCGAAGAATGGCAGATACTCGACGAAGCGGATCCAGAGATACGGCTCGGCCGCCTGCGAGGGGGCGCCCAGATTGACATAAGAGAGAACGCACCGGCCGGTCAGAAGATAGGCACCCCTCAGCGGCTCTTTCACCCGGCGAACGATGACGAGCGCGCCGGCGACGGCCGCCGCGGCGCAGACCGCGCCTGCCAGATCGTCGGGATGGAGGTAGGGATAGAGCCGCTCCAGGAAGGTCGACCCCGGCAGGCCGGAACGGAGGAGATCGAGGACTTGCTTGAGCGCCAGGGTGGGATCGATCCGGACGATCGCAGCGTGCACCACTCCGAAGATCGACTCGTTGGCGACCGAGTGGCGGGCGTAAACCGCGGCGACCGAGAGAAGATGCCGGCCGACCTCGACGCCTTCATCATTACTCCTGTCGCTGCTGATCCTCCCGGTCGTGATTCTGCGGCGCTCCGCCGGCTGCCGTTTATCACCTCGCCCGGGATCGGACTCGCGCTCAACAACGGACGCGCGCTCGCAGGCGCCCTCTGGGGAGGGCGAGCGGAATTTATCCGCACCCCGAAGCATGGCTTGCGCGGCATTTCCGGGATCTGGCGCGGCACGCGTAATCGCGGCCGTCGGCAGATTCATGGCTTGGTGGGGGAGACCCTCTTCGGCCTCTGCTTCGCCTGCGCGACCCTCTATGCCTTGCGGTCCGGCATGCACTCGGCCATCCCCTTCCTGCTCTTTTTCCAGACCGGGTTCGTGGCCACCTCGGCCCTTTCCTTCGCCCGACTCTGGAGCAACCGACTGCCCGCACCCCGCGCGTGATGTTCTTCTCCTCTTCGGCAGAGGAGCCTCGTGATTCGAGAAGGCACATGTTCCGACAAACAAGTTGACGATCGATCGAAGCGATCGTAGATCTCCTGCCAATTTAAAATTTAACGGCAATTCACACGCGCCGACCCGAGGAGAGCGGCTGAAGGCGCTGGCTTTCGAGACCCGGAGCCCCTTGCGATGCCCCCCAGTCAATTCGGATGGACCATGGCGTTCGTCGTCGCCGGAGCGCTTTCGACGGTTTATGCCTCTCCCGAGGAAAGGCTGCGGCGCTGTGCCTGCACTCTCGAAGGCGAGGATCTGGAGGGGCGGCCGGTGCTGCAGGCCTTCGCCCTGGCCCTCGATCGCCCAGGCGTCCTTCTCACATCTTTATCAGCCTTGCGCCAGGGGCCCTCTCCCTGGACGCGCTTGAGCGTCGCTCCGCTTGCGGAGGGCGACGACGCGAGCGGGCGTTCGTACGCCGTTACCGAGGTGCTCGCGACGGAGCCGGCCCGGGATCGGGCGCTCCTGCGGGTCCCTGGCCTGGGGGCTTGCCAGCCCGAGGCCCTTGATGTCGGAGCCGATCTCGATCCGCTCTCCAAAGACGCAGCGGCCACCGACCGGTCCACTCCTCGTCCCGGGGATACACTTACTGGTCTGCGCAATCCCGGCGGGTACCGATCGACCCTCTTCCGCGCCACGCTTGAGCGTCGCGTACCGGCGCGGAACGGTGTGGATCTGCTGTTCGTCCGGATCGCGGACGGAGCCGGTGCGCCCGCCGGTTTTCTTCTCGACCAGCGCCACCGCCTGATCGGGTTGATCGTGCCGCCGCCTCCCGGGGCCGACCCGAATTTCGCCGTCGCCGTCGGAATCACCGACGCCGAGATCGAGCAGGGCGACGGAGAGCCCGGGCTAGATCTGCAGCAGGCGATCCGGCAGGAGCGCTGGAACGACTTCGCCGGCACGCCGGCGGGGCTCCTGGCGCGGGCGCTTCTCCTCACCCGCGTCGAGCAGACCGAGCAAGCAATACGGCTGATGAACGAGGCGGCCGCAACCTCCGGGCCGTTCCCGGGTCTTCTCCTCGAGCGCGGTGCGCTGCACTACAAGATCGGAGGGATCGAGGCGGCCATAGCCGATTTCAGGGCTGCCACCGAAATCGACACGACCCTGCGGCTGGGTTTCTACGACCTGGGAATGGCCCTCGGCACAGCCGCACGATTTCATGAAGCGGCCGAAGCCTTCGCGAAAGCCCATTCCCTCGATCCTGGCGATGCCAAGAGCCTTTACCAGCTGGTGCTGGCGCTGAAGGCCGCGGGGATGCCCGACCGGGCGCGGCAGGAGCTTGACCTCCTCACGAACCTCGATGCCTCGCTCGCCTCTGAGCTTCGTCCCTTCCTGACCCCCTAGAAATTCTTCAGCAAGACCCACCTGTCTCCACACAAATCCCTGCAAGCCGGTGCATGACGCCCTGATTTCAGCAGATTTATTTACATAATTATCAATATATATATTTGATTTTATTATAGTTATCTATACGGATAGTGTAAATTTATTTTCTTGATAAACACTTGTTATTTCAAATATCGTGAATATCTTTGAATCCGATTTAAGGAAATGCGGTTTGGCGTCTATGCCATTCCGCGTAACTCGTGGAAAAGGGGAGCGAGCCGGAAGGTCGAAAGCGGCCAAACGGCGCTCAACTGGGGGTGCGGTGATGTTGAGATTCTGGAGGGACGGGATGACGAACAAGACATTCGTGGGCCTGGCTCTCGCACTGTGCGCCACCCTCCTGTTGGTGAGTCCGACGACCGCCCAGGAGGTGACCTCGGGAACGATCGTCGGCACGGTCAAGGATCCGGCGGGCAAGCCGATCGCGGGTGCGGTGGTCATCACCACGTCCGAGTCCGGCACGCGCACCGCCGAGACCGACGTGAACGGGAACTTCATCGTCCCGTTCCTGCGCCCCGGCACCTACGTGGTGCGCGTCGAGGCCCCGGGCGGCTTCAACACCGTCATCCAGAACAACGTCTCGGTTGGCCTCGGGCAGCGGACCAACCTCAACTTCACCCTCGAGCCCGGGAAGACCGAGACGGTGACGGTGACCGCGGCCTCCCCTCTGGTCGACATGAAGGCGACTTCGACCGGCACGAACATCAGGTACGACGAGTTCGCCAACTCCGTGCCGCTCGGGCGGTCGTTCACCGACACCTACGCCGTGGCGGCCGGGGTGGTGAGCGGGCTCGGCACCGGCAAGGGGAACTATTCGATCGGGGGCGCCTCGGGGCTGGAAAACGCCTACCTCGTCGACGGCGTCAACATCACCAACACCGGGTACGGCGGGATCGGATCGTACAACACCAACTACGGGTCGCTCGGCACCGGCGTGACCAGCGACTTCCTCCAAGAAGTCCAGATCAAGTCCGGCGGCTTCGAGGCGGAGTACGGCCAGGCGCTGGGCGGCATCATCAACACCATCGTCAAGTCGGGGACGAACCAGACGAGAGGGACCGTCGCCTGGTACGCCAGTCCCAGCAGCACGCAATCGAACCGGGTGCAGACGGATCTGAGCTCGCCGGCGCAGACGAACATCGTCCAGGAGAACGTGAACGACTTCGCCTTCTCTCTCGGCGGGCCGATCGTGAAGGACAAGCTGTTCTACTTCGTCGCCTACAACCCGGTCTACACCACGACCTCGCAGCAGGCCCAGACCGGCAGCGTCAACCCAGAGGCGGTGGCATTCAATGGTGGCCTCGCGACCGGGGGTCCGTTCGACGAACTTACGGCCACCGGCTTCGGCTCCAAGGACGGTCTAACCTACGACACCAACGCCTTCCCGTCCTCCAGAGGAACCCTCGACCAGAAGCGCGACAATCGGAACTATGCGGTTAAGTTCTCATGGCAGATGACGCCGAAGAATACCCTCGAGCTGACGGCGTTCGGAGACCCGTCCAATGGCGACACCGGCGCGCAGCGGCCCAACGCCACGCTCTTCCAGGACACGAACCTGGGCGGCGGCTTCAGCGACATCCGCTACGGGGCCAACAACCAGGTCCTGAAATGGAGCGCGGTGTTCACCCCGAAGTTCTTCATGGAGGCCCAGGTCGGTCAGCACGCCGGATACTTCCGGGAGAATTCGCAGCTGAATCAGTACTACTACCGCGACCGGCGCAACGTCCAGGAGTTCAGTCGCGGGGCCAACTCCTACGACCCCGGCACGGGGCCCGTCCCGCTCAGCATCCTGCCTGTCACCCTCCGATCCGGCGGCATCGGCTACATTTCCGACCAAGATGACAAGAACCTCGCCTATTCGGTGAAACTCACCAACATCCTGGGCAAGCACGAGATCAAGTACGGCGTCGAGTATGACGACATCTCCTATCGGGACACCTCCAATAACACTGGGCCGTCGTTCACAATCTCTTTGCCCGATTCCACTGGCGCGCTCACCATTCCCGTCCCGACACGGGGCGGCGCTGTAGTCGACGTGCGCAACGCCAACAACGGCACCCCCACCCTGGCTTTTGACGGCGCCAACACGTTCCGCGTCACGCGCGCCCGGATGGGGCCGGCCCTTCCGCCGACCAAATCCACCGTGGAGGAGGCCTTCATCCAGGACACCTACTCGGTCCTGCCCCGCCTGACGCTGAAGCTTGGCGTTCGCTGGTCGGAGGAGATGATCAAGGGGTCCGGCAGCTTCACTCTGCCATTCTCACCCGACCCGGCCGGAGGCTTCCAGGCGACGCCGTCGACCTACACTCCCGGCGAGTACACCTTCGCCGGCAACCTGGCGCCGCGGGTCGGCATCTCCTGGGACGTGCTGGGGAATGGCAAGAGCCGGTTGTACGCCAACTGGGGCCGGTACTATGAGAGAGTTCCGAACGACCTGGCGATCCGTGCCTTCAATAACGAGGTCGGCGTCAGTTTTGCACAGTTCAGCGACCGCGCCCTGACCGTGCAGAAGACCGGGCCGGCCAACCCGGTCTTGCTGCAGGGCGTGCAGCCGACCAGCGTCGCCCCAGGCACCAAGCTCCCTTACGAGGACGAGATATCGGGTGGCTACGCCTTCGAGATGGGGCCGAACTCCTCGTTTGAGGTGCGGGCGATCTTCCGCACTCAGGGACGGGTCCTCGAGGATACTCAGGTTAACGCCATTGAGCAGCTCCAGAACCATTACTACGGAATCAACGCTCCATACTACTATCCGTATGATCCGTTCGGCGGCAGTCCCAGCTCGCCGGCCAGCACGACCTACCCGGCGGTGCCGTTCGGGCCCTACGTTCTGGCCAACCCCGGAACCGGGAACATTCCGAAAGGCGGGATATTCCCCTTCCCCAAAGCGAAACGGAGCTACAAGGCGCTCGAGTTGATCTACACCAGGCGGCTGACCGACAACTGGTCGGTCTATGCCAGCTACCGTTTCGCGCGCCTGGTCGGCAACTACGAGGGGTTGTTCCGCAACGACAACGGTCAGAGCGACCCGAACCTCACCTCGCTCTATGACTTCCCGAACTCGCCTTTGATGGCGGGGCAATTCCTCCAGGGTCCGCTGCCGGCCGACGCATCGCACGTGCTACATGTATTCCCCTCCTACACCTTCGGCAACAAGCTGCAGATCGGCGGCAACTTCAGCTGGACGTCGGGGGTGCCGAGAACCTCTCTTCTGGCGCACCCGATCTACCAGAACTCGGGAGAGATTCCGGGGATCGATCCGATCTACGCCTACTGGAACACGAGCAGCACGCTGACCAAGACGAGCAGCCTCTCCGCCGCCCTGGCCGATGTGAACGCCGTCAGCAACCCATTCCTGTTCAGCTACACGCCGGTGCAGCGCGGGAACCTCGGGCGGACGCCAGATCTCGTGACTCTCGACCTGGGCGTGAGCTATCCGTTCACGTTCGGCAAGAGTTCGAACATGACGATGCGCCTGGACGTCTTCAACGTGCTCGGGCTGCAGGAGCCGCTAACCTATGACGACAATATCGAGCTGACCGCCGGCGTGCCCGACCCGGATTTCCTGAAGGCGACCACCTATCAAAATCCGCGGACCTGGCGTCTGTCGGCGCGCTGGGGATTCTAGAGACCGGGAAGCCCAGGCACAAGCGGTTCGCTTCCATCAGGCGGCCCCCTCAGGAGGGCCGCTTTTTTTTCACTTATACTCTGTGCCATGACAAATCGCGCTCCGCTCCCCCGTCCGGTCTCCCGGCGCTTGACCCGCACCATGCTGTGCGCCGGCATCGCCCTGCTCGTCGCGGCGAGTCTCGCCGCGGCCTCCCTGGTGCGCGTTCCCGCATCGACCCTGGGGTTTGCCGGAGGCTCCGTGCTGCGGCCGGGCCTCCACCTCGTGAGGCCTTTCCAACGTGTCCGTCTCGTGCCGCTCTCGGTGCGGATCGACGCCATCGATCTCGAGCGGCGCACCGGGGAAGGCGCGTCCGTCACCATCCGGCTGTCGTTCGACTATCGTCTGGACGCCGGCGCGATCGAAACGGACGCCCCGCTGATCGCCGCCCTAGGGCTCGAGGGCGCGGTGCGTCGCGCCGCCGGAGAGGCTCTCGACGCGATCCCGGCCGGCACGTGGCTCCCCTCCGACCTCTCTGCCGCACGCGGCGGGGGGCTGCCGCTTCCGGCCGCCGCGCTCCAGGCGATCGACAAGGCGCTCGGCCTGCACGGCGTCATCGCCTCCGAGCTCACAGCCCGGGCCGCGCCGTCAGGATCGCTGCCCCCACCGGAGAACTTCGCGTCACGTACGGCGGGCCAGGCAGGCGCACTCCCCGGCGCCATCCCGGCCGGCGGCGCGATGCCGGACGTCGAGCGAACCGGCGCCCGGCTGCTGATGATCGGCCTCGACGGGGCCGACTGGGACAGCATCGATCCGCTGCTGCGACAGGGGAAGCTGCCGAACCTCGCCCGCCTCATCGCCCGGGGCGTGCGCGCGCCGCTGCGTTCGTACGACCCGATGATCTCGCCTCTGCTCTGGACCACGATGGTGACGGGGGTCGGGCCCGACGTCCATGGGGTCGCCGACTTCCAGGCGATCGACGCGGCAACTGGACGGCGCGTGCCGATCACCAGCCGCTTCCGGAAGGTGAAGGCGGCCTGGAACATCCTGAGCGACGCCGCGGAAGCGAGCGACTTCGTCGCCTGGTGGGCGTCCTATCCGACCGAGAAGGTAGAGGGCGTGCAGGTCTCCAATCTCGTGGTCTTCGAAGCGCTGCGCCCGAAGCCCCCGGGGTCCCAGGCCGCGCCCGGGATCACCTGGCCGATCGGCTATTTCGACGCCATCCGGCCCCGGCTCAGGACGGCCGCCGATCTCACCTACGAAGAGATCCGGCCGATGCTCCATATCGGCAGGGATGAGTTCGCCGCGGCGCGCGCCGAGCTGCTTCGGCCACCGTCCTCGAAGGACGACGCGCTGAACCGCCGGCTGGCGCAGAAGCCGATTCCGCTCGCCATGACCATCCTGACCGGCACCAGGAACTACGCCACGATCGCCGCCGATCTCGCCGCACGCCACGACCCGATGACGGCGGTCTATTTCGAAGGGATCGACATGTTCGGGCACCGTTTCCAGCACTGCATGCCGCCCCGGATGGCGCTCTGTCCGGACCAGGACTACCGGGCCTTCCGGGATGCGGTGACAACGTTCTACGAGGCGCAGGACAGCCTGCTCGGGCCGATCCTGGAGGCGGCCGGGCCGGAGGCGACCGTCCTCGTGGTTTCCGACCACGGGTTCAAGACCGGCGACGGGCGCCCCTCCGATCTTCTGCCATTCACAACGGAACAGCCGGTGGAGTGGCACGACCAGGAAGGGATCTTCATCCTGAGCGGCCCGGCGTCGCGCCACGGGGAGCGCCTGGCTTCCCTGCCGACGCTCTTCGACATCATGCCGACCATCCTTTATCTCATGGGGCTGCCGGCCGCGCAGAACATGCCAGGACGCGTCCTGCTCGAGGCGCTCGACCCCGGTCTGACCGGCAGCCACCCGGTGCGCACCATCGCTTCGTACGAGCCGCTCGGCAGCCCCCGCTCGATCGCGGCCCCCGCCGGAGAGGGCGCCCGGGAAGCGGAGGAGGAGCTGCTGGCTAATCTCCGCGCCCTCGGGTACATCGGCGGCGATGCCACAGAGGCGCCCGGCCATGCCGGCGGCGCCGGCGAGCAGACGCAGGTCTTCTATCACCGCAATCTCGCGATGTACCTGCTCAAGCACAAGGAGTACGCCAAGGCGGTGGAGCAGCTGCTCGTCGCGAACCAGCGGGAGAAGCTGCCGAAAAACTATCAGATGCTGAGCGAGGCCTACGTCGGGCTGGGGAGGGTCGACGACGCCATCGCCGCGCTCGAGGAGGGGCTGCGGACCATCGAGCGCAACGACCCCGAGGCGGTCCTCTGGATGGTCCAGATCGATCTGTCGCGTCCCGGCGGACCGGCCGCGGCCCGGGAGGTCGCCGCGCGCTACGCCGCCCTGACGGCGAAGCGGCCGGGCCTCGACGACGCCATCGCGGGGCTCCTGCGGGAACAGGAGGGGGACCGCAGCGGGGCGGCCGCCCTCTACAGGAAGTCGCTCGCGGCCGACCCGACCCGCGTGGTCGCGGCGCAGCGCCGGTTCGCTATCGAGGGGGCGGATCGGGCCCGCGATCTCGAGCCCCTGCTCAGGCGGGCCCTGGCGAAGGACCGGCGCATCGACGAGTATCACAACCTGCTCGGATTGATCCTCGCCTCGACCGGACGCAACGCAGAGGCGATCGACTCCTTCCGGCGCGCCGCCGATCTCGACCCCGATAACGCCCGCTTCGCGGCGAATCTGGGGGCGTCTCTGGCGCGCGCCGGCCGCTGGGAGGAGGCGGCCCCGGCCTGCGAAAAGGCGGCCGCACTCGATCCTTCGGCGGACAATCTCATGAAGCTCGGCTCGATCGCCCGGCGCCTGGGGCGGCCGGAGCAGGCGCTGCAGGCGTTCGCACGGGCGCGCGAGGCCGGAGACGACGGCAGCGCCCCGGTGCTCGGCATGGCCCTGGCGCGGGTCGAGATGAAGCAGGTTCCGGAGGCGCTGGCCTTGTTGCGCGAGCGGCTCGACCAGCATCCGGACGAGGCTTCGCTGCGCGCGCTCTACGACGACCTGGTCAGGAAGACACGTACTCCAGGATCTGCTCCTGATCGGCCTGGCTCTGGGCGGTGAAGCGGGCGCCGGCGCGGAAGCCGCCGGTGGACGCCTGTTCCACGCGGACCACCTCCGCCTTCGTCTTCACCTGGTGGCGGCTCTTCGGCAGGAAGAACTCGAGCGTCAGGACGGTGCCGACGGGAATGGCCGCGGCGCTTTCGATCATCAAGCCGGTGGCGCTCAGGTTGGTCGCCTTCCCGACCACTTGGTGAATGCCGGTGGTGCCGGTGACGTCGAACACCACCGTGATCCGCTCGGCGTTGCGATTCTTGATCTTCAGGATGAGCGCCACGATACCGAGAAGATCCTCCGGCTTCTCCGGCTTGGGCACGAACTCGGTGCAGCCGGCGCTCCGGCAGCGGTCGCGCGTCGCCGCGGAGCTGCTGGCGCTCATGATGATGATGGGCGTCAGCGCCAGGGCCGGAACCTTGCGCATCGCGGCGCAGGCGACCGCGCCGTCCATCTCCGGCATCTCGAGGTCGAGCATGATCAGCTGGGGATGTTGCTTGGAGGCGATCGCCAGCGCCTCGGCGCCGGAGCCGGCGGTCAGAACATCAAAGCCTCCCCGCTTCAGGAAGGTCGATTCGATCTCGAGGAAAAACTTGAGATCGTCGGCAATCAGGACGGTGACCTTCGCCA
The DNA here is from genome assembly GCA_041486695.1 of Acidobacteriota bacterium. Classification (GTDB taxonomy): domain Bacteria; phylum Acidobacteriota; class Polarisedimenticolia; order Gp22-AA2; family Gp22-AA2; genus JBGPLZ01. The sequence goes on along the minus strand of JBGPLZ010000027.1, from coordinate 5,155 downwards.
AGCGCCCTCCGGGTCGTCAGCGGATGCTAGCACACGCGCGCGCTACCGGATGAATGTTCCTCGCTGGAGATCCTCGAGCGTTTGCTCGATTTCAGCGCGGGTGTTCATCACGAAGGGGCCGTAGCGGGCGATCGGTTCGTGGAGCGGCTTGCCGGAGACCAGCAGGAAGCGCGCCGATTCGTCACCGGTGGTGACCTGCACTTCGTCGCCGTCGCCCAGAACGACGAGCCGCGGGGCGGATGCGGTGACTTGCTCCTTGCCCGGGCCGGGGAAGCTCGCGCGCCCGGCGAAGAGATAGGCGAAGGCCGTGTGCCCGCGCGCCATCGGAGCGCGGTATGCGCTTCCCGGCGGGACCAGGACGTCGAGGTAGGTCGGGTCGGCGGCGATCCCGGTCACGGCGCCGTGGAGGTCGCCGATCCGGCCGGCGATCACCCGGATCCGCGCTCCGTCTTTGGTCTCGATCTCGGGGATGCGTTCCGCCCGCACATCCTGGTAGCGGGGGTCGGTCATCTTGGCCTTCGCCGGAAGGTTGACCCAGAGCTGGAATCCGGCGATCCCCTCCGGACGGGCCTGCGGCATCTCCTCGTGCAGGATGCCGCGCCCGGAGGTCATCCACTGAATGTCCCCGGCGCCGATGCTGCCGGAGTTCCCCAGCGTGTCCTTGTGGCGCACCGCGCCCGACAAGACGTAGGTGACCGTCTCGATGCCGCGATGAGGGTGCATGGGGAATCCCGCCTCGTAGTCCCGCCGGTCGTGCGAGCCGAAGTCGTCGAATAGCAGGAACGGGTCGAGGTAGTTCAGCCCCTTCGTTCCGAGGCTCCTTCGCAGCTTCACCCCCGCCCCTTCGAGCACCGACTGCGGCTCGATGACCTCCTTCACCCGTCTCGTCTCAGACATCGTGGTTGCCACCTCCCTGGGGCGCGCACCGCAGCCGGATTCTCCCCGCTCTCATCGGTCGGCGTAGTCGTCGAGTAGGATCAGATCGATCTCCGCTCCCGCCGCGAGCGCGGAGGTCTCGGCCGGGATGACCGCCAGGGCGTTGCCCCGGGCGCAGGAGACGAAATCGGCCGACCCGCTGCTCGGCAGGATCGCGACACTGTAGTGATTGCCGCGCCAGTGAGCCCGGGCCTGATGGTAACCGGTCCGTCCTCCCCGCTGCCGCAGCTCGGTCTCCAGGCGCCCGCGCAGCACGGGCGGCGAGGGCTCCGGGAAGCCCATCATCCTCCGCAGGGCGGCGCGCGCGAACAGCTGCACGATGACGTAGGTCGAGACCGGGTTCCCGGGGCAGGCGAACACCAGCGTCGGCCCCTTCGTGCCGAAGGTAAAAGGCTTCCCCGGCTTGATCGCGACGCGATCGAACAGGATGGTCACGCCGAGCGATCGCAGCACCCCGGCGACGAGGTCCTTCTCCCCCATCGACACGCCACCCGAAACGATCAGCAGATCGTTCTCGAGGCCGACCCGCAGCCGCTCGCGCAGGGCCTCCGGTTCGTCCGGGGCGATGCCGAGGTCGATCGGCAGGAGGCCCATGCGGCGCACCAGGGCGGCGAGCAGCGGGCCATTGCTGTTGCGGATCTGTCCCGGGGCCGGCCGCCGATCGGGATCGACCAGCTCGTCGCCCGTGGCCAGGACGGCGACCCGCGGCCGGCCGCCGACGTGGACCCGGGTCCGGCCGCAGGCGGCGAGGACGGCGATCTCCGCCGGACCGATGAACTCGCCAGGCTCGAGCAGCAGGTCGCCGGCGCGGGCGTCGTCGCCTCGCCGGGCCAGGTTGGCGCCGGCGCGGACCGAGGCCCTCGCGAGCACCGTCTGCCCTCCCGGCGACGCCTCGGTCTCCTCGACGGGGATCACGGCGTCGGCGCCGGGCGGCACCGGGGCCCCGGTCATGATGCGCGAGGCGCTCCCCGGCTCGACCAGGCGCAGGCTCCCCGGGTCGTGTCCGGCATGGATCGTCTCCTTGATCTTGAGCTGGCGGGGTGGCGCGTCGAGATCGGCGCCGACCATGGCGTAGCCGTCCATCAGCGCCTTGTCGAAGGGAGGGTAGTCGTGATCGGCGTGCAGTACTTCTCCCAGGATCCGGCCCTCGGCCCCGGGCAGCGTCGTCACCTCGGAAGCCAGAACCGGCGCCGCCCGCAGAACAATCACCAGCGCCTTGTCGACCGGGATGGGCAACATGGTCCGAGTATACCGCGTCCTCGGCCCGTCCGGTTGCGGCCCTCACCCGGCAGGCCGGAGGCCCGCTCGGCGGCTCAGGCGCTGCCCACCACCAGGATCCGGGGGAGGCCGGCGAGGTCGCGGCGCACTTCGAGGATCGCCAGAGCCGGCTGGCCGCCGTAAAGGACCCGCAGGGCTTCCTCCTGTCCGGCGCCGAATTCGACGATCAGGTGGCCGCCGCGCTTCAAGAAGGCGGGCGCCTCCTGCGCCAGGCGGCGATGAACCAGGAGCGGGTCATCCCCGGGGGTGAGCGCGATGCGCGGCTCGTGATCCCGGACTTCGGGCTCGAGCCCGGGAAGATCGGCCGAGCCGATGTAGGGCGGGTTGGACAGGATGGCGTCGAAGCAGGCCTCGAGCCGGGCCTGGCGCAGCGGCTCGAAGAGATCGCCCCGGTGGAAGACAATGCGGTCGCCGACGCCCTGCTCGGCGGCGTTCAGCCTGGCCACCTCGAGCGCTCCGGCGGAGAGATCGGTGGCATGCAGGCGCGCTCCGGGCCGCTCGCGCGCCACGGCGATCGCCACGCATCCCGAGCCGGTGCCGAGATCGAGAACCAGCGGTGAGGGACGCGCGTCTCGTGCCAGGAAGGCTTCCACGATCCCTTCCGTCTCGGGCCTCGGGATCAGGACCTCGGGGGTGACCCGCAGCCGCAACGACCAGAACTCCTGCACCCCGGTCAGGTGCTGCAGCGGCTCGCGCCCGGCTCGCCGCGCGACCAGCGCCTCGAAGCGCCGCCGAGCGGCGTCGGGGACCGGGTCTTCGGGACGGAGGTGGAGCCGGGTCCGGTCCACCCCGAGCGCGTGGGCGAGGAGCAGCTCGGCATCCAGGGCAGGGGTCGCCACGCGGGCCGCCTCGAGGACCGCGCTCCCATGCCGTGCGAGGGAGCGCACCGTGCCGCGATTCAGACCCGCACCTCTTCCTTGAGCGCCTCGGCCTGATAGTGGGACACGATCGGTTCAATCAGGGAATCGAGATCGCCTTCGAGAATCGCCGGCAGGCGGTGCAGGGTGACGTTGACGCGATGGTCGGTGACCCGGTTCTGGGGGAAATTGTAGGTCCGGATCTTCTCGGAGCGCTCACCGGTGCCGACCTGGCTGCGGCGGTCGCGGGCGATGGCGTCCTTCTGCTTCTGGATCTCGAGATCGAGCATGCGCGAGCGCAGCACCTTCATCGCCCGCGCCTTGTTCTTGTGCTGCGAACGCTCGTCCTGGCACTGCACGACGAGCCCGGTCGGCAGGTGGGTGATGCGGATGGCCGAGTAGGTGGTGTTGACCCCCTGCCCGCCGGGGCCGGTGGCGCAGAAGGTGTCGACCCGCAGATCCTTTTCGTTGATCTCGATCTGCACGTCGTCCGCTTCCGGCAGGACCGCGACCGTGGCGGTCGACGTGTGGATGCGCCCCGAGGCCTCCGTCTCGGGGACGCGCTGCACCCGGTGTACGCCGCTCTCGTGCTTGAGGCGGCTGTAAACTTGGCGGCCGCTGATCAGGCCGATGACCTCCTTGAGGCCGCCGAGGCCGCTGCTGCTCATGGTCAGGACCTCGATCTGCCAGCCGCGCCGCTCGGCGTAACGGCTGTACATGCGGAACAGCTCCGCCGCGAACAGCGAGGCCTCCTCTCCGCCGGTGCCGGCGCGAATCTCGAGGATGACGTTCTTCTCGTCGTTGGGGTCCTTCGGCACGAGGAGCGCGCGCAATTCGACGCTCAGGCCGTCGCGGCGCGTCTCGAGCGCGGCCAGCTCCTCCCGCGCCATCGCCTTGAGCTCGTCGTCGGCGAGCAGCTGCTCGGTCTCGTGGATGTCTTTCAAAACAGCCTTGTACTCACGGTACTTGTGGACGACCTTCTCGAGATCGTGGTAGCTCCGCATGGTCTGGCGGAAGCGGTCCTGGTCGGCGACCATGGCCGGGTCGGCCAGCTGATGCGCGAGCTCTTCGAACTTCTGATCCAGCGACTGGAGCCGATCAATCATGTCCAAGGCGGACGCCTCCCGGCACGGCTGAATGTACCACCGCGCACGGCGTGATTCCACACGTATCGGGTCGGATGACGGGGAGCCGGTTCGAACCGGCCCGGCCTAGGTGCGGCCGGCCGCGGGGGTCTTGCCCTCTTTCGCCGCGGGGGCCTTGCCGGCTCTTGCCGCCGCCTTGCTGGCGATCTCCTGGGTCTTGATGGAGCGCTTCTGGAACCTGTCCACGCGACCCGCCGAGTCGATCAGCTTCTGCTTCCCCGTGAAAAACGGGTGGCACTTGCTGCAGATCTCGAGGCGCAGGTCGGAGCGGGTCGAGCGGGTGGTGAAGGTCTCGCCGCAGGCACAGACGACTGCGACCTCTTTGTATTCGGGATGGATGGCTGGTTTCATGACTCCTCGCTCTCCGGGGACCTCGGTCCCCGCCCTGGTTCCCACCATCCGCGATGGATGGGGGCAGGCATTATAGAACAGCGCGCACCGGGCTGCAACCCCGGTCCCGGCGGGCCCGGGCCCGGCCGGCGCGCGCCCGGCGGCGCTCACCCCATGCTGCTCATCGCGTCGAGGAATTCCTCGTTGCTCTTGGTCTTGGCCATCCGCTCGATCAGGAGCTCCATCGCCTCGACCGGCGACAGGGAGTTCAGGACCTTGCGCAGCACCCAGGAGCGGTCCAGCTCCTTCTTCGTCAGGAGCAGCTCTTCCTTGCGGGTTCCGGAGCGGGTCAGCTCGATGGAGGGGTAGATCCGGCGGTCGGCCAGCTTGCGGTCGAGGTGGATTTCCATGTTGCCGGTCCCCTTGAACTCTTCGAAGATGACGTCGTCCATCCGGCTGCCGGTCTCGATCAGCGCGGTGGCGATGATGGTGAGCGAGCCGCCCTCTTCGACGTTGCGGGCCGCGCCGAAGAAGCGCTTCGGACGCTGCAGGGCGTTGCTGTCCACGCCGCCCGAGAGCACCTTCCCCGACGGGGGCACGATGGTGTTG
>JBGPLZ010000026.1:0-32878 GCA_041486695.1 Acidobacteriota bacterium | reverse complement strand
CGATCCGCAGATCGTCGGCGAGCAGCACTACAAGGTCGCGCGCCGGGTGCAGGCGGTCTTGCAGCGCTACAAGGAGCTGCAGGACATCATCGCCATCCTGGGGATCGACGAGCTCTCGGAGGAGGACAAGCTGATCGTGGCGCGGGCCCGGAGGATCCAGCGCTTCCTGTCGCAGCCGTTCTTCGTCGCCGAGCAGTTCACCGGCCTGACGGGGAAGTACGTGCCGATCGCCGAGACGGTGCGCGGCTTCAAGGAAGTGATCGAGGGGAAGCACGACGATCTCCCGGAGCAGGCCTTCTACCTCGTGGGCGGCATCGAAGAAGTGGTGGCCAAGGCGGAGAAGATGCGGAAGGCGGCGTAGGGGATGGTCACGCAGGCGGGCGGCGCAACCGCTCACGGGAGATCCGGGATCCACCTCGAGGTGGTGACGCCGGACAAGAAGGTCGTCGCGGAGATCGTCGACGAGGTGGTGCTTCCGGGAAGCCAGGGGTATCTCGGCGTCCTCCCGGGCCATGCTCCGCTGTTGACCGATCTTGGCGTCGGCGAGCTGACCTTCCGGCGCGGCGGCACGCGGCATTACGTCGCGCTCGCCTGGGGATTCGCGGAGATCCTCCCCGAGCGGGTGACCGTGCTGGCGGAGATCGCCGAGCGCGCCGAGGAGATCGATCGCGATCGGGCCGGGAAGGCGCGCGATCGGGCCATCGACCGATTGAAGTCCCGCGACGTCGACGTCGACTTCAACCGGGCCCAGGTGGCCCTCGAGAGGTCGCTGGTGCGGCTTCAGGTTTCGGCGCGCGTAGGGCCGGGCGAGCCGGCCTGAGCCTCGCCGCCGCGCGAAGGGATCCGCATGCAGGCGCGGCCCCAGCTCTCCGTCATCATCCCCGCCTACAACGAGGAGCGGCGCATCCGTGAAGCACTCCTGAAGCTCCGCGATTACCTGGTCGCGCTCCCCATGTCGGCCGAGGTGGTGGTCGTCGACGACGGCAGCACCGACCGGACCGCGGCGATCGTCGAAGAGATCGGCCGGAGCCAGGGACCGATCGGGCTTCGCCTGCTGCGCAACGGGCGCAACCGCGGCAAGGGTTACAGCATCAAGCACGGGGTGCTCCTGGCCGAAGGGGACTACGTTCTTCTGAGCGATGCCGATTTCTCCACGCCGATCGCGGAGCTGCCGACCCTGATGCGCCATGTCGAGGGGGGTGGCCACGACATGGCGATCGGCTCGCGCGGGATCGCCGGCTCGCGGATCGAGACGCGGCAGCCGGCCTGGCGCGAGGCGATGGGGCGCACCTTCAACCGCATGGTGCGCGCGCTCACCGGTCTGCCGTTCCGCGATACCCAGTGCGGCTTCAAGCTGATGCGCCGGCAGGCCGTGCTGCCGTTGTTCCGCGCCGCGCGCGTCCTACGCTTCGCCTACGACGTCGAGATCCTCTACCTCGCCCGGGTCGCCGGGGTCTCGGTGGTGGAGGTGCCGGTCCTCTGGCGAAACGCCCCGGGATCGAAAGTCAACGCCCTGTACGATTCGCTAGACATGATCAAGGATGTCCTGCTGATCCTCTGGCGCGATCGGCGCGGACAGTACCGCCGGCTGCGGCCGGCCGTCCCCGGCGGAGTCGCCCGATGATGCGCCGCGCCAAGCGGGCGAAGGAGGGTGCCCGCCGTTCGGCACGCGGCGTCCGACAGCGGCCCCGGGGCCCGCGCGAAAAGATCCTGTCGCTCCGGCGCGCCGTCCCGGTCGTGGCGTCCCTCAAAAGGCGCGGGCGGACGGTCGTATTCACCAACGGCGTCTTTGATCTGCTGCACGTCGGCCATGTGGCGCTGCTCGAGAAGGCCGCGTCCCTCGGGGATGTCCTGGTCGTCGGGGTCAACGCCGACGGCTCGGTGCGGCGGCTCAAGGGTGAGGGGCGCCCCATCGTGCCGCTCGCCGAGCGGATGGAGATGCTCGCGGGGCTGCGGTCGGTCGACCACGTGGTCTCTTTCACGGAGCCGACGCCGGCCCGGATCATCGCGCGGCTGCGGCCGGACATCCTGGTCAAGGGGGGCGACTATCGCAAGTCCGAGATCGTCGGGCGGGATACGGTGGAGTCGGGGGGCGGCCGGGTGGTCACCGTGCCGCTCCGGCGCGGGCGATCGAGCACCGATCTGATTCGCCGGGCGCTCGCGGCGGTGCGCGCCTCCAGCGGGGACCGTCGACGGTGAACCCTGCCCTCCGAGCCCTGCTCGACTTGCGCCAGGCCGACCGCGGCCTGCGCGCCGCCCTCGAGCCGCTCGCCCGCCCGCAGGGCGGCCGGGTGGGCATCGCCGGACTGAGCTCCTCCGCGGCCGCGGCCCTTCTGCCGGCGCTCCTCGATGCCGCGCCCGGCGGCAAGATTCTATTGATGGCGCCGGGCGAAAGGGAAGCGGCGCTGCTGCGCGGCGACCTCGCCTTCACCCTCGGGGCGATCCGGTCCGGAACAGCCCGGGTGCGCCTGTTCGCCGCTCTGGAGGCCGACCCGTACCAGGAGCTCGAGCCTCACCTCGGAGTCGCCTGCGAGCGGGTCCAGGCGCTGCGGGCACTGCGCGATCCGGGAGAAGCGATCGTCGTGGTGCCGGCGCGCGCGCTGATCACGCCTCTCGCCCCGCCCCACGCCTTCGACGTCTATCGCCTCGAGCTGCGCAACTCGCAGTCGATCCGGCCGGACGAAGTGTCGGGCTTCCTGCTCGCCGCCGGATACCTGCGCGTCGATCTGGTCGCCTCGATGGGGGAGTTCTCACGGCGCGGCGGGATCATCGACTGCTTCCCCCCGGAGGGACGCGAGCCGGTGCGGATGGAGTTCTGGGGCGAGGAGATCGACTCGCTGCGCTCGTTCGATCCCGCCACGCAACGCTCGACCGAGCGCCTGGAGCAGACGGTAATCGATCCGGTGCGGGAATACCCTTGGGACGGCCCCGCGCAGGAGCGCCTGCTCCTTAGCCTGCGGGCGCGCCGGCAGGCCCGGCGCGGATCGGCGACGTCCCAGGTGCTGGCGGGGACCGACGACCTGGCGGAGCGGGTCGAGGCGCTGGCCTCCGGGAGGACCTTCCCGGGCTTCGAGGCCTGCGTCCGCCTCGTCGAGCCCTCCCCGGCCTCCCTGTTCGACTACGCCACCGGCGCCCTGGTGGTGGCGTGGGAACCGGGGCAGGTCCTCTCCGAGCTCGAGACGGTCTACATGGAGATGCACCACAGCCTCGACCTGACCGAGGCGTTCGGGATGCCGCCGCCCGATGATCTCCTGCTGCCCCGGGGGCCGCTTCAGGAGAGGCTCGGCTCCGCCCGGCTGAGGCTCTCCGAGCTCGCCCTCGACGACGAGGAAAGCGGACGGCTGCACCGGGTCGCCTGCGCCCCGCCGCGCAGCTACAAGGGGCGGCTGCAGGATCTCGCCGCCGATCTAAAGGCCTCCGTCCCCGAGACCACCACCCTCTTCCTGATGGAGAGCCCCGGGAGGATCGAGCGGCTGGCCGAGGTGCTCGAGGAGTATGGCCTGCCGCCCCGCATCCTCGGGACGGCGCCGGAGGATGCCGGCGAGCCGCCCCAGGCCCCCTTGCCCGGCGCGGCGCCGCGCCTGCTGATCGCACCGGGGCGGCTGTCACAGGGGTTCGTGCTGACGGGGCCCCGCTTCCAGGTGCTCACCGAGCGCGAGGTCTTCGGGGAGCATGTCGTCGAGCGGGAGGCGCCGCGCCGCAAGGTGGCCGCTTTCAGCGCCGACTTCCGCGACCTCAAGATCGGCGACATGGTGGTTCATGTCGAGCACGGGATAGGACGCTACGCGGGGATCGCCCGGATCGGGGAGGGCGAGACGCAGCGGGACTTCATGCTGCTGCACTACGAGGGGCGCGACAAGCTCTATGTCCCGATCGACCGTCTCGATCTGGTGCAGCGCTACTCGGGGATTGCCGGGCGCAAGCCACAGCTCGACAAGCTCGGCGGGCCGGGCTGGGAGCGGACGAAGAGAAAGGTCAAGAAGGCGATGCGCGAGATGGCCCAGGAGCTCCTGGAGCTCTACGCGGCCCGCCGCGCCGCCCGCGGCCACGCTTTCGGCCCCGACACGCCCTGGCAAAAGGAGTTCGAGGACGCCTTTCCCTACACCCTGACCCCCGATCAGGACAAGGCGATCCGGGAGACCAAGGCCGACATGGAGTCCGACGGTCCGATGGACCGCCTGATCTGCGGCGACGTCGGCTTCGGCAAGACCGAGGTCGCCATGCGCGCCGCCTTCAAGGTGGTGATGGAAGGGAAGCAGGCGGCGGTCCTCTGCCCGACCACGGTTCTCGCTCTCCAGCACCTGACCACCTTTCGCGATCGCTTCGCCTCCTGGCCGACGACCATCGAGATGATCTCCCGCTTCCGCACGCCGAAGGAGCAGGCGGAGATCCTCAAGGCGGTCCGCGAGGGGAAGATCGACGTCCTGATCGGCACGCACCGCCTGCTGTCGAAGGATGTCGCCTTCCGTGACCTGGGGCTCCTGGTCGTCGACGAGGAGCAGCGCTTCGGCGTCGCCCACAAGGAAGCGATCAAGGCGATGAAGAAAACGGTCGACGTCCTGACGCTGACCGCCACTCCGATCCCGCGCACCCTGCAGATGTCTTTGGCGGGGCTCAGAGACATGTCGGTGATCGAGACCCCGCCCGAGAACCGCCTGGCGATCCAGACGGCCGTGGTGCCGTTCAAGGAGGGGATCATCGCCACCGCCATCCACAACGAGATGAAGCGGGGCGGCCAGGTCTACGTCGTGCACAACCGGATCGAGTCGATCGGCTCGATGGCGAATCTCCTGAGGCGGCTGGCGCCGGAGGCGCGGGTCGGCATCGCCCACGGACAGATGGCCGAGGGAGCGCTGGAGCGCACGATGGTCGCCTTCCTGGAGGGGGCCTACGACGTCCTGCTGTCGACCACCATCGTCGAGAACGGTCTCGACATCCCCCGCGTCAACACCATCGTCGTCAACCGAGCCGACCGCTTCGGCCTGGCGCAGCTCTACCAGCTTCGCGGCCGGGTCGGGCGCTCCGACCGGCGGGCCTATGCCTACCTGCTCGTCCCGGCCCGCAAGGCGCTCACGCCGATCGCCCGCCGCCGGCTCAAGGCGCTGCAGGAGTTCACCGAGCTCGGCTCGGGATTCCGGATCGCGGCCATGGATCTCGAGATCCGCGGCGCGGGGAATCTGCTGGGCGCGGAACAGAGCGGCGAGATCGCCTCGGTCGGCTTCGAGATGTACTGTCAGCTCCTGGAGCGCGCGGTGCGCGACATGAAGGGCGAGCCGCCGCCGAGCGAGTTCAAGGCTCAAATAAACTTGGGAATCGACATCCGCATCCCGGAGGAGTTCATTGCCGACTTCAGCGAGCGTCTGGTGCTCTACAAGCGGATCTCGGGGGCGGCGGACGATCGCGAGCTGGCCCGGATCCGCGGCCAGATCCGCGACCTGTATGGGGAGCCGCCACGCCAGGCCGAGCACCTCCTGGAGCTGGCGTCGTTGCGGCTCCTGGCGGAGCGTCTCCGCGTCCGGCAGATCGACACCAGCGGCGGCCGCGCGCTGATCCGCTTCGCCCCAGACTCGCCCGTCAGCCCCGAACGGCTGGTGGCGCTGGCGACGGAGCGCTCCGGGGTCAGCCTGACGCCGCAGGGAGTGCTGCGCGTCGAGCTGGCGCCGGGCGCCGCGGACGCCGAACGGCCGCGGCTCGAGGCCGTTCGCGCGGTGTTGCAGGGCCTCCACCCCTCTGATACGATGCCAACGCCTGCGACGCAAGCCGCGGCGATCGCGCCCTCCATGGGAGACAGGTGACGGCACAAGCAGGAGTTGCCAGGCGGGAGCGTCGCGCGCCGACCGTTCGCGGCCGTCATCCGGCCCGCCGGATCGGACTGGCCTTCCTGCTCGGTGCGGCATTGTGCGGCTGCGGAGGACGGCGCACCGAGCAGCCGGTCTCGTCCGGGCGGGCCGCGCCGGGAGCCACCCAGGCCCCGGAGCCCGGCACCGTGGCCACCATCGGCGGCGAGCCGATCCCCTACAAGAGCTTCGAACGCTACCTGGCCGACAACGCGGTGGACAACGACGAACAGGGCGAGCAGGACGATGTGATCAAGAGCCGGCTGCTCGACCAGTTCATCGAGGAGCAGCTGCTGAAGCGCGCCGCCGCCAAGCTCAAGGTCACCGTGTCCGAGACGGAGGTGGAGGCCTATCTCAAGGAGATCGGCGTCTCGTAAGGCGAGGCCGACTCGGCGGGGAGCGAGGGCAAGCAGGCATTTCGCGACAAGGTGCGCGAAGGGATCCTGCTGCAGAAGGTGAAGGACGAGGCGGTCCTGAGCAAGGTCCAGGTTACGCCGGGCGAGATCGACGATTACATCAAGAAGCAGCCGGAGCTGCAGCACAAGGCGCGCTCGGTTGTCCTGCGGCAGATCCTGGTGGATGATAAAGCGCTGGCCGACCGGCTGCGCTCGGCGCTGCAGACCGATCCGGGCCGCTTCGAGTCGCTGGCCCGGGAGAACTCGGTGGCCTTCGACCGCGGCCAGGCGCGCGGCTACAGCGAGGAGGATCTGCCGGTCGAGCTCCGGCAGCCGGTCTTCGATCTGGAGCCGGGACAGGTCAGCCAGGTCATCGAGAACGCGCAGCGCTACCTGATCTTCCAGATGGTGCGCAAGGAGGATACGAAGAGCGCCGAACCGGCCGAGATCCGACGGCGCGTGCAGCTCGATCTGTTCCAGAAAAAAGGCGAGGAAGCGCTCGACCGCTTCATCGCCGATCTGAAGAAAGAGACGGAGGTCCGTGTCAATCGCTCGATCATGCCGTTCAACTACGTGGGCGAGTATAAGAACTGAGCCCCGGCTCGCGGGGCCCTTCCGGAGCGTCCTCCGACCCCTCGTCGCCCTGATTCTCGTGACGCTCCTGGCCCCGCCCCGGAGGGCCGGCGCGGCGATCGTCGAGGAGATCGTCGCCAAGGTCAACAACCGCATCATCACCAAGAGCGAGTTCGAGGAGCGCGGGCAGTACATCCTCGGCCAGGTCTATCGCGAGCACACCGGCGCCGACCTCGACCGCGAGCTCAAGAACGCCCAGGACACGATGCTGGCCAACATGGTCACCGAGCTGCTGTTGATCGAGCGCGCCCAGAGCCTTCTCGACCTCGACAAGGTGCGCAAGAACCTGATGGACGATTTCCGCAAGCAGCAGAAGATCGACAATGACGAAGCGTTGGACGCCTTGCTCAAGGACCAGAAGATGACCCGCAAGGACCTGGAGGAGCAACTGGTCCGCCTGGCGGTGCCGCAGGAGGTGATCAACTACGAGGTGCGGCGCAAGATCAGCGTCAGCGATCGCGAGGTGAAGGAGTACTACGACCAGCACATCAAGGAATTCGCCACCGCGCCGACGGTGACGCTGCGGGAGATCGTGCTGTTCTACGAGCCGGTCACCCGGCCCGAAGTCCTGGGCCGCGCCCAGGGGGTCGTGCGGGAGTTCAAGGGCGGCGCCGAGTTCACCGACCTGGTGCAGCGCTATTCGGAGGCCGGCACCAAGGAGTCGGGGGGCCTGCTCGACCCGTTGCGGGACGACGAGCTGCAGCCGGAGATCGCGCACGCCGCCGTGGCGCTTGAGGTCGGGGAGATCAGCGAGCCGATCGACACCGGGAAGGCATTCCACGTCGTCCGGCTCGAGGCGAAGGCTCCGAGGGTGGTGAAGAGCCCGGGAGAGGTCCACGACACCATCTATGACGCGCTGCGAGAGCAGAAGTTCCGCCCACGCTACGACAACTATCTGAAGCGGGTCTGGTCGGACGCCCACGTCGAGGTCTCGCCCAAGTACGAGAGCTACCTGGTCGTCAGCCCGCTCAAGCCCAAGCCGGGCTCATGAATCGGGTTCATGAATCGACTTGGCTCCAGGCGGCGCGTGTGCTAGCATCCTTCGCAGCTTAAGTCCTCAGGCTAGCAACCAGCGGGCACAAAAGGCAGTCGCTCCGGTGCGAGGTCTGTGCCTGCCCCACTTGGGGTCCCGCATCAGGCGGGGCTCCCAAGGACAGGCGGAAAATCATCTGACCGCAAGTCCAGTCTCACGGCCCCGGGGGGGGTGCCGGGGAGACTGGCACGGAGAGCCGCGACGATGCGTCGCTACGACACCGGCAACCAAGGGCCCACCGGTGGTGTCCCGGACAGGAAGTCCGACGAGCAGGCGAACCGGCGATTGATCCGGCCGAACTTGTCCGAGATCAAGGAGCGCCTCGGTCCGCGGCCGCCCAAGCGCAAGCAGGTCCCGCCCGCCGAGACGAGCGCGGAGGCCTTCTACTACCTCAAGCAGATGAACAGCCGCACGCCGATGGTGGTCGTGCTGAAGGACGGCGAGGAGCTCCGCGGCATCATCGAGTGGTACGACAAGACCTGCATCAAGGTGAATCGCCAGGGGGCGCCCAACTTGATGGTGATGAAGGACTGCATCAAGTACATGTTCAAGGCGGAGGAGCTGGGAGACGGCGGCTCGACCACCCAGGACGGCATCTGATCGCCGGCCGTGTCTGAGCCCCATCCAACTTCGATTCCGTCGCGATCCCCCGCACTCATGAAACCGATCATCGCCATCTCCACCGGCGACCCTTTCGGGATCGGCCCCGAGATCTGCCTCAAGGCGGCGGGCGAGCCTGTCGTCCTGGCCGCCTGCCGCCCGCTGCTGATCGGCGACCGTATGCACCTCCTGGCCGTGGCGCGGCAGCTGGCGTCGAGCCTGGCGGCGGCGCGCGCCGCTGCCGGTGCGGAGGCGCCGGGCACGGGCGACCCGGCTGACTGGCCGGAGGTGACGCGCTCCGGCTTCAACGAATGGGGGTCGAAGCAGGGGGACGTATCGACCGTGCGGTCCTGGGAGGCCGGCCCCGCCTTCCACGACATGGGGGGAATCGGCAGCCCATCGCCCTCCACGCCGGGGCCGACCGCGGACGGGGGCCGGGCTTCCGTGCAATACGTGAAACAGGCGGTGGCGCTGGTGCGCTCCGGGTCGGCCGGGGCGGTGGTCACCGCGCCTCTGAGCAAGACCGCCATGCGCCTGGCAGGCGTCAAGTATCCGGGCCACACCGAGCTTCTGGCCGACCTGTGCGGTTTCGAGCCGGACGAGGTCGCCATGATGTTCGTCGGCGGCGATCTCAAAGTGGCATTGCTCTCGACCCACCTGCCGCTGCGCGAGGCGATCGCGGCGCTCGAGCCCAAGGCGATCGAGACGCGGCTGCGGTTGCTGCAGGCGGAGCATCGCCGCTGGTTCGGGACCGACCCGCGCATCGCCCTTTGCGCCCTTAACCCGCACGCCGGGGAGGGTGGGCTGTTCGGGGACGAGGAGGCACGGATCCTGGCTCCGGCGATCGAGACCGCGCGCGCCGCCGGGGTAGACGCCCATGGCCCCTTTCCCGCCGACACCCTCTTCGTGCGGGCGGCAAAGGGGGAATTCGACGTCGTGCTGGCGCTCTACCACGACCAGGCGACGATCCCGATCAAGGCGCGCTCGTTCGGCAGGGCCGTCAACATGACTCTCGGCCTGCCGTTCGTCCGCACCTCGGTCGACCACGGCACCGCCTACGACATCGCCGGCCGGGGCATGGCCGAGCATGGCAGCCTGGTCGAGGCGATCCTGCTGGCCGCCCGGCTGGCGCAGAATTCCGCTCCGTAACGTTCAGGCCAACGATCTCGGCCAGGCATTTCCCGCCCCTCATCCTCACGGGGCCGAGGCGGGCGGGGAAGACGACTTTGCTCCGCAACGCCTTTCCGAAGGCGGACTACGGGCTGCTGGAGGAGTCCGAGATCCTGTCCAGAGTTCGCTCCGGCCTGCGAGCGTTTACCGAAGAGCATCGGCTCGGCGCATAGAAAGTTCAAGCTGAAATTCTAGTTCCGGTAAGGTCTATTCCGTCAACTTGGGCGGCTTGTGGGTGACGGAACGGGGTGCGGGGCACCCGGCGGCGGGGGATTCAAGCTGGGCGGGGGTGGGTAGCCGAGTTGGCGAGGGATCGCGAGGCGACGGGTGGGCACACGCCGACCTTCGCCGAGCGTGCCGGCGATGAGATTGGGCGGGGGTTGAAGACCAGTCTCGCGCCTTGCGGGCTACCAGTCGGACGGCGTGGGTTCCGGGGACTCGGGCTCGGGCCGGGCGGCGGCGGTGGGCGGGGCGCGCGACGGCAGGCCCAGACACTCGAGAATAGCGCGGGAGGCGTCGGGCGGATGGATCGCGGCGAGGATCCGCATCGGCCCGCCGCAGTCGGGACACTCCAGGACGTCCAATGCGAATACCCGGCGCAGCAGATCTGCCCAGGCGTAGTGGCGCAGTGGGCAGCCCGAGCGGGGGCCGCCTTGTCCGGTCTCCTCGTCTGGAGCGTTCCGGCAGCGAGCGGGCCGCGCGAGCTTGCCCGGGTGAGACCCGCCCGGGACCACCCGATCGCGCCAGCCGGCGCAGGGGGCAAGCACGCCGTGATAGCGGACCTGGTGCGCGCGGGGGGCCGGGATCAGGGGGACCAGACGGCCCAGGAGCTGGTGCGGTTCGAACACGATGTGTGTCGTGCCGTCGCGCCAGGGATGGCGCAGGTGGTAGAGAAGCCGGTCATCGAGCAAGCGTTCCAGGCGATCTGTCGCCACGGGCGGTCGCGCGACATAGCGGCAGAGGCGCTCGAGGCGGCGGCGATCGCGGGCGGGACCGGCGACGTCGGCGTGCAGCGTGAAGCCCATGGCGGCGGCGCAGCGGGGTATCGCGGGTGCCGACAGATCCTCGAGGTCGATGCGGTCGCCGCGGCGGGAGGGGTGCCCGCCGCCGGCAGCCAACCCGCGGACCGAGTCGGCGGCGAGGCCCGCGAGGTGTGGCTGTTCGACGGAGAGAGGGTCGGCGTCGGAGGGATCGGCGTCCGTGCCGAGGCCGCGCCGCTCCATGAGACGCGCGACCCGGCCGGCTACGCGCTCGACGACGCGCCGCACCTCGTCATCGTCCGGAGGGGGCAGGGCCCGGAAGCGCATGCCCGGCTCGCCGTAGCGCTCGTAGACGCCGTCGAGCATGAGCGTGTGGAGGTGCACGTTGAGGTTCAGGGCGTCACCGAAGCGCTGGATGAAGGTCACGGCGCCTCCCCGGAGCCGTCGGGTCGAGCCGTGTTGCCGGGCACGGCGGCGGTAGGAGGCGAACACTCCGCGGACGAACTCCCGCAGCACAAGCGATGTGAGGGCGGCGTCATACGCCAGACGGTAGCGCAGGGCGAAGGGAAGTGTCAGGACCCACTGGCGGACGGGGGCCTCGGGGAGCACGCGATCGACGAGGTGGGCGGCGGTGTCGGCCATGCGGCGGCCGAGGCAGGAGGGGCAGAACCCGCGCCCCTTGCAGGAAAAGGCGACGATCCGATCACGGCCGCGGGCCAGGAAGCTCTCCAGTTCCGACTGGATGACAACATAGAGAACGGTCTCTTCCGGGCGATGGCGCTCGTATGCGGGGGCGACCGAATCGTGGCTGGCCGCCGGGGAAAGTCGCTCCATGAGCCGCGAGTGGTGCGAGCTGAATGCGTGTACGTGGAGGGTGTCAGGTGACCCCCATCCGCGACGACGCGGAAGGACGAAAGCTCTGAGGTGTAGCGGGTTGCGCGCCCGGGGCGTTCCGGGGCGAGGCGAGGAACCGGCATCTCCTCGGTGTCACAGACCGTGACGCCATGAACGGTCACCGCCACCATGCGTACACCGGGCAGACGGGCCTGGCCGAAACTTCCCCTCCGGCCCCGAATGGCCGGCAATGACCCGGTCGCGAACTGCCGGGCCGCCCGGCTAATCCTTCCTGTACGCGTCCCTAACGATCCGCAGCATGGCGGGGTGGATCGGCGGCGCGGCGGCGATGATGTCACCGCTGGCCATGTACTGTCCGCGCCCCTGGAAGTCGGTGACCACGCCTCCCGCCTCTTCCACGATCAGACTGCCCGCCGCGATGTCCCAGGGCGACAGCGACATCTCCCAGAACCCTTCGTAGCGCCCGCAGGCGACGTACGCCAGGTCGAGCGCCGCCGAGCCGTCGCGGCGGATGCCGGACGAGGCATGGACGAAGGCGCGAAACGACGCGAGGTATTCGTCGAGGCGATCGAGCGATCGGAACGGGATGCCGGTGACCAGGAGCCCCTGCGCCAGCTTGGTCGCCGGGGAGATCCGGATCGGCTCGTTGTTCAGGAAGGCGCCGTGGCCGCGGGCGGCGGTGAACATCTCGTTGCGGAGCGGGTCGAAGATGGCGGCGGCGCGCATCCCCTGCGGATCGGCGAGGCCGACCGAGACGCAGAAGAATGGCAAGCCATGGATGTAGTTGGTGGTGCCGTCGAGCGGGTCGATGTACCAACGGTAGCCGACCGTCCCCTCGGACGCCGGCGACTCCTCGGCCTGGATGGCGTGATCCGGGAAGCGCTCGCGCACCAGGCGCACGATCGCCTCCTCGGCCTCCCGGTCGACCACGGTGACGAAGTCGTTCGGCCCCTTCTGCTGGATCGTATAGCTGCGGCGCTTG
The DNA here is from genome assembly GCA_041486695.1 of Acidobacteriota bacterium. Classification (GTDB taxonomy): domain Bacteria; phylum Acidobacteriota; class Polarisedimenticolia; order Gp22-AA2; family Gp22-AA2; genus JBGPLZ01. The sequence continues at coordinate 20,393 of JBGPLZ010000026.1, read as the reverse complement.
CCCCAGTAATCCATCAGGACCCGGCCGCCGATGCGGGCGCAGGCGACGCACGAGGCCAGGTGGAAATCGGCGGCGGCGCCTTCGGGTGGGGCCGCGGGGCCGGGCGGAGAGGGGGAGCGGGGCGAGCCGCCCAGGCGGCGCCGGACGACGGCGCGCCTGCGGGCCGCGCTCAAAGAGACGACCCGTCCGGCCGGTGACCCCTTCGGGTTGGCGACGGTGGTCTCGGTTCGCGGCCAGCCGGCGGGCGGGCGGTTGCGCCGCGCCCGGCCGCGCCGCCGCGCCGCCAGAATCGGACTACGTCTCTTGCGGGCCATCCGTTCTCCTGTGCGGCGCCGCGTAGCGGGCCTTCGCGCTCCGGCCCGACCGGGGATGGGCCCGGTCGTAAACTTCCAGCAGCCGCCGGGTGGTGACAGCGGTGTATTTCTGGGTCGTCGACAGCGAAGCGTGACCGAGAAGCTCCTGGATCGAGCGCAGGTCGGCGCCGGCGTCGAGCATGTGCGTCGCGAACGAATGCCGCAGCGTGTGCGGCGAGACCTTGGTGAGGACCGCCGCCTGCCGCAGCCTCGTGTCGAGGATGCGACGCACGCTCCGGTCGGTCAGCCGCCCGCCGCGCGCGTTGAGAAAGAGAGCGTCGCGGTCGGCCGCCCTCCCCGGTCGCTCCCCGAGGAGCTCGCCGCGCGCTTCGAGGTACCCCCGGAGGGCCGTCACCGCCTTGCTGCCGATCGGTACCAGCCGCTCCTTCCGCCCCTTGCCGAGCACCCGGAGGATGCCGTCGCCCGAGCTCCCGCTGAGATCGAGATCACCGAGGTCGGCCCCGACCATCTCGCCGACCCGGATCCCGGTGGCGTAGAGCAACTCGAGCAGGGCGCGATCACGCTGGTCCCGCGGGCTCTTGCCGAAGGCGGACTCGAGCAGCGATTCTACCTCATCCCGGGTCATCGGGTGCGGCAGGCGACGCTCCAGCTTGGGCGTGAAGATCATCGTCGCAGGGCTTCGCTCCAGCACTTCCAGGCTCACCAGATGGCGAAAGAACGATCGCAGCGACGCCAGCTTGCGAGCGACCGTCGCCCGGCTCATGCCGCGCTCGTGCAGGAACGACAGGTAGGCGCGGATCGCCAGGTGATCGACCGCGGCGGGATGCGGCGAGCGCCCCTGGTAGAGACGTCCGAGGAAGCCGTCGAGCTCGAGAAGATCGGTCCGGTAGCTGCGCACAGTCTGGGGCGAAGCGTTCACCCCCAGCTCGAGATGTCGGATGAAGGTGTTGATCTGCGACCGCATGCGACGATTCTACTTGAGGACAAAGGGATCCGTCCCTTACCCCCGCTGCCTCTTGGAGCGGTCGTCGCGCGTCAGCCAGAGCGAACGGGCGACGAGCTCGCGATGATCGAGTCCGGCGGAGCGATCGAGAAGGTGCCAGGACTCGGGAAGCGACCCGGGAAACCGCCAGGAGTCTTCCCGTCCGCCGGCAGCCTTGAAGGCGGCCGCCCAGCTTTCCCACCAGGGGAAAGCGCGGCGGGCGATCGGCTCGATGACCAAGAGGCTAGCCCCGCGCCCGGCCGCGTCGAACAACCGCGCCAGCAGTCGATCCCGCGCCTCCGATTCGAGCTCGTTGACGGTGAAAGCTGCGAGGACGGCGGCATCCCGCCCCGGAAGCGGCTGGCGATCGAGGTCGCCCCGCTTTGCCTGCCCCCGCAGTCCGAAGTGGCGCATGGTCCAGGCCGCCTCGTCCACCGCCCAGCCGTTGCGGTCGACCCCTGAAAGCTCCGGAGCCCGCTTGGCCTCGATCGCCCAGGCGACGCCGGCCGCCCCGGTGCCGCAACCGAGATCGAGGATCTCCCGTGGCGCCGGCTGCGCGGCCCGGAGCGCGCGGACGATCTCGCGGGTCACCACGAAGTGCATCGGACCATAGAAGAGCGCGAACGCCGCCCGCTTGCCGGCCCCCTCGAGCGCCCCGCCCGACGCGAGCCGGCGGCGCCGCTCGACGTAAAGGGACGACAGCGCCTGCAAGCCGCGGCGCACCTCCTGGAACGTGAGGTCGTTTATATGCCGCGCCTCAAGCGCGGCGTACCAGCCTTCGAGCGGATCGGTCGACCGGGTCACCATCGATCCATGTTACTTCACCGACGGCAGGGCTTACCGGCCGGAGAGCGGCACCGAGCCGCGCGTCAGGAGGCGCCAGCGGCGACCGGCTGGGCCATGAAGCTCTCGAGATCCTCGAGGGCGCGTCGGACCAGGGCGGCCTTCTTCTGGCGCTTGTCGCGGATCTCCCGCGGGAGTGGCGGCAGCAGGCCGAAGGCGATGTTGGTCGGCTGGTAGTTCGTGGTTTCGGCCGACGAGATGTAGCGGGCGATCGAGCCGAGGGCGGTGGTCGCCGGCAGGAAGAGGGGCGGCAGGCCTTCGGCCAGGCGGGCGGCGTTCAACCCCGCGATCAATCCCGAGGCGGCCGATTCGAGATACCCCTCGACGCCCGAAATCTGGCCGGCGAAGAAGAGATCGCGGCGGCGCCGGGCCTGGAAGGTCGGCAGCAGGATCGCCGGAGCGTTGATGTAGGAGTTCCGATGCACCTGGCCGAGGCGCGGGAACTCGGCCCTCTCGAGCCCCGGGATCAGGCGGAAGATCCGGATCTGCTCGCCGAACTTCAGATGGTTCTGGAAGCCGACCATCGAGTACAACTCGGCCGCCAGGTTGTCCTGCCGCAGCTGCACGACCCCGAACGGCTGCCGCCCGGTGCGCGGATCGACCAGGCCGACCGGCTTCATCGGGCCGAACAGCAGGGTCTCGCGCCCGCGGCGCGCCATCTCCTCGATCGGCAGACAGCCCTCGAAGTAGGCGACCGGCTTGTCGATGTCGTGCGTCGGCGCCTCGGAGGCCTGGATCAGCTCCCGGTAGAAGCGGTCGTACTCGGCCTCGGTCAGAGGGCAGTTGAGGTAGTCGTCGCCCCCCTTGCCGTAGCGCGACGCCCCGAAAACCTTATCGCGATCGATGCTGTCGGCCTCGACGATCGGCGAGATGGCGTCGAAGAAGTAGAGATACTCCTTCCCGGTGAAGGCGGCGATCGCCGCGGCGATGGCGTCGGAGGCGAGAGGACCGGTGGCCAGGATGCACGGCCCGGTCGCCGGAATCTCCCGCACCTCTTCGCGGATCAGGCGGACGTTCGGCAGGGCGGTGATAGCCTCGGTGATGCCGCGGGCAAAGGCATCGCGGTCGACCGCCAGGGCCCCGCCCGCCGGCACCTTCACCCGGTCGGCCACCCGGACCACGAGTGAATCCAGGCGCCGCATCTCTTCCTTGAGCAGGCCGGAGGCGGTGTCGAGGAGGTTCGATTTCAGCGAGTTGGAGCAAACCAGCTCGGCCAGGTCGGCGGTCCGGTGCACCGCCGTCGTGCGCCCCGGCCGCATCTCGTACAGATCAACCGGGATGCCGCGCCGGGCGGCCTGCCAAGCCGCCTCGCTGCCGGCTAAACCGCCGCCGACGATGACGACTCGTTTCTCCGCCACGACGTGGGTCTCCGGGAGCCGACTCGGGCCCCGCTCGGGCACGCGCCGGAAGAGGATTCAAGCAGGGTGAAGCCGGAAAGTATAACACGGCCCCCCCAAACAAGATCGGTCTTGACCGTCGCTGCGCTCGTACACCGACAGGACGTACGACTCCGGCGGAGTCCAGTTGTACCGATGATTGCGCTCCATCACGAGCCTATAGTGTCGCTGAAACTCCGGCTCGTTCTTGATGGCCTCATCCATCTTGAACCGGTTCACCAGGACGAAGAAGCGGGGTGCTTCGGCAAGCAGTCTCTCAATCGGGTAGTCCTTCTCGAGAAACCCGCCCGGCGCGTGGGCCACGTCACGGTCCGTCAGCCCTGAGATGTCGAGAACTCTCAACCCGCTCTCGTAGCCGATGATCCCGACGTCCATCAGCGCCACCGTGTCACTCCGTTGGCCATGTTCCTTGAGGAATGCGGCCACCTGATGGTGCGCAGCGCGGTAACCGGCTGCGTTCACTGCCAGGCCGTTTGGACCGTTCCGCTGGAGCACGCCGGCAACGACATAGCTGGTCGCGAGAAGGGCAGCGATTGTTAGAACTGCGGGCCGAGATCGCGGTGCTGCCTCCACCAGTGTCCTGCCGGCAGCCGCGAGCAAGAGGAACAGAGGTGGCAGAGCCGGCACCCACATCCGATGGAGGAACATCCAGTCGCCACCTTCCAGCAGCACAGCCGTCCCTACTCCCAGGATTAGAAGCGCTGCGGTGCGCAGCTCCGGTCGTGGCAAGCCGTAGGCGACGAGGCCAATGAGGATGACCACGCCAATCCCAAGGGTCAGTCCGTTCGCAGCCCCGAACCCTGGAACCAGTGAGGATAGGAAGCTGAGGCTATAGAGCCTCCCGGCTTCGAGGTTAGAGCTGAAGCCATGACCCGTCTTGGCGTAGTAAGTGTTCGGCAGCCAGTCGCCGAAATAGAAGTGACGGAAGACGAGAAACGGCACCAAAAAGAGGGCGACCGTCGTGATCCATAGAATGATATCCCGCAGCTTTCCCCTGGAATCCTTGCCCGGGCCGTCGAACCAGCGGCCAAGCGCAAAGGATGCTGCGAGCAGCGGTGTCTCCGGCCGAGTGAGGCTTGCCAGGCCGATCCACAACGCCGACCGGCGACCATGTCCACGGACCTGCTCGCGGGCCTGATCCCTTAGAGCCAGCAGGAGCAGCAGAGCGAAGGGAACTGTCTCAAGGGCACCGACGCTCCAATAGGCGAACGAGGGGTGCGCCGCGAGCAACGCGGATGCCGTCCAGTCCCGGAAGTCCGCCCGGCTCCTGCCGGTAAGCACCGCGAGAGTGCCAGGGACAACGAGCAGGGTCACGACGCCGGCCAGCCCGGTCAGGATCGGCGCTACAAGCGGGAGCGGTATTCCAGCGGCGGCGAACGGCGCCAGGAGAACCGTCCACAGGAAGCAGGTGACGCCCTCGACACGCTCACCACGGTTGAAGACGAAGCCCTCGCCGTGGCCCAGGTTGGTTGCGTATCGATAGACGATGTAGGCGTCGTCGACCTGATAAACCGACATGTAATAGAACCATGCGACGACCGCGAGGACCACGACTGCGATGGCCCAGTAGGAGCGTTTCATGAACCGATTCTAATGCCGGTCGACAGGGGGCGGTCGCCTGATCCATCTCAAACTTGCTCCCGTCGCTTTCGCCGGGGCTTGGGCTAGAATGCATGGCCGACCATGGAGATATCTGGGATGCCGCAAACCGGAGGGATGGGGGAGTCGCGGCCGGGGAGATCCCGAGGGAGGTCGCAGTCCGGAGGGCGATGGCGGGCCGGGCGGTCGGCGGTCGGAAGGGTTGCCCTGCTGGCGGCGCTTGTGGCTGCGGTCGCCTTGGGCACGGGCGGCCAGGCCGCGGGCGGGGTGCGGCTCGGCGATGCCGTGCCGGGGGTGATCAAGAAGAGCGACCTGGCGCGGATCAAGCGACGGCTCGATCTCGAGCATTTCTCCGTCGTGGCGGCGGTCTGGCTCGGGGCGAGCGAAGGTCGCGAAGCGATCATCGTCGAGCCCCTGGGTGAACAAGATCTGGCGAAGGTGGCCGAATCGTGCAAGTCGGGGCCCTTCTGCCCGGATCGTCTCGGCTTCGTGGCCTCGCGGGTTCGGATCGTCCTGCTGCAGAACAACGATGTCCAGTCGATCATGGTCATCGACCAGGAGGTCCGTGGCGCGCGGGGCCGGCTGCTCGATCTCAAGCAGATCCACGACCGCGGCGCCTGGGTCGGCTGGGGCGGCTGGGCCGAGGCGGAGGCGGGGCATGTCGCCCTGGCGTTGATGCCGATGGTCGAATCCGCCAACGGCCGCCTGCGGGGCGCCAGCGACGATCCGGTCCGGGTCCAGTGGAACGAGAAGGCGGGGCGCTTTCAGTACCTGCGCTGTGCCGAAACGGAGGGCGAAGACGCGGTCTGTCAGTTCGCGGACGAGCTGGGCAGCTGAGATCCGGTCCGGGCATTGCGGACGGGATCCCGCGCCATCCTCAGGAGTTGACCGCCTTCTTGAAGCCGCACCCCTCGCTGTCGCAGAAGTGCGTCGTGCCGTCCTTCTTGGTGACCTTCTCGAGGACGTAAGGCTTGCCACAAGAGGGGCAGGCCTCGGCGATCGGCCGGTACCAGGTGACGAAGTCGCACTTCGGGTAGTTGTTGCAGCCGAAGAAGACCCGGCCGCGGCGTGAGCGGCGCTCGACGACCCGCCCGCCGCACCCCTCGCGCGGGCAATCGAGCCCCACTTCCTTCAGCTTGATGTACTTGCACTCCGGATAGTTCGAGCAGGCGGTGAACTCGCCGAAGCGGCCGTCCTTGATCGCCAGGGCCTTGCCGCACTGGGGGCAGGACTCCTTGAGGATCTGATCCGGCTTGCGGGTGACCGTGATCCGCCCCTCTTTGTCCATGGCGATCTTCTTGGTGTTGCGGCACTTCGGGTAGGCGGAGCAGGCGATGAACGGCCCGAATCGTCCTTTGCGCAGCACCATCTTCGAGCCGCACTTCTCGCAGGTGCCGTGGTCTTCGGGGATGGCCGGCGACTCGATCGCGACCACCCCGCCGACGGCGCCGGCCTGGGAGCCGCCGTTGATCACCGTCGCCAGCTCCTGGGTGTTCTTGCACTCCGGGTAGCCGGAGCAGGCGATGAACCGGCCGTAGCGGCCCCACTTGATGACCATCGGCTTGCCGCACTTGTCGCACATCTTGTCGGTCGGCACTTCCTTGGTCTTGATGTTCTCCATGTTGGTGGCGGCCGACTTGAGGTCCTTGGTGAATTGCTTGTTGAAATCCTTCAGGGCCTTGGTCCAGTCGAGACGGCCCTCCTCGATCTCGTCCAGCTCACCCTCCATCCGGGCCGTGTAGCTGACGTCGACGATGTTGCCGAAGTGCCCGACGAGCAGATCGGTCACCGTGAGCCCGAGCTCGCTGGGCACGAATTTCCCCTCGATCTTCTCGACGTACTCGCGGTTCTGCAGGGTGGCCAGGATCGAGGCGTAGGTCGAGGGCCGGCCGATGCCGTTCTCTTCGAGCTCCTTGACCAGCGAGGCTTCGGTGAAGCGCGGCGGCGGCTGGGTGAAGTGCTGCTTCGGGTCGAGCTTCTGCAGCGCGAGGCGCTCTTTTTCACGCAGGGGCGGCAGGGCGCGGCTGGCGTCGTCCTCCTCGGGAGCGGCGCCGGCGTCATCCTTCTTCTTCTCGTTCTTCTCGATGATGTCCTGGTAGACCGCCAGGTAGCCGGCGAACCTCATGGTCGAGCCGGTGGCGCGGAACAGGCAGGTGCCGGCCTCGATGTCGGCCGTGGTGACATCGAAGATCGCCTGCTTCATCTGCGACGCGACGAAACGGTTCCAGATCAGGCTGTAGAGCAGGAACTCGTCCTTCTGCACGAACGGCTTGACCCGCTCGGGCGTCACCTCCATCGAGGTGGGCCGGATCGCCTCGTGCGCTCCCTGCGTCATCTTCGCCGACTTGAAGAAGCGCGGCTCCTCCGGCAGGAACTCGGGCCCGTGCGCCTTGACGATGTAGTCGCGAACCTCCTGCATCGCCTCCGGCGCGATCCGCGTCGAGTCGGTGCGCATGTAGGTGATCAACCCGACCGTGCCGATGTCGCCCAGGTCCATGCCTTCGTAGAGCCGCTGCGCCAGCGTCATCGTCTTCTTGACCGTGAAGCCGAGCTTGCGCGAGGCGTCCTGCTGCAGCTTGCTGGTGATGAAGGGAGGGACGGGATTCTTCTTCTTTTCCTTCGACTCGACCGAGCGGACCACGTACGGCACGCCCTTGAGGCGGGCGAGGATGGCGTCGATCTCCTGCTGGCTCTTGGGCTCGACCTTCTTGTCGTCGACCTTGATCAGCCGCGCCTCGAACGGCGGCGGCACGGAGCCCTCGAGCAGCGCGGCGAGGGTCCAGTACTCCTCCGGCTTGAAGGCCTGAATCTCGCGCTCGCGATCGACCACGATCCGCAGCGCCACCGACTGCACCCGGCCGGCCGACAGGCCGCGCCGGACCTTGTCCCACAGGAGCGGACTGATCTTGTAGCCGACCAGCCGGTCGAGGATCCGCCGCGCCTGTTGCGCATCGACCCGGTTCGCATCGATCTTCTCGGGGTGCTCGATGCCGTGCAGCACCGCGCGCTTGGTGATCTCGTTGAACATGACGCGGTGCAGGTTCTTGTTGGTCTTCTTGAGGATCTCGGAGAGATGCCAGCAGATCGCCTCACCCTCGCGATCGGGGTCGGGCGCCAGGTAGACCTTGTCGGCTGAGCCTGCGGCCTTCAGCAGCTCATCGATCACCTTCTTCCGGCCGGGAAGGATCTCGTAGGTCGGTTTGAAGTCGTGCTTCTCGTCGACGCCGAGGCTCTTCTTGGGCAGATCGCGGACGTGCCCCATCGAAGCCTTGACGATGAAGTTCCGTCCCAGAAACTTGTTGATGGTCTTCGCCTTGGCGGGCGATTCGACGATGACGAGCGACTTGCCCAAGCGCTTTCTCCTTCCCCGATCTCGCGGCCTTTTCGACTCCGCCGGCGCGTCACAGCGCCGCGGGAACCGCTCCTATCGTTCGATAAATAGTGCCCCGTGTCAAATTAGTCAACTCTTGGCCATGAATCGGCGCCCCGGAAGCTGGCGGATCAGGCCACGAATCTCGAGCTCGAGGAGGACCGCCTCGAGTCGGCCCGGGGGCAGCCCGCAGGTCTCGCCGAGACGCTCGACGTCGATGCCACGGGTCCCCGGCACGTGCTTCAAGACCAGCCGATCGTCCGGAGTCAGCCGGCCGTCCAGCGTCCCCGCCCCTCCGTCCGGCCCGGGGCCGCCGGGCAGGCCGGCATCGCCGGGACTGTACGCCGCGCCGCGGCCGGCCGCGATGCTGGCCGCGGCCTCGACCAGCTGCGGTGACAGATCCTCGATGATGTCGGCCGCCGAGCGGCAGACCAGAGCGCCGTCGCGCAGCAGGGCATTCGTTCCCGCGGCGTTCGGCGCGTCGACCGGCCCGGGGACGGCGTAGACCGCCCGCCCCTCATCGAGCGCCAGGCCGGCGGTGATGAGCGACCCGCTGTCGCGCGCCGCCTCGATCACCACCGTTGCCCAGGAGATCCAGGCGATCGCCCGGTTGCGCCGCGGAAAATGGGCTCGCAGCGGCGGGGTTCCGAATGGAAACTCGCTCAGGACGGCGCCGCGGGCGGTGATCTTCTCCGCCAGCTCGAGATGCTCGGCGGGGTAGATGCGATTCAGCCCCGAGCCCAGAAAGGCCAGCGTACGGCCCCCGGCATGAAGCGCCCCGCGGTGGGCGGCGGCGTCGATCCCACGCGCCAGGCCGCTCACCACGGTGAACCCCGCCCCGGCCAGCCCGGCGGCGATCCGCGTCGCGACGTCGAGCCCGTACGCCGTGGCACGCCGCGAGCCAACGACCGCGATCGCCAAAGCGTCCTCGTCGATCAGTCGCCCGCGCAGGAAAAGATGCGGCGGCGGATCGGACGAGAGGCGCAGGAGGCGCGGGTAAGCATCATCCCCGAGGGTGAGGAGCTCGGCGCCGAAGCGCCGGGCCAAATCGTATGCCTCGCCCATCACCTGATGCTCTCGACCGACGCGGAAGGCGGCGACCATATCGTGGGACGACACCGCTTGTCAAGCAAACCGCCTTTCGGCTATAAGATATGAGGCCGGTGTCCGGTGACCAGACGGCCGTCATCGAGGTTGCTTCTGGTTTCGGAGGTGGCCCCCATCGTCCGCTCCGCCTCATGCCCCCGCCCTCATCCGGCCGCCTCGATCGTCGCTCTCCTCAGCGCCATTCCCCTTCTGCTGCTGGCGATCGCGCCCGGAGGCGCCGCGACCAATGTCTCCGCCGCCGCCTACGATGAGGCCCTGCGTCTTTACCGGGCCGGGCGGCTCGAAGACGCGCTGGCGTTGATCGCGCGGGGGCTGACGCAGCACGACGAGGCGGCGCCCCTGCATGCGCTCGCCGGCTGGATCCATCTTCGCCAGGGGAGTCTCGACGAGGCGGACAGCGAGTTCGGGGCGGCGCTGCTGCTCGAGCCCGGGGCGCTCGACCCGCTCGTCGGGCGGGGCTACATCCTGCTGCGCCATGGCCTGCCGGCCAGGGCGGCGGCCGAATTCGAAGCGGTTCTGCGGCGCGACGCCAGGAACGTCGACGCCCTCAAGGGGCTCGGGATGGCACAGCGCGACCGGAACCACCCGGCCGACGCGGCCGCGACCTTCCGCAAGGCGCTCGCGATCGCCCCCGATGACGCCGAGACCAGACAGCTCTTCGACCGGCTGCTTTCGGTCTCGGGGGTGATCAAAGAGTCCCGGCCGCGCCCGGCCCTCCCGCCCGGCACGCCGATCCGGGTCGTCGCCCGCTCCGGATCGGGGCGGATCGAGATCGCCGCCGCAGACGGTTTCCGCCCGATTTTCATCAAGGGGGTGAACATGGGAGTGGCCCTGCCGGGCCGCTTTCCGGCCGAGTTCCCGGCCGACGAGGCGACCTATGCCGGCTGGCTCGAGGCGATCTCCGGCATGGGGGCCAACGTCGTTCGGCTCTATACCCTCCTGCCGCCGGCCTTCTACGCCGCCCTCGACCGGCACAACAAGAAGATAGGAGAGGCCGGGCGGCTCTGGCTCATGCAGGGGGTCTGGACCGAGCTGCCGGATCGGCATGCGTATGACGACCCCGCCTTCCTCGGCGGGTTCGAAGACGAGATCCGCCGGGTCATCGACGCGGTGCACGGCAATCTCGACCTGCCGCCCCGCCCGGGCCATGCGTCGGGCGCCTACCGGGCCGACCTATCGGCGAGCCTCCTCGGCTTCATTCTCGGCCGCGAATGGGAGCCATACTCGGTGCAGGCTTACGACGAGGCTCAGCCGACGCCTCCGGCGCCGTTTCGCGGCCGCTACTTCGGAGCCGATCCGGCCGCGGGGGCGACGCCGTTCGAGGCGTGGCTGGCGCGGCGGCTGGAGTTCACCGTCACCTACGAGACCGATCGTTACCGCCAGCAGCGGCCGGTCTCGTTCGCCAACTGGCCGACCCTCGACCCGCTGGTCCATCCGACCGAGTCGACCGTGGCGGAAGAGAGGGCCCTGCTCCGCAAGCGTGGAGAGGTGGTCGAGGCGGAGCGCATCCTCGAATACGACAACGACGGCGTGTCGGTCGACGCGACCCATATCGTGCCGACGGCTCTGGCCCGGGGGGGGAGCTTCGCCACCTACCACGCCTATCCTTATTATCCCGACTTCATGAACCTCGACCCGGGCTACCTCAAGGCGCGCGATGCCGAGGGTCCGAGCAACTACTATGGGTACCTGCGCGACCTCAAGGCGCACCATGGGGCGCAGCCGGTCGTCATCGCCGAGTTGGGAGTGCCGAGCAGCCGGGGCATCGCCCACCTGCAGGCGCAGGGATGGAACCACGGCGGTCATAACGAGCGGGAACAGGGGGAGATCGACGCCCGCCTGATGCGCGACATCGACCAGGCCGGCCTCGCCGGCGGCATCCTGTTCGCGCTGCTCGATGAATGGTTCAAGAGAAACTGGCTGGTGGCCGAGCTCGAAACGCCCGCCGAACGCAACCCGCTCTGGCATAATGTCCTCGACCCGGAGCAGAACTACGGTCTTCTGGCGGCGCGGGCCGGGGCGAAGGGGTGGAAAATCTCCATCGACGGCCGGGGGGACGACTGGGCCGGGGTCCGGCCGCTCCTGGCGAAACCGGCCGGCGGGCCGGCGCGGGCGTTCCAGGACGGCCACGATGCCGCCCGGACGCTGCGGGCCTTGTCGGTGACTTCGGATGAAGCCTATGTTTACCTCCGGCTCGACGTCGACAGGCTCGATGCTGATGGAGACGGCCGGCCCGACTGGAACGAGGCGACCTACGTGATCGGCATCGACACCTACGATCCCCGCCGCGGCGACCACCGACTGCCGATCAGCGACGCGGTCCGCGTGCCGATCGGCGCCGAGTTCTGCGTCATCCTCGACGGCGAGACGACCAGCCGCCTGCTGGTCGACCCGCCCTACGACATCGACACGCATCGCTATCACCGGCCGTACGGCTCGGTCGAGAATGACGACGGCCGCTTCATGGAGATCGAGGTCGAGACGAACCGCAAGCGGATCGGACGCGACGGCACCCTCTTTCCGGCCCGCCGGTCCAGCCGTTCGCCGCTGCTGCACGGCTCGATCGACCCGCGCGATCCCGATCACACCACGCTCGCCGACTGGCACACGAGCGTCGCCGGAAACTTCATCGAGGCGCGCCTCGGCTGGGGCCTGCTGAACGTCACCGACCCATCGTCGCATCGCGTGCTTCAGGATAACTCGAACGATCTGCGCCGGGTCGGCAGCGTCGAAACGGCCGGCCTGAGGTTCTACGTCGCGGCGCTGCGGCCCGATGGGCCACCCGGGAGCGGCACGCCGCTTCGGGGCCGGCTGGCCGACCGGATGCCGGCCGAAGAGGCAGCGCGCGTCGCCGATTTCCCGATCTATTCCTGGGCCGGCTGGGAGCAGCCGACCTGGCGAATCGAGAAGAAGGAGGCCTGGTCGATTCTGAAGCAGGCGCTGAAAACCATTCCCGCCCGCGAGGAGGCTCGATGAGCGGCAGGCGCAGCGCACCGATGGCGGCGCTGTCGACCGCGACGCTCTGGATCGCCGCGGCACTTTTCTGGACCGCTCTGCCGCTCCGGGCCGCGGAGGCGAGCGCCGGCGCGCCGGCGGCGGATGCGGGCGCGCTGGTCCGCCAGGCCGATGCCGCCTTCGCCCGCGACAGCTACAAGGAGGCCCGCCGGCTCTACGAGCAGGCGAAAAACGCCGGCGCGCAGGGCGTGCATGTCCTGAGCCGGCTGGCGTTGCTGCAATCGTGGGATGGCAACCTGGGCGAGTCGGTCGAGAACTACAGGGCGGCGATCAAGATGACCCCGGACGACTTCGATCTCTGCCTCGAGCTGGCCAGGGTCCTCACCTGGAAGAACGATCTCGGCGAGGCGATCGAGCTCTACGAGGGGCTGCGGATGAAGAGCCCCGAAGACCCGCGCGTCCTTCTCGGCCTCGCCCGGGCGCTCGGCTGGAAGCGGCGCTACGCCGCGGCCGACGCCATCTATGTCGAGATGGAACAGAAGCGGATCGAACCATTCAAAGCGCACGCCGGCCGGGGCGAGCTGCTCGCCTGGCAGGGCGATTACCAGCAGGCGAGCCATATGTACCGCGACGTGATGCGCGCCGACCCGGGAAATATCGAGGCCCGCATCGGCCTGACCCGGGTCGAGCACTGGCAGGGGCTCGATCGGGCCGCGCGGGTGCAGATCAACAACATCGTCCTCGACCATCCCGAGGACCGCGATGCCAGACAGCTGCAACGCGACATCGGCGAGGCGCTCCGTCCGCGCTCCAGCGTCGATGCGTCGCGATTCAGCGACAACGACAGCAACCGGGTCGATGCCGCGACCGCCGCCGCCACCTGGATGCTCGAGCCCCAGACGTCGCTGCGCATCGCCTACAGCGCCTACGACGCGGAGTTCCGCTGCAAGGACGCGGCGCTGTGTGACGAGGTGGCGGCCTCGCCGGTCCCCAGCCAGCTGGTCTCGACCCGGGCGCAGTTCCTGACCGCCGGGCTGACCTCGCGCCTGCTCAATCCGCTCTACTTCTTCGCCCGCATCGGAGCGGTACGGGAAGACAGCTTCGACGGGGAAGCCCGCACCCTCGGGACCCTCGGCGGCTCGCTGCGCTGGCAGGTCGGGCCGCGCCTGTCCGTCTCGACCTGGGGCGGCCGCGAACCGCTCCTCGACACCGCGGTGCTGATCGACCGAGGGATCAACGCCTTCACCGCCGACGCCGGCATCGAGTATCGCTTCCGCCCCTCCTGGACCCTGTCCGGGAATGCCGGCTACGCAACCTATTCCGACCGCAACGCCCGCCAGACGGCGGGGGCCGCGATCGAATGGCGCCTGCCGGTCGCGCGCCCGCGGATCACGGCGCGCTTCGAGGCCCGCTATCGCGCCTTCAACGAGGACAAGGACAACGGCTACTTCGACCCGCTGCGCTATGACTCGGAGCTCTTGACGGTGGCCATCTGGGACGACGTCCGGCACGGCCGTCTGTTCTGGCGCGCCGAGGGGACGATCGGCCGGCAGAGCTTCGACACCGGCGGCAGCGCGAGCCTCGAGGCGGGGAACAACGACCGGGTCGAGGCGTTCTACGGATCGTTCGGCGTCGGCATGGGCGCAACCAAGCGCGCCACGCTCGAGGCGTTCTACGGACGCAGCGACTACGCTCTGAACCTGGCCACCGGCTTCACCTCGACCCGCTCCGGCGCGATCTTCCGGTACCGATTTTGAGCCGGCCCCGCCCGGAAAGGCGAGAAGGAACCCGATGACCGGTAAGCGTGACATGGTGCTCATCGTCGACGACGATGCGCTCGTCCGGCGCTTCGTCGGCGAGCTGCTGCATGCCCACGGCTACGACGTTCATCTGGCGGAAGACGGCGAGGCGGCGCTGCGGCAGGTGGGGGAGCTGCGGCCGGATCTGGTGCTCCTGGATCTGGTGATGCCGTACAAGGACGGCTTCGAGGTGCTCAACGCCCTCAAGCACGACCCGGCGACCCGGGAGATCCCGGTGATGATCCTGTCGGTCCGGGACCGTGAAGAGGACGTCGTCAAGGGGCTGAACCTCGGGGCCGAGGACTACATGCGCAAGCCGTTCTCGACCCAGGAGCTGCTGGCGCGGGTGCGGAAGATCCTCGATCGAAGACGCTGAAGGGCCGACGATGCATGCGTTCCTGGTCACTCTCATCCTGTTCACCGGCGCGGTGCTCGCGTCTCTGGCGCTGTTGATCGCCTTGAATAAAGCGGGGCGCGAGGGGCGCGAGCATCTCGACCGCCGCCGGCGCCACATCCTCGAGCCGGCGGTGTTTCGCTACATCCACGAGACCGGCCACCGGGCGCTCCCCAACTACCTGCCGAAATCGCTGTCGCGCCGCGACCGGCGGGTCGCCGAGGCGGTTCTCCTCGACGCCGCGCGCCTGGTGCGCGGCGAGGCCCGCGACCGGGTCACCGCGGCCTTCGAGGCGCTCGGCTCGGTGCGCGACGCCATCCTCGGCCTCAGGAGCCAGCGCTGGTGGAAGCGGGCCGAGTCCGCCGAGAGGGCGGGGCTGATGGGGAGCCAGTCCGCGGTCGAGCCGCTGGTGGCGGCGCTCGGCGACGACGAAGGCGAGGTCCGGATCCGCGCCGCCCGCGCCCTCGGTCTGGTCCGCGGCAGCACGTCGATCCGGCCGCTGGTCGGAGCGCTCGCCGACCCGAACCGCTGGTCGGCGATCCGGGTGGCGGAGATCCTGATCGGCGTCGGCCCCGAGGCGGTCGGCGAGCTGCTGGCGGCCTACGACAGGCTGCCGGTGGCGGGGCGGGTCTCGGCCCTCGACATCCTCGGACGGATCCGAAGCCTCGAGGCGGTGCCGCTCTTGAAGCGGACTCTCAATGACCAGCACCCCGACCTGCGGGCCCGGGCCGCGTATGCCCTGGGGCTGATCGGCGATCCGGCCTTCGTGGCCGTATTGATCGAGGCGCTGCGCGACGTCGAGTGGCCGGTGCGCGCGACGGCGGCCAAGGCGATCGGCCGGATCGGCGGGCGGGCCGCGATCCCGGCGCTTTGCGAAGCCCTCAAGGACCGGCAGTGGTGGGTGCGGGCCAACGCCGGCGAAGCGCTGCGGCTGCTCGGCCCGGAGGGCCGCGACGCCCTGATCGCCATGCTCGAAGCCGACGACACCTACGCCCGGCACCAGGCGGTGGCGCAGCTCGAGGAGGGTCACATCATCGACGACTACATCGCCGACCTCGGCTCGCCCGACGAGTCCCGCCGTTCCGCCGCCGTGCGGTTTCTCGAGAAGGTCATCGCGCTGCAGCGCCACGAGCGCCTGACCCAGCAGTCGGTCGAGCATGCGCAGGAGGGGATTCGCAGGACCCTGCTCAAGATCCTCAACCGCCCGCTGCCGGAGGGCGGGACATGAGCGGCGCGCCGCCGATCACCACCAACGGCCGTGGACGCGCCGCCGCGAGGCGTCGATGCTGATCCTGCAATCGGTGCTCGGGGAGATCGTCCTCGCCTTCAACCGCGCCGTCATCTATTACTTCATCGCGCTCAATGGCGTCTATCTCATCCTCTTCGTCATCTCGCTCATCGAAGTGAGGCGCTTCGTCAAACGGACCTTCTTCTCCGACTACGAGCAGATCCTCCGATCGGACATGACCTGGCCGATCTCGATCATCGTGCCGGCTCACAACGAAGCGCGCAACATCATCGAAACGGTCCGATCGCTGCTCAACGTCAACTACGGCCAGTTCGAAATCATCGTGGTCAACGACGGCTCGACGGACCTCACGCTGGAGCGTCTGATTGAGACCTTCGATCTGAAGCGGACCGACAAGATCTACCGCCGCGCTTTGCCGACCGGCCCGGTGCGCGGACTCTACGCCACGCTCGAATACCCGAAGCTGCTGGTCATCGACAAGGAGCGCGCCGGCAAGGCCGACGCCCTCAACGCCGGCATCAATGTGTCGCGCTACCCGCTCTATTGCTCGGTCGACGCCGACTCGATCATCGAGGAGAACGCGCTGCTGCGCGTGGTCAAACCGTTCATGGAGCACCCCGAGGAGATGGTCGCCGTCGGCGGCATCGTCCGGATCGTCAACGGCTGCGAGGTGCGCGACGGACGCGTCGCCCGCATCGGCCTGCCGCGCCGAGCGCTGCCGATCTTCCAGGTGGTCGAATACCTGCGCGCCTTCCTGAGCGGCCGGATCGGCTGGAGCACGCTGCGGTCGCTGCTGATCATCTCCGGCGCCTTCGGCCTGTATCGCAAGTCGGAGGTGATCGCCGTCGGCGGCTACGACCGCTGGTCGGAGACCGAGGACCTGCAGCTGGTCCTGAAGCTGCACGAGAACCTGCGCCGGAACAAGCGCCCCTACCGGATCGTCTTCGTCCCCGACCCGGTCTGCTGGACGGAAGTCCCGTCGACCTTCCGGGTGCTCGCCCGCCAGCGCAACCGCTGGCACCGCGGACTCCTGCAGAGCCTCTGGAGCCACCGACGGATGCTCTTCAATCCCACCTACGGCATCATCGGCACGCTCGCCCTGCCGTACTTCCTCATCTTCGAGACCCTCGGCCCTTTCATCGAAATCCTCGGCTACATCATGCTGGCGCTGTCGTGGGCCCTGGGCCTCCTCAACACCGATTTTTTCCTGCTCTTTCTGGTGTTCGCCATCTTCTTCGGCGTCTTCCTCTCGGTCGCCGCCGTCCTCCTGGAGGAGATCTCCTTCCGCCGCTACCCCAACTGGGAGCACCTCGCGACGCTCGTCCTCATCGCCATCCTGGAGAACTTCGGCTACCGCCAGATCCTCTCCCTCTTCAAGGTGAAGGCGTTCTGGGATTTCCTGCGCCGCCGCCGCGCCTGGGGCCGCATGGAGCGCGAGGGATTCCACCCGGCGCCCCCGCCACCCCCGGCGCGACCCAACCCGGCCGGCGGCGCGCCGGACACCCAGGGAGCTCCCGGCGCGCGCGGAGCCTCCTGACACCGACCGATCGTGCGCCACGAATCCGCCGCGCCCCGCCCCCGCAGGACCTTGTGCTCCGGCTGGCCCCAGGGGTATATTTCTTCTCACGAAGCTCCAGAAGTCGCGGGACATCCAGAGGGGGAACAGGCGGCATCGCCGCCGGAGTCGTCGCGGGAGAACCAACCGCTCGCTCGCAGTGATAATTGTATTTGGCCGCGAATTCGCTGCCTTTATCGTGTTATACGGAAGAAGCACGCCTTGCAGCGATATCTACGTTATCCAGCATTCTCGCAGTTATTATTGAACTATCTAGATCAATATACTTTCCGTTAGGCCGAAACTAGGGGCGTAATGAATAGTACAACTCGCTGGTTCGCGTCGGTGCTTTCGCTGGGGCTGGGAGGGTTCATCGCCGCCCCGCTGCGCGCGGAAACCATTCGCCTTGCAACTCTCCAAGCAGACGAGACAATCGTTGCCACAGTGCAATCGTGGGGCTGCTTCAAGTATCACACCAGGTACGAACTTCGGTTTCGCCGCGACCGAGAAAATCCGAGTCGCGTCTTCGTGCGCGTCAATCGGCTTCGGGGGGTGTTGCACCGGAACATTGGGTCCCGTGTTGTTGAAGCCGCAGAGCTGCGCGGGCTCGATGCCGGCGTGGATGCGTATCGGAAGCACGAGTCGGTGTGTGTCAGTAGCGGTCTCAACGAAATTAGACTAAGACTGGTGCGCGACGGTGAGGTCGTTGCGGAAGAAATGCATCGCGGTCACAGCTGTGATGTGGCGGCTCTGTCGGGTGCCCTAGACCTAAGCGATCTGCCCGGTGAGTTCGACGGTGATCGTCCAAAGGGACAAGCCGACGGGTACGTTCGGCCTAACAACCGGCTGAAGCCGTCGGCAGGCGGCGGGCTCGCGGCAGAGTAACGTCCGCGCTCGCCTGCCGCAGCTTAGCCAGACGTTAGACAGAATTCAGGACGCCCACGAATAAAGAAGATCGGGTTGGCTTCGTGGGCACTCTCGGCCGCACTCGAGGTGATCTCCGCTTTTCGACCGTAAACCGCTGGGGTGGTTTAGTGGGTCAGCTCGGTTCTCCTGGTCAACGTGGCGCGGGGTCTGCGGGGCGGTGTCTCGCGGCTTCGGTGATCGCTGGCGGCGCCCGTCCGTTCCAGGCAATTCACGACGCGGGTGCCGGTCTTGCGCGTTCGAAGCGTGGGGCGGGCCGCGGGTCGCGGGGCAGATCAGCGCACCTTGGTCGATCAGCGGCTTGTAGCGTTGTTCAATTCCATTTTTCCACCAATGCGTGATGCTGCCGGGCCGACCGCTCTTGATCTCGCGCTCGCGAGTATGGTGACACACGACGCCGGGGGCGGCTTGGGTTCGGGGCTGCGTCGGCCCCGCGTTGAGCGTCACGGCAGGGTGGCATCGGGCCGGGTGATGTCGTATGCTTTGCGGCAACGACGATCGCACGAGGCTCTGATGCACATCGAGCACGTTCATCTGTCTAACAACCGCATCAAGCAGACGGCGCGCGTGACAGCTGTGCTGAACTCATCCTTGCGTGTGCGCGCCGCAGCTTATGCGGGACGTTAGGCACACAATACCGAGAAGGGGGCACAGATGAAACTCATGGTTGCGGCCCTAATCCTGGCGAGCCTGTGCAGTTGTCAACGTTCAAGTTCCGCCGAGACATCGGCAGCCCAAACGGCGACTCCAGCACCCAGTCCAGTCGGGGTCGATCAGAAGCTGACCCTCTCAGCCTTGCAGAACGCTGTTTATTGCACGTCACTGGACGAGGCCGATGCCCCGATCAAACTGACACAGGGGAGCTACTCGTATCTAAGCGACGACCAGGGGACAGAAGAATCCGTCAGCCTGGAGCAACCGATGGCCTTCGGAGACCTCAACGGTGACGGCCACGAAGATGCGGTTGTCCTCCTTGCGTCCATCAAGGGTGGAACCGGGCATTTTTGGAGCGTGGCGGCCGTGGTCAATGACCATGGAGTTCCGGTTCATTATGCCTCAGCGCCGTTGGGTGATCGGGTCGTGGTCAAATCGATCCGAATCGAGGGCGGCGGCATCTACGTTGACATGGTGACGCACGGCGCCAACGATCCCTTGTGTTGCCCTACAGTTCCGAAAACGAAATGGTTTACGCTGTATGGAACATCATTACACGATCAAACTGAAGGCGGTGCCTAACTACCGGCTGAAGCTGGCGGCGCGCGGGAAACCCACGCCGGAATCGGGGCTGCGTTCGCGCACCGCAGCTTAGCCAGACGTTAGGCTTACAGAATAATGGTTGAACCCTCTAAGTTCGCGTTCATGGTCGGGGTCGACCACAGGATTCAATATTCCCGTCCTGGGGACGGACCGATCTGGGCAAAAGATGTCCGTTCATTTCAAAGATATCTCGTCGACGAGGGTCGACGGCACCACATCGACTTACTCGCGGAGGAATTTAATCAGAAGGCCCTCGCCACTAGCGGCGCCGCCACCTCGACCGGACTTGAAGCCGCTCGCCATATTCCCGCCAAGCATCTCTTTTGCGATCCAGATGATGACGAACGTGCAACGCTCGGGGTCTCAACCGATGAGCAGCGTGAGACAGTGTGGCTAGCGCGGCTCCAGTCGTTTGGTGCAACAAGGCCGATGTTCGTTTGCGGAGACACGCACGTCGACACCTTTGGGGGTAAGCTCGTGGCTTCTGGGTTTCACGTTGAGGTGCTGAGCCGTGGCTGGGGGCACGATTGGCTGATGAAGGATTTCTAGTCAAGAGAAGCCTAACAACCGCATTAACCCGACGACAGGCAGGGAGGGCTGCAGTGAACTTATATCCGCGCTCGCCTGTCGCGGGTTATGCGGAGCGTT
>JBGPLZ010000025.1:0-33462 GCA_041486695.1 Acidobacteriota bacterium | reverse complement strand
GTCTCGGTCGGCGAGATCCCTGCGATCAGCCGGGAGGTGGTCGCGTTCACCGCTCCGCTCCTCCCCGAGGATCGGCCGCGCTACGTCATGGGGATGGGAACGCCGGCCGATCTGATCGAGCTGATCGCCTCGGGGATCGATCTCTTCGACTGCGTCCTCCCGACGCGCAACGCCCGCAACGGGTCTCTGTTCACCTCCACCGGACGGCTCCAGATCAAGCGCCATGAGCACCGGGACGATCCGCGGCCGATCGACGACAGGTGCGGTTGTCCGGTCTGTCGGCGCTATTCCCGCGCCTACCTCCGCCACCTCTACCAGTCGGGCGAGATTCTCGCCATGCGTCTCAACACGCTCCACAACCTGCATCAGTACGCCACGCTCATGCGCGAGGCCCGCGCGGCGATCGAGGCGGGCAGATTCGCCGCCTTCCGCGCCGCCTTTAAGAGCCGCATGGTCGAGGATCATGCGGAGGGAGAGGGCCCCGAGATTGCAGGGCGGCCTATCGAGTGATACGATCGCGTCGCATGCCGGCCCTGTCCCGCACGCCCATCGACCCTCCGCTCACGCGGCTCCTGGCCGGCGTTCTTCTCTCCCTGCTCCTGCTTCCGGCGTGCGGCGTGGGCGGGTCCGCGCGGCGCCTGGCCGATCAGGCGATGACCCTCTACGATCAGGGACACTACGCCGAAGCCCTGCCGCGCTTGAAGCAGGCGGTCGAGCGCGGCGAGCGCAACGGCTCGGTACTGTACCAGCTCGGGTTCTGCCGTTCTCAGATGGAGCATGACGAGAAGGGAAAGAAGGCGGCCTGGGCGGAGGCCCTGCCCCTCCTCGAGAAGGAGGTCGCCGCCCCCGGCGGAGCGAGCCTCGAACGGCTCTATTACCTGACCCGCATCGCCGCGGAGGACCAGGCCTTCGACAAGACGACGCAATACGCCCGGCAGGGAGTCGAGCAATACGAGAAGGGCCCCAACCCGAACGCGCTGGCCGGGGCGGACTGGTTCCGTCTCGGACGTCTGCACGAGTTTCTCGATGAACAGTCCGGGGCCGAGGCGGCTTATCGTCTGGCGATCTCGACCTACGGCAAGTCGGTGCAGGGAGGCGGCGTCTACCATGCCCTGGCGCTCGGTCGCGTCGGGGATTTCGATTACGATGCCGGGCGTTACCAGGAGGCCGTGGAACACTACGATGCCGCCGTGAAGGTTTTCCCCGGAACGGATCAGATCGACCCCTTCCGGCACGGCCTCGTCCTGCTGGCCGTGGGTCGATTCGACGACGCGGCGCTTCGCCTGGCGGCGGTGCGCGACGAGGCGAACCTCGACGAGGCCCAGTACGGCGCCGACCTCGCCCGCAAGGCCAGGGAGGTTGCGCCGCTCAAGGACAATGATGCAGACGGGACCCCGCTCAAGAACCTGCCCGATGACGAGCTCCGCAGGCGGATCCAGACCGCGGGGCGGGACCTGCGGGCCTCGCGCACCAAGAATTCCATGCAACCTGGGGACCCGCTTCCTGCCGAGGTGGCCGATCTGCAGCGGCGGTTCGTTGAGCTCCTGCGCGAGCAGATGGTGCGCACCAAGCAGATTCAGCATTTCTGCCTGGAAGAAGGGATCGCCGATTTGGTGCGGCGTTGACCCGGGTCAACCCGGCGGCGACCGTGGCGCCGAGGCGATCTCTGTTCCTGGCCTCTGGGCTGCTCCTGATACCGGCGCTGCTCGCCGCCGGCTGCCGTTCCGGCGGCCCCTGGGCGACCGCCCACGAGACGGCCCAGGACGCCCTTGCGGCCATGCAGCGCCGCATCGAGGCGATGCGGCGCGGGCTCGAGAGCCGCGCGGCCGAAGCGCGCAACGACCTGGAGTCGGCCCGCGACCGGGCGGAGGGGATGGTGCGCCAGCATGCGCGCCGTCCCGAGGCCGCGGCGCGGGAAGCGCGCCGGCAGGCGGGGCGTGCGCTGCAACGTGGGTCGGAGGTGCTGCGTCAGGCGGCCAGGGACGGCAGCGCCGAGGCGGCGGGCTGGGCGCGCGTCATCCAGGAACGGATGATGCGGCTCGAGGAGTCTCTCGACGCCCTGGCGGGAGGTGGCCGGGAGCATGCCGATTCCTGACGGTCCCACCGTCCTTCTGGGGGACGCCCACCTGCGCGAGTCGGATGCCGAGGTCGAGGCGTTCGTCCACTTTCTCGACCGGCTGCCTCACGATACCCGGACCCTGGCGATTCTGGGAGACCTGTTCTCCGCCTGGGTCGGCCGCCCGGAGATGCAGCTCCCGCACCACCTGATCGTGGTCGAGGGGCTGCGGCGGCTGCGGGCACGTGGCTGCGCCATTCTGTACGTCGAGGGGAACCACGATTTCTTTCTCGACCGGCTCTACGCCGGCGATCCATTCGAGCGGCTCGTCCCCGATTCGATCGATATGAGGCTCGCCGGGCGGGCGGTCCACCTGGCGCACGGCGATCGAGTGAACCGCGGGGATCGCCAGTATCTGGCCTGGCGAGCCGTCTCCAAGAGCCGGCCGTTCTTCACCGCCTTTAACCTGATGCCGCGCGGGGTGCGACTCCGTATCGTCGACGCCCTGGAGCGCTCGCTGGCGCGCACCAACATGGTCTTCCGGGGCGGCTTCCCACTGGCCGAGTGCGAGGCGTACGCGCGGCCCCTGCTGCGCTCCGGACGCGAACTCCTGGTCTTCGGGCACTTCCACGAGGAGCGGCGGATCGACTATCAGGAAGCCGGGCGCCGGGGGAGCGTCTTCGTGCTGCCCGCCTGGCGCCAGGGGCATCGCTATCTCAGGCTCGTCCCGGGCGAGGAGCCGGTCTTTGCTTCCGCCTGAACGGCGGCCTCGAAGAGCGCCATCAATCGGCGGGTGATCGGGCCGGGCCGGCCGTCGTGGATCGGCCAGCCGTCGCAGCGACGGATTGGCAGCACCCCTTTCAGGGTGCTGGTCAGGAAGGCCTCGTCGGCCCGGCGCAAATCGTCCGGTTCGAGATTGGTCTCCTCCACTATCACTCCTTCGCGCCGCGCCAAATCGAGCACCACCTCCCGCGTGATCCCCAGCAGGATGCCGGCTGCCGGGGAAGGGGTTCGGAGTCGGCCCTCGCGGACCACGAAGACATTGCTCGACCCTCCTTCCGCGATCTGCCCCTCCGTGTTGAGCAGGATCGGCTCGAAGACGCGCAGACGATGGGCCTCTTGCCAGGCGAGGATGTTGTTGAGCAGGTTGCTCGACTTGATCGCCGGATCCAGCGCCGCCGCCGGAGTGCGCACCACGCTCACGATCGCGACGTCGACGCCCTCACGAAGGCTGGCGACGGGGAGCAGGGGACAGGGACGCACGTGGATGACGAGGGTGGGCAGACCGGTGCCGGCGGGATCATACCCGATCGGCCCCACCCCTCGCGTCAGCACGATGCGGATGGCCGATTCGTCGTTGCCGGCCGCCGCGAGGGTGCGCGCGATCTCGGGCTCGAGGGGGGCGTCCGGCCACGGGATGGAGAGCCTTGCGGCCGAGCGCCGCAGCCGATCGAGGTGGCCCGCGAGGCGGAAGGGCCGGCCCCCATAGGTGCGCAGCGTCTCGAACACGCTGTCACCGTACAAGAAGCCGCGATCGACAGGCGAAACCGAGGCCTCGGAGGCGGGAGTGACCCGGCCGTTCACGTTCATCCACTCGGACACGGTGATATCATAACGCCTTCCATGAAGGGACTCGTGGGTCGCCGCGCATGATCCTGGGCATCGGTCTTGACGTCTGTCAGGTTGAGCGGGTGCGGCGGGCGATGGCGCGGTCGGGGTTCCGGGGCCGGGTCTTCGATGCTTCCGAAGTCGAGGATTGTGAGCGGCGCGCGCGCCGCCATCTGCATTACGCCGCCCGCTTCGCCGCCAAAGAGGCCTGCTTCAAGGCTCTCGGCACCGGCTGGGGCGAAGGCGTTGGCTGGCGCGAGGTGACGGTGCAGAGCGACGGCCGCCGCCCCCCGACCCTGACGTTGCTGGGGGCCGCGGCCCGCAAGGCCCGCGCCCTCGGCGTGACCCGCACCCACCTGTCGCTCACCCACGATGGCGACTACGCGGCCGCGGTCGTCGTCCTGGAAGGTACTCCTTCGGCCCGGACCCGCCGGCCGTGAGGGGAGAGGCGGGGGCGCGGGAAACCCGGGCGACCCAGGCCCGGCAACTGGGCATCGTGATCACCCTGTCCACGGCCGTGCTCCTGGTCGAGGTCATCGGCGGCATGGCGTCGCACAGTCTGGCGCTGATCTCCGACGCCGGCCACATGCTGACCGACGTCCTGGCGCTGGTGCTCAGCCTGATGGCGGTGCGCTTCGCCTCCCTGCCGGCGACGCCGGAGAAAAGCTACGGCTATCACCGTCTCGAGATCTTGACGGCGCTCGTCAATGGTGCCTTGCTGATCGTCATCTCTGCGGGGCTTTTTTACCAGGCGGTCCGGCGCTTTCTGCATCCCGTCCCGGTCAAGACCGCTCTGATGACGGGCGTGGCGCTGGTCGGGCTGGCGGCCAACCTGGCGGCCCTGGCGATCCTCTCGCACCGGCACCGGAGCCTGAACGTTCGCGGCGCGCGGATGCACATCCTCGGCGACGCCCTGTCGTCGATCGGCGTGCTCCTGGCGGGCGTGATCATCGCCCTCACCGGCTGGTACAGGATCGACCCGATCGTCGGTGGCGTCATCGCGGTCGTGATCACGGTCGGGGCTCTCCGCCTGGTGCGCGAGGCGGTGGACGTGCTGCTGGAAGCGGCGCCCGCCGGCCTGGTCTGCGACGATGTGACCACCGCCATCGCCGCGGTCCCCGGCGTCCTGGAGGTGCACGACCTGCACATCTGGAGCCTCACGACCGGCCTGCCGGCGCTGTCGGGTCATGTGCGGGTCGACGAGCCGCGCTACGCGCGCAGCGATGAGACGCTGAACCGGATCAAGCAGACGGTCCACGATCGCTTCGGCATCGTCCACACGACCCTGCAGATCGAGTCGCGCGCCTACCAGGAGCTGGGGGACGTGCATGACTGAGCGCGGCCGCCGCCCGAGGATGGCACGGGGCCGAATCGGGGTGCGGCAGCCCGAGGTCGTCGAGGGCCGATTGGTCCTTGAAGACGGTGCCGTGTTCCCCGGCCGCTCGTTTGGCGCGCCGGTCCCGGTTCCCGGGGAAGTGGTGTTCACGACCGGCATGGTGGGCTATCCCGAGGCGCTGACCGATCCCTCCTACCGCGGCCAGATCCTGACCTTCACCTACCCATCGATCGGCAACTACGGCGTTCCGGCGGTCGAGGCGGTCGATGCGGTGGAGGCGATGGATGACGGTGCCGTACCGCCCCGACCCTTCGAGTCGCCGAGGATCCAGGCGGCCGGGGTGATCTGCGCCACCTACTCGGAGGAGTTTTCGCACCACACCGCCGCCACGAGCCTCGGTGACTGGCTGCGTCGGGAGGGGATCCCCGGGTTGACGCGGGTCGACACGCGGGCCCTCACCAAACGGATCCGGGTGCGGGGAGCGCTCCTGGGCAGAATCGAGATACCGAATCTTCCGGTACCCGACTTCGTCGACCCGAACGCCAGGAACCTGGTCGACGAGGTCTCGACCAAGGTGGTGCGTCGTTTCGGGCGGGGCGGGCTGCCGCTCGTCCTGGTCGATTGCGGGCGGAAGGACAACCAGGTCCGGATGCTGCTCGAGCGGGGCGCCGAGGTTCGCGTCGTCCCGTGGGACTACGACTTCCGCGGCGCACCGCGTGACTATGCCGGCGTGGTGCTCAGCAACGGACCCGGCGATCCGCGCCTGGCGGCCGCCACCGTCGCCACGGCGAAACTGCTGATGCGGCGCCGGGTGCCCATCCTGGGGATTTGCCTCGGGCACCAGATCCTGGCGCTGGCAGCCGGGGCAAGCACTTTCAAGATGAAGTTCGGGCACCGGTCCCACAATCAACCCTGCGTCGAGAGCCGCGACGGCCGCTGCTATCAGACCAGCCAGAACCACGGCTTCGCGGTCGACGGCGGGTCGCTTCCGCGTGGCTGGGAGCCCTGGTTCGTCAACGCCAACGACGGCACCAACGAAGGGATGCGCCATGCGCGCGGGCCCTGGCGCTCGGTGCAGTTTCATCCCGAGGCGGCGCCCGGGCCGACGGGCACCGAGTGGATCCTCGACGAGTTCCTGGAGTCTTTGCGATGAGCCGATCCGGCCGGCAGCGGGTCCTGGTCCTCGGGTCCGGGGCGCTCAAGATCGGCGAAGCGGGCGAGTTCGACTACTCCGGATCGCAGGCGATCAAGGCGCTCAAGGAGGAGGGGGTCGAGGTCTGGCTGATCAACCCGAACATCGCCACGATCCAGACGTCGCCCGGCCTGGCCGACAAGATCTTCCTGCTGCCGGTCACGCCCGATTTCGTGGCGCGGGTGATCGCCTCGGGCCGGCCCGACGGCATCCTGCTGTCGTTCGGCGGCCAGACGGCGCTCAACTGCGGTCTGGCGCTGCACCGCAAGGGGGTCCTCCGGAGGCACGGCGTGCGGGTGCTCGGGAGTCCGATCGCCGCCATCGCCAAGACGGAGGACCGCGAGGTCTTCGCCCGGGAGCTGCGCGGCATCGGGCTCCATGTGCCGCGCAGCGGCGCGGCGCGGGATCTCCCGGGCGCCCTGCGGGTGGCGCGCCGCATCGGTTATCCCGTCATGGTGCGCACCGGTTTCACCCTCGGCGGCAGTGGCTCCGGAATCTGCCGGACCGAGGCCGATCTGCGGCAGCGGGTGGCGGCAGCCTTCACCACCTCGCCGCAGGTCCTGATCGAGGAGGACCTCACCGGCTGGAAGGAGCTCGAGTACGAGATCGTCCGCGACGCCGCCGACAACTGCATCGCGGTCTGCAACATGGAGAACGTCGACCCGCTCGGGGTGCACACGGGCGAGTCGATCGTGGTGGCGCCGTCCCAGACGCTGACCGACCGCGAGTACTTCGAGCTGCGCGCCATCGCCTTCAAGGCGATCCGACACTTCGGGATCGTCGGGGAGTGCAACATCCAGTTCGCGCTCGATCCGCGCACCGACGACTACCGGATCATCGAGGTGAACGCCCGCCTGTCGCGCTCCTCGGCGCTGGCCAGCAAGGCGACCGGCTACCCCCTGGCCCGCATCGCCGCCAAGCTGGCGCTGGGGCACCGCCTCACCGATCTGAAAAACTCGATGAACGACACCACCACCGCCTGTTTCGAGCCGGCCCTCGACTACCTGGTGGTCAAGATGCCGAAGTGGGATCTCGACAAGTTCCAGGGCGCCTCCCATTTCATCGGCAGCGAGATGAAATCGGTGGGGGAGGTGATGGCGATCGGGCGCAGTTTCGAGGAGGCGCTGCAGAAGGGGTGCCGGATGCTGGGCGATAACATCCGCGGCCTGGTCGGCAACGAGTTCAACATCCGGCAGTCGCTCGAGGATCTGTCCCGCCCCACGCCCCGCCGCGTGTTCGCCCTGGCCGAGGCGCTCGCCCGCGGTCGATCGATCGCCGAGCTGCATCGCCTCACCGGGATCGATCCATGGTTCCTCGGCAAGATGGCCCGGGTCGTTGCGGTCTGGCGCGAACTCGGAGGTGGCGCCTCAGGCGCGGCCGGTCGCCCCCGGCGACGGTTCGGCCGGCGAGGACCCGACACCGAAAGGCTACGGCAGGCGAAAGAAGCCGGCTTCTCCGACGAGCAGATCGCCGCGGCCCTCGGGCGGCCGCCGGCCCAGGTGGCGCGCTGGCGCGCCGCCGCCGGGATCGAGCCGGTGGTGAAGCAGATCGATACCCTGGCCGCCGAGTGGCCGGTGCGGACCAACTATCTCTACCTGACCTACCACGGCACCGAGGACGACATCGAGACGGGGCAGGGTTCCGGAGCGCCGGCCCGCAAGGTGCTGATTCTCGGCTCGGGAGCCTACCGGATCGGCTCGTCGGTCGAGTTCGACTGGTGCTCGGTCAGCGCCGCCTCCGCGCTCCGGCGCCTGGGCTACGCCCCCGTGGTCGTCAATTGTAATCCCGAGACCGTTTCGACCGACTATGACATGGGCCACACGCTCTACTTCGAAGAGCTGAGCTTCGAGAGGATTCTCGACATCTGGAAAAAGGAACAGCCGATGGGCGTCCTCCTGGCCTTCGGGGGCCAGGTGCCCAATAACCTCGCCCTGGCCTGTGGCCGCGCCGGGCTGTCGGTCCTGGGCACCCAGCCGGCCGACATCGATCGAGCCGAGGACCGGCACAAGTTCTCGACGCTGCTCGACCGGCTCGGCGTCTCGCAGCCGGCTTGGGAAGAGGTGACATCCCTGGCTGCCGCGCGACGCTTCGCGGACCGGGTCGGCTACCCGGTGCTGGTGCGCCCCTCCTACGTTCTGTCCGGCGCCGCGATGCGCATCGCCTCGGACCGGCCGGGCCTCGTCGCGGCCCTGCGGGGCGCGGCGGAAGTGTCACGGCGCCACCCGGTGGTGATCTCCAAGTTCATCGAGGGGGCGAAGGAGCTCGAGGCGGACGCGGTGGCGTCCCGGGGGCGGATCCTCGCCGTCGCGGTCACCGAGCATGTCGAGAATGCCGGGGTGCATTCCGGCGACGCGACCGTGGTCTTCCCGCCCCAGAAGATCTATCTCGAGACGGTGCGCCGCATCCGGACCATCACCGCCCGTCTGGCGCGGGCCCTCCAGATCACCGGCCCCTTCAACGTGCAGTTCCTGGCGATCGACAATGAGGTGATGGTGATCGAGTGCAACCTGCGCGCCTCGCGCTCGTTCCCGTTCATCTCCAAGGTCAGCGGCATCGACTTCGTCGACCTGGCCACGCGCGCCATGCTGGGCGAGGAGGTCCGCCCGGTCCCGGCCTCGCTCTTCGACCTGGACTACGTCGGCGTCAAGGCGCCGCAGTTCTCCTTCTCGCGCATCAAAGGGGCCGACCCGGCGCTGCGGGTCGAGATGGCCTCGACGGGGGAGGTCGCCTGCCTGGGCCAGGATCTGCCCGAGGCGTTCCTGAAGGCGATCCTGGCCACCGGCTTCCGGCTCCCCGAGCGGAAACAGGTGCTCGTCACCATCGGCACGCTGCGCGACAAGACCCGGTTCCTGCCCTCGGCGCGCCTCCTCGCCGAGCACGGTTTCACTCTCTATGCCACCCGCCACACCTCGCGGTTCTTCGAAGACAATGGCATCCGCAACGTGCGGCTCTACAAGATCCACGAGCGCCGCCGGCCGTCGCTTCTCGAATACATCGTCCCATCGCGACTCGACCTGATCATCAACATCCCGGCAGGCTACGACCGCCAGGAGTTGACCGATGGCTACATCATCCGCCGCCGCGCCATCGACACCGGCATCCCGCTGATCACCAACATGCAGCTGGCCGAGCTGTTCGTGAAGTCTATCGTGACGAAGAGCTTCGAGGACCTGAAGCCTGAGCCCTATGAGCATTACGTCGTGACGAGTGCGCCTGGGTCGACGCCACTCGATTCTTCACGCCAACCCCTCGCGGGAGAGAAGCCTGGGGCAAGAGGGGAAGGGGCCGTGATGCGTGGGCCTCGACCTGCTGAGGATAAGAACGCAGTGGTGCTCGGCGCCCGTTCCCGATGAGCGAAGGCCGGCGTGCGGGACGAGCACTCTCACATCCGGCGCCTTAGGTGACATGGCCCATGTCAGCCGCGCGACCCAAACGAACCGGGCAGTCCTGGCTGTTACTCTGCGCCGTGGGCCTGCTTCTGCCTTGCGCCGCCATTCTCATCATCCGCGCGACCACCCGAAATCTCGGATCCGGCGACTCTCAGCATTATAGATATATGGCGGAGCATCCTTTCTCTCTGACCGCACCCCCCTTCGGCTACCGAGTTCTCGTCCCCTATTTCGCTGCCCTGATCCATAGACTCAGCCCGCTGACTCTCGACCAGTCATTTTTTGCCCTATCCTGCCTATTCTTCGTGCTGATCAATTTCACGATCGTCGTCTGGTCCTGCAAGCTCCTCCACTCGTCGCTGCTGACCTCCGCTCTCCTGAGCATCCTGTACAGCTTCTCCTATGGCGGCGTTTACAACCTTCACAACTACACTCACGTAGGATTTGGCGAGCACCTGGTTCTCCTTCTTGGCTTTATTGCGATTCTTCACGATCGGTTTGACTGGCTATTGCCGGTGCTGGCCTCCGGATCCCTGGTCAAGGAGACGACCGCTCTTCTCATCCCAGTGTATGGGGCGGTGGCTCTTGGCCGACGGACCCACCCCCGCCAGGTTTTGAAGAGGACCGTGACTCTCGCGGGTGTCTTTCTTTCCATCTTCCTGATGTTGCGAACGGGGCTTCTTTTCATAGACCGCCCGATTTTGAATCGAGACCCCAGCCTCATCGGCTGGAGCCTTTTCCGCTTCGTCTACGAGTACTACGGTGGGTTTCAGGGCGCCTTCAAGCAGACCCTCGCTGCTTTCCCGATTCTCTGGCCCCTGGCGTTTCTAGGGTACAAAGAGGCTGATCGCGTTTCCCGAGCCGCCTGCATCTTGATTCCCTTGACTTTACTGCAAATTCTTGTGGCGACCGATATCACTCGGATGGCCTCGGTCGCTTTCCCGGCGATCCTGCTGCTCCTGAATTGTCTCTACCGAACGATCACGCGCGCTGAAGCAGTAGTCCTGACTTGCTCGAGCGTCCTGGTCTTTTATCTCTACGACTTCGGGTTTCGAACTCTGACCACGATCGTGCTGAGCTTGTCGTATGGGCTCATCGGCATCTGGTACATTGCGACCCTGCGGCATCGCCCGCGCTGGGATCGTGCTCTGAAGACGTGAGGCAGGGGCCCTCGAAAGGGCCGGTCAGACGGTCTTCGCCTGAGCCTCGATCAGCTCGATGATGCTGCGCTCGCGGAGCTTCTTGATCGCGCGCAAGGCGCGAGGGCTGGGTGCGAGCGCCGATCGACCACGACCGCCCACCGCCGTTGGCTCCGAGCGCCTGTGGTATCCTCCCGTCCGCACGAAAGGCTTTCCAGACGGGTATTTGTGGGGATGCGGCCCCGTTTCGAGGACGGCCGTCGGGGATCGACGCAGATGGACACGAGTCGGGGGAAATCACGGTCCGGAGGCTGGCCGCTGTACGCGGCCCTGGGCATCCTGGCTCTCCTTGTGGCGGCGATTCTGCTCGTCTCCGTCCGAGGGAACCGGGGGCACCTGGTTTACGCGCTTGACGACACCTACATCGCCATGGCGATGGCCAAGAATCTGTCGCAGCACGGTGTCTGGGGTGTCACGCAATACGAGTTCAGCCCCTCCTCTTCCTCGCTTCTCTGGCCAATCCTTCTCGGCGCGACCTATCGTGTTCTGGGCCCGAATGAAGCGGCTCCGCTGGTCTGGAACCTCCTCTTCGCGGTGCTCTTGATCCTGTTCTGCAATTGGCGCATGGAGGGTCAAGGCGTCGCTCCCCTGTACCGGTTCGCCACTCTCCTCGTCATCGTAGTCTCCACTCCTCTCGCCACTCTAATCTTCGTCGGTCTGGAGCACACGCTCCATGCGCTGCTCACCGTGGTGGTTGCGGATCAGGCCGCGGGAGAACTCGCCAGGTCGAAGACCGAATCGCCGAGGGCACTCCCGCTACCTCTGCTCGGATCGATCGTCCTGCTGGTAAGCGCCAGGTACGAGGGGCTTTTCCTGGTCGGCCTCATCGGCATGTTCTTCGCCGCCCGCCGACGCTGGCTCTCTGCTGCGGCCGTGGCCGCCGCTGCGGCGCTGCCCGTGCTGATCTACGGAGTAATCGCCCGTGCGCACGGCGGGGCGTTCCTGCCAAATCCGATCCTCCTCAAGGCCTCGCCCCTGGCCGGGCTTCTCTTCATCCGCCAGAACGGTCTTCTGAGCGAGGCGGGGCTGCGGGCGCTCGCCGGCCTTCTGGGCCTGAGGGCTTACGAAGGGCTTCTGGAGGCGCCTCATCTGCTGTTTCTGCTGGGCCTGGCGCTCCTCCTGTACGTTTCCCGCACCGGGCGTGTTGAGCGGCGCTGGGATCCAGGCCAGGTCCTCGTCGCGCTCTTTGCCGGCACGCTACTCCTCCACATACAGTTCGCGCGCACAGGATGGCTTTATCGCTATGAAGCGTACCTCGTGACGTTCGGGCTGCTCACGCTCTCGCTCGCTCTACCCGAGGTCCTGGCCGGGAGCCCCCACCGCACCAGGGGCCATGGACCGGCCGGACGCATCGTGGCTGTGGCGGTGCTGGCCGCCTTCCCTGCGATCGCTCTGGGCTTCCGCGGGGTCGCCGCGACCGTGAGAGTCACTCAAGCGATGCGCAATATCTACGAGCAGCAGTATCAGATGGGGCTGTTCCTCCGTGACTACTACCAGCGCGCGACCATCACTGCCCACGACATCGGCGCGATCAACTACCTCGCTGACCTCCGGTGTATCGATGTTTGGGGGCTCGCGAACCGGGAGGTTTTCGAGAGGAAGTTGAACGGCAGCCTGGATCGGGCGGTCATTTCCAGACTGTCGGCAGGCTCGGCGATTGCGGTCATGTACGACGGCTACCTCGCACCCCTCGGAGGAGCGCCACCAAGCTGGATCAAGGTCGGATCCTGGACGATACCCCACAACGTCGTCTGCCGGGAGGACACTGTCTCGTTCTACGCCGTAGACCCGGCGCAGGCCGACGGACTGGCCGCGAACCTTCGGAGCTTCGGAAGGACGATGCCCGATGATGTCGTCCAGCTGGGCCGCCCGGTTGCCCGGGAGCGGATCACAGCGCCATGACCAGGGCCAGGAGATAGGCGCCGAGGCCGGTCACGAGTCCCGCGTTGTAACCCGAGGAGACGGCGATGATGATGGCCGCCACCGATCCTAAGACCGAGAAGACCCCGTTGATACCCCAGAGGTAAGGAATCATCTCCACCTCCCCCTTCCTGCGCAGGTTACGTATCCCGAGTGGGAAAGCCATGCCGAGAACATAGCCCAGCGGCGCGATCAAAAACGTGGCCAGCACAATGCGGGGCCCGATCCGCCATCCCATCGTGGAGCTCAGGACGCCGGGGGCGACCCACGTCTGGAACGCCACCAAGGCGCCGATCGCGGCGAGCGCGACGGGCGCCAGGCGCGCCGACGGGAAGCGCCGGTCGAGAACGTCGGTCGTGGCGCTGCCGAGACCAGCGAAGAGAAGCATCGAGAAGAGGACCACCGAGGAGGCATAGGTGGGGTGCCCGAGAAAGAGCACGTAGCGCTGCAGAAGAGACAGCTCCACCAGCATGAACCCGGCGCCGATGCCGGCGAAATAGAGCCAGGTCTGAGGGCGGTGGACGACGATCCGGAGAAGCATCTTCCCGCCCCCTTCCGCCAAGGTGAGCGGGACAACCGTCCAGGCGATCGCGGCGCCCACCAGCAGGAAGAAGAGGATCCGGATCGACGCGACCGGCCAGTAACCGTAGCCGAGCCCATCGGGCAGGTGGCGCGGAGGTGGGTCGAGGATCGACCTGACGTTGAGGAAGAAGAATGGCCGGTCATCGCTCGGAGCGGACAGGTCGAGCGGCAGACGTGCGATTACGTTCGCACGGCTGGGGGATGACAGGATCCTGGCGACGAGCGGGTCATCGGCCGCGATCCCCGGGATCCAGATCCTGCGGAACTCGAGATCGCCGGCGGCCCGATCGATGCGCCGCAGCTCGTCGTCCGTGAAGGCCCTCCTGGAGGCCAGAAGGGTGGCGATGTGGTTCCCGTTCACCACCACGATGTGCCCGCCGACCGGCGCGAGACCCCGTCGCTGGAGCGCCTCGGCGGCCAGGTTGACCAGGCGCGCCGTCTCGGTCGCCGATTCCCGCGTGTACCAGCGGGAGACGGTGAGGACCCCGTCCGGCGCCAGCCGATCAAAGTAGGTGCCGAAGGCCTCGACAGTGTACAGGTTGTTCTCGGCCAGCGCGAAGGCGCCAGCCACTGAGGCCGCCCAGGAGTCGATGAGCGAGATCTGGATGAGGTCCCACGAGTTGCTCTGGCGCGCCAGGTAGTTGCGCGCCTCGTCGACGACCGCCTCGACGCCGCGGAGACTGTAGGGGCGGCCGGAGAAGTCGCCGAACACCTTGTTCACGATGTCCACCATCCCCGGGTTGATCTCGACGGCGGTGACGCGGTCGGCGCCGGAGCGCTTGGCGGCCAGGATGTCCCGGCCTCCGCCGGCGCCGATCACCAGGACGCGGGCGAAGGCCCTGTAGCGGTAGGCGAAGTTGGTCACGTCGTAGTCCAGGAACCCCAGGCCGGAGAGGTCGCCGTTGAAGCGGATGATAGGCGTGCCCGCGCACTCGTCCTGTTCGATCCACTTCTGTTCGAGATCGCCCCCCGGGAAGCGCGGACTCATCCCCCAGCCGAACGGCGAGCGTTGCGCGTCGACGAAGAAGATGGAGCGGTAGACAGACAGCCGGGCCAGGGGAGTCCAGCGCGTGTAGACGAGTCCCTCGTCGAGGTCGCGGATCTTGGAGAAGGTCACCCGGTACGGATTCCAGGGCGTCAGGGTGCTGGAAGCCAGCAGGAGGCAGGCCGCCCCGCCGGCCAGAAGCCCCTTCGAGACCCCGGGTGGGCCCAGTTCGCGGCGCAGGAGCAGGGCGGCGGTGACCGGAAGGAGCCCAATCCAGGCGAGGATCTCCGGCGCGGGAACGTGCCACAGCAGCGGAACGATCAGGACGCAACCGAGGCTCGCACCGCCCAGGTCGGCCCAATAGAGACTCCCGACCCGGTCCGGGAAGAACGACAGGAGGGCGGCGACGACGGTCCCTCCCAGAAGGAATGGGAGGAAGAAGAGGACGAGAATCAGACCGAAGCTGAGGATGGCGGCGCCACCCCCGAAGACGACCAGGTGGGACTTCAGGTAAATGGCCGGGCTCAGGGCGCAGGTGATACCTTGCAGGAGAGCGGCGGTTGGGAGGATGATCGCGAGCCTTTCGGCAGCCCAGGAGCGCCGAACGAAGAGAATCGCCGCCGCCGTCCCACCCCCCAACAGCGCGAGAGAAATGACGAAGAAGGCGAAGTAGTACCAGAGGGTGACCGAGAAGAGCCGCATCAGGGCCAGCTCGTAAGCGAGGGTGGTCAGGCTCGTCAGGGCCAGCGCGGTGTGCAGCCGCAGTCGCCTCACCGGGCGGGCCCGGCGAGGGGCGAGACGAGAAACGGAACGTGCGCTAGGCGGTTGGCGCCGAAGTAGGCCCGGGGCGCTCGGCCGTCCGCGGGCACTCTCCGATCCTGGGAGACGGTGGTCACCGGGGCATTCTAGCCGGGATATCTCATCAGAGTCGATGCTCGGGGGCTACCATGTCCGCGATCGGACTCAGGCGATCTTCGCCTGAGCGTCGATCAGATCGATGATGCCGCGCTCGCGGAGCTTTTTGAGCGCGCGCAAGGCGTCGACCTCGCGCAGCGGCGAGATGCTGATGATCGATTTCAGGTCCCAGGAGCCGTTGACGCGGCTGACCAGGAAGACTTCCTCCGGACTCAAGTCCTGGTCGATGAGCGACTCCAGCGGTTGCTTGAGCACCGGGATCTTTTTCGCCGGCAGATAGTGAATGTAGGCCCGCTCGATGAAATGCTCCTCTGCGACCTGCACGAGAGCATTTATCTCGGGGCTCTTGCCGACGACCCCGCGTGCCTTCTCGAGCAATGCCAGCGCGGCCTCGGGATCCCCGCTTTGGAGGAGCTCCTTGGCCGTCGTCACCAGGGCCTCGGGGCCCTCGATAGGTCGGCGCGCCGGTCTTGGAGCATGTACCGGGCGGGGGCCGGCCTCCCGTCTCACCTCGAGAAACCCGCGTTGGACCATGACATACAGGATCTGGCAGACGTTGAACTCTGAGGCGTGGGCCTCGAGAACGATGTCCGCCAGCTCGCGGTGGCCATCGACCAGATCGTACAGTCGCTTCGGGAGCGCCTTCGAGGCGATGTCACGCGGCAGTGGAGTGTTCGACCGGCCCAGGATGACGCCGTTGTGGGGGAGGACCTCGCGGATCTTCTTCGAGGTATCGTAACGGCGCAGCCCCTCCATCAGAATGTCTTCGACCCGAACCGAGACCAGCACCTGCTCGCCGGGAGGAAGCTCGTCCTCGAGAAACTTGAAGTCGGCCTCGGTCCAGAGGAAGAGGGAGTAAATCGTTTCCACGGCCTTGAGGCGGAGAATCTCTGCGACTTTGGTCTCGGACAACAGCCCATTCTTCACCAGGATCCGTCCGAGCATGACGTGCGTCCTGGCTTGCAGATCGAACGCCGTCTTGAGCTGTTCCTCGCTGATCAGCCCCTCGCTCAGCAGGAACTGCCCCAGGTATTCCCTCGGGTCGTTGCTGGACGAGCCGATAATCGCCCCTTCCTGGAAATAGATCCGCTTTTCAAAGCGGTCGCTGAGCAGGCAGAGCGTGCCGGTCTTCCGCCCACCCGCGGCCCACTGCAGCAGGTCGGGGAGGGTCATCGTTTTCAGGTTACCGGTGAGGCCGGTGGTCGGCATCGCTCCTCTGGATTGTCGACGCGGAGGCCTGGTCTCCCCGTGCACAGTCTGTCGATGCCTTCTGGACGCGCCATCACGCGATGGGCGTCAAGAGGTTGACGGCAGGCGACGGGGCGCCCTCCAATGTCCCATCTGAATATAGAGAGCAGAATGTGACCAGGCAACCGTCCATCTGTCCGAATCGTTGTGCTGACGAGACTCGACGGGGCCGCAGCGCGGTGGTAGATTGAGGCCCGCCGAACGAGGAGATCAGGCTTGAGTCCAGGTGATAAGGAAGGCAGAGGTCGGCATCTGGTCGCGCCCATCACGATCTTTGTGCTCGCCTTCCTGGCGCGGATGGCATTTTCGATGTGGGTCGTTGGTCTTGGAGCGCCGCCGCGCGACGATGCTTCCCAGTACGACAGCATTGCCAGGAGCCTCGCCCAAGGGGGAGATTTCACGGTTGGGGATGAGGGATTCCGAGCCCACCGTGCCCCGGCGTATCCATTCCTGCTCGCCGGCATCTATTGGCTGTTCGGGGCCCATTGGGCCGTGGGGCAAGTCGCCCAGGCCCTCATCGGTGCTACGACCAGCTGGCTGGTCTACCGCTTAGGCAGCCGGCTGGTCGATCGACATCTGGGGATCTTGGCGGGGTACGCTTCCGCTCTCGACCCTTACTCGGTGTTGTGGGCCGGATATCTCTTAAGCGAGCCTTTATGTGCGCTCTTTACCACAGCCTCGACATGGGCCTTGCTCCGGGCGAGAGAGGATGGAAGATGGACGGGGGTCTGGGCGGCCTTGTGTGGCCTCGCAACCTTGACGCGACCCAACATGGCCGTTCTGCTTCCTTTGGGGCTGATCTGGCTTCTGATCTGGCTCCCCGGAAACAGGATGCGCCGGGCAACTCAATGCCTCGTGGCATGTGCTGTTTCCCTGCTGACTTTGGCCCCGTGGACCTTGCGCAACTATATCGTGTTACATCGCTGGGTGCCGGTCACGACGATGGGAGGGACGGTTCTCTGGGAAGCCAACAACCCCTACGTCATGGCTGACTCGACTCTTCAAGGCCACGCGCTGCATGCCGCCGATCTTCCGGAAGCCGAAGGCTCCCGCGGCCTGTCTGAGGTCGATCTGGATGCCTACAATCTCCGGCTCGCACTGACCTATCTGCGCACGCATCCACGGGACATTCCCGGACATCTCGGAGTGAAGTTTCTTCGTGTCTGGAATCTCTTCCCTCTGGTAGATCCCCCGGCGTTTCGATGGATCGGCACGAGTATCATGGTTCTGCTCATCAGCTTGTTGCTCCTAGGGTTGTTGAAGGCTTGGACTCGGCTCGATGCGATGCTTCTGCCCTTGCTCATGCCGATTGTCGCCGTGACGTTGACGGCTCTCATTTACTGGGGGGACGCTCGGATTCGAGCTCCGGCGCAGCCCGTCACGCTGTTGGTGGCGGCATTCGCTCTCGTGCCGGCTCGAAGAATCGCGACTCGAACCTGATTACGCCTTACGTTTATGAGTCAATCATGATGCCCACAAACGCCGGACACGGGACGCTGCTCTGATGTGCGGTATCGCCGGAATCCTCGGATCCCCCGATCGCCAGGCCGTGGAGCGCATCGCTGCGGCCATGGAAACACGCGGCCCGGATGACGTGGGATTTTACGAGGATCGATGGTTGAGTCTCGGCCATCGGCGGCTGAGCATCTTGGACCTGTCAGAGGCGGGCCACCAGCCGATGTCCAGGGCTGGCGGGAAGCGTTGGATTGTCTGCAACGGCGAGATTTATAACTTCAAGGATCTGCGCCGGGAACTCGAAGGGCGGGGCCACCTGTTCCGATCGCGGAGCGCGGCCTTGACTAGGCTCCGGACCGATGCCGGCTTGCGTGAGAGAGTGGTCCGCAACGCTCTCGCGGCAGCACGGGGGTTCGAAGGTTCCCGTGGGGCAGCCACCTTTCGCGCGACCCTCGATGAGGTTGTCGATGGGTTTGAGCGGGCTGCACGAACGTGCGAGTGAGGCTCTCCTTCGCACCCGACGGTGCCGCGACAGCCCGCACTGTGCGGTGGTGGCCGGTTGCGCTCGCGGTCGTGCTCGTCGCCGTCTACGGGCGTGGATTGTGGATTCCCTATTTTGCGGATGATTTTCAATTTATTTTCGGTCCATCGCACCCCCGGATGATTGATCTCATCCTGCAGAAGAACCCGAGCAACCGATTCTACCGACCGCTTGAAGCGATCACGCTGGCTGCGATCCAGGCTCATTGGGGCGTGAGCACCCTGCCGGTCCATCTCCTCGCGCTTGTTCTCCATGGAGCGCTCTGCGGTCTGGTCTTTGTGACCATCCGCCGGGAGGGATTCGGTGACAGGGCTGCGGCTCTAGGATGTCTGGTGATGGCGGTGTCCCAGGCGAACGTCCTGGCAGTTGCAAGTGTGGATACCCTCTCGCAGATCGGGGCGACGCTCCTTGGCTGTACGACGCTGTGGCTTCTTGCGGCGTCGGGTTCACCTTCCAGCGGGCCCGAAAGAGATGTCCCAGGAAGCCCTACAGATCGCGGCGATACCTTGGCCGTCGTCCTTTTCGTCATATCGCTATTCTGCAAGGAAACCGCCGTATCGATGCTTCCATTCGTGCTGCTTATCCTCGCGCTCCAGGCACGTGGGCGGCGGAATGGTGGACGCTCTTGGCTCCCCCTGACGCTTCGCACTGTGCCCTATTTCGTCGCGTTCGCCTGCTACATGACGCTCCGGCGCGTGGTGATTGGCAGCGCCCCGGCATGGGGAAGTGGCCGCTACGACTTGAGTCTCGGGGCGAATGTCATCCGTAATGTCGGCGCGATGACCGCCGCCGCCCTCGTGCCGGTTTCCAGCGTGGACCTCATCCAGGCACTCCGCGCCGGTGCGACCGCGCGCGCAGGAATCGTGATCGTGGCATCGGTGATCCTGGTGATGATGGTTGCGTGGGGTGCCTCTCGCTCGCCTCGACGCGTGTGGCTGGTGGGGGTGGCCATAGGCTTTGTGAGCGCCCTGTTCCCGATGGCTGCGTTGAATCATGTCAGCGAGCTCTATGTTTACAATGCGATGCCGTTCGTCACGGTCCTGATCGGTGTTGGTCTCGACTCCGTCCTGCGTGAGCGGCGGACCATGTTGGGCCGAGCGCTGGTCGCGGCTCTCACCGGGCTTCTTGTGATCAATCATATCGGGGCGGTTCAGAGCAAGACGACATTGATGCTGCGAAACGGCGAGCGCGCGTCCAATCTCGTGGCAGAGTTAAAGCCCTGGGTGGAGCAGCTTCCTATCGGTGGCAGGCTCGTTCTCGTCAATGCTCCCGCGGTAGAACCCGACTATTCCGTCTACGTGATGCACGGTCTAAACGTGCTGATGGAGGGTGAGCATGGCATCGCTTTACTGCTCGATCGGCCAGATATCGGCATCCGCATCCTCAGCGCCGAGGAAGCGAGTCTCGAGCCTTCGGACGCTGTCTTCCTCACGCTCAAAGACGGGCGGCTTGGGTTGTTCTCTCGCCAGCAAAGTGATCGATGAATAGAGCCGATCGAGAAGCACCGAAAAGTCTTCGTTTCAAGCTGCGAGAAGGCGTGGCTGGAATCGAGGAGCGCAGCACGCGATGGGTGATTCTCGCGCTCGTGGTCGGCGTCTTGCTGCGTCTCGAACTCGTTCTCGCAACAACCACCCCCGAAGAATCGCTGAATCGCCTGCACCCCGGGTACACGGACGGCACGGCCTGTCTGAATAACGCCAAGAGCCTCGTCTAGACCGGCGTGTATGGATATGGAGGCCGCGCCTCGGCGTTCCGCCCTCCCGCCTACCCTGCCACACTCGCCTTGTCGCTGGCCTTGTTCGGAAACTCATTGATACCAATACGCACCTTCCAGATCGCGCTGTTCCTGATCATGACGGCGTCCTATGTGGCGGTGGCGACCGGGTCGTTCGGCCCTCTTGCGGGTGTTCTGACGGGGTGGATGTTTGCGATCTACCCATTGTTCGTATTCCTAAGCTCAGAGGTAGCCACGGAGAGCCTCTACATGGCCCTCGAGGCGGTCATCTTTTTTCTTTGCGTCAGAACGCTCATCACTCCGTACGGGCGACGCCAACGCGCAAAGACGCCTCTGGTCGTAGGTGTCTGCTGCGGGGTCGGGACTCTGACCCGCCCTAGCATGATCTTCGTGTTCATCCTGGCTCTGGCTGCCTGGGGGGACGTTCGTGAAGGACAAAATGCGCGAAGCACGCTCCGCGCGTGGCCCTCCTTCTGCTTGGCGGTTTCGGTGTGATCGTGGGGCGTGGGTCTCACGTAATCGAATTCGATTCGGCGCTCCGGTGCTTACGACGAATCTCGACTATAACTTTTTCCGGGGCACATTTGACCTCATCCATGGTATTCAAGGCGGTCGGAACATTAGAGATGTATTTCGGTGGTACGGAGTCCTTTATGAAAAGGAGATCGAAGAGCCCTCCCGGCAGGCTCTGCTCTGGAGTGAGATCGACAACGAGCGGGCCGCGCGGGCCGCATCGTGGCGGATCATCGGGGACGATCCCTGGAGTTGGCTATTCGAAAGGTCGCGTAATGCGGTGTATCTCTGGTTGAATCTGGAATGGGAACCGACCATCGTGAACGGACGAGCGCAGGTTCAGTGGTCCGCGGCATTTGTGACGATTATCTATTACCCGGTCTTGTCGATCGCTCTGTCCGGCGGTTTCTCCGGCGGTCGCGCCGGGTACGACTTGACCGAACGTCAGTCTCGATTCGTGGCATGGCTCTTTATCCTGGCGGCGATGCCAGTGGTACTGACATTCGTGGGGAAGCGCTACAGAATCT
Organism: Acidobacteriota bacterium; assembly: GCA_041486695.1. Lineage (GTDB taxonomy): Bacteria > Acidobacteriota > Polarisedimenticolia > Gp22-AA2 > Gp22-AA2 > JBGPLZ01. The sequence continues at coordinate 12,261 of JBGPLZ010000025.1, read as the reverse complement.
CCATGATCGACCCGTACCTCCTCCTGCTCGCCGCGGCCACACTCCAACGATGGCTGAAGGGGCGCACACCGCTGACCTCCGGCAGCCGCATGACCCCGCCCCCGAGAGTCTCTTGAGCAATTCGCGAGCCTCCTGCTGCACCCGAAGCACATAGACAAGCCCGATGTAGGCGCCTGCTCCAAGGCGAGTCGAGAAAGGACATGCAGGGGGCGCAATAGAGTGGGCGCTTGCGCCGAAATGATCCCGCGGGCCTCCGACTCCGTCACCGCAGCGGGCGCAGCAGAGCATGCACATCGGAGAGCGCTCGTAGGTTGGCTCACGTCGGAGAGAGCATCGCGTTCACAGGATCGTCGGGTCAGGAAAAGGCCGAATGCCCCGTCAGAGCCTCCCCGAGGATCAGGGTGTGGATGTCGTGGGTGCCTTCGTAGGTGTAGACGGACTCGATGTTGCAGAAGTGACGGCCGACCTGATACTCATCCATGATCCCGTTAGCTCCGAGGATCTCCCTCGCCAGGCGGGCGCATTCACGGGCGACCCAGATGTTGTTCCTCTTGCCCATCGAGATCTGCGCCGCGGTGATGCGCCCGGAGTCTTTCAGACGCCCCAGGCGCAGAGCGAGCAGCTGGGCCTTGGTGATTTCGGAGGCCATCCAGACCAGCTTCTCCTGCTGGAGCTGAAACGCGGCGATCGGCTTATCGAAGACGATCCGCTCCCGGGCGTACTGCAATGCCTCATCCAGCACCGCAAGCGCCGAGCCTACGCCACCCCAGGCGATGCCATAGCGGGCCTGATTGAGGCACATGAGCGCCGACTTCAGACCGGCGGTCCCGGGCAGCAGGCTCGAAGCCGGGATGGCGCAGTCCTGGAAGATTAGCTCGGACGTGACCGAGGCGCGCAAGGAGAATTTCCCGACGTGATCTCGAGCGCTGAATCCTGGAGCGTCGCGCTCCACCAGGAAGCCTCGGATCGTCTTATCCTCACACCTCGCCCAGACGACGCCGACGTCTGCGATCGACCCATTGGTGATCCAGGACTTCGACCCGTTGAGAACGTATCGATCGCCGCGCTTGACGGCGCGGGTTCGCATGGCGCCCGGGTCGCTGCCTGCATCCGGTTCCGTCAGGCCGAAGCAGCCGATCTTCTCCCCGCGGGCCATGGCGGGCAGCCAGCGGTCCTTATGGGCGTCGGACCCGAAGGTGTGGATGGGGTACATGCAGAGAGCACCCTGAACCGAGACGAACGATCGCAGCCCGCTGTCGCCCCGCTCCAGCTCCTGCATGATCAAGCCGTAGGCGACGTTATTCAGCCCGGCGCATCCATAGCCCTCGAGGTTCGATCCGTAGAGACCGAGGCGTGCCATCTCGGGGACCAGAGCGCGGGGGAAGGTGCCATCGCGAAAGTGCGCCTCGATGATCGGCAGGACGCGATCGCCCACGAACGCCCGGATGGTGTCGCGGACGAGCCGCTCTTCCTCAGAAAGAAGCTCATCGAGCGCCAGAAAGTCCAGCGGGACGTAAGGTCGTCGCATGGTGACGCTAAGGCTCCAGAGTCTCGACCAGGAGGGCGATCCCCAGCCCACCACTGATGCAAAGCGTTGCCAGACCTCTTCGGACGCGGCGGCGGCGCATCTCGTACAGGAGCGTGGTGGTGATCCGGGCCCCCGTGGCTCCGATCGGATGCCCGAGCGCGATCGCCCCGCCGAGGACATTGGTCCGCGCCAAATCGAAACCAAGCTCGCGTTGACAGGCGAGGACCTGGGCGGCGAAGGCCTCGTTAATCTCGATCAGGTCGATGTCGGCGAGCGTGAGCTTGGTCTTCTCGAGAAGGGCGCGAACCGCGGGCACCGGCCCGAGACCCATCACCGCGGGGTCGACCCCCGCCGTCGTGGAGGCGACAATGCGGGCCAGTGGTTGCACCTTCAGTCTTCTCGCCGCGGCTTCCGAAATCACGATCATGCTGGATGCGCCATCGACGAGACCCGAGGACGAGCCCGCATGGACGGTGCCGCCGGCTCTGAAGACGGGTGGCAATTTGGCGAGCGATTCGGGCGTCACGCCGTCGCGCGGATGCTCGTCCTCCGAGACGATCGACGTGCCCCGCGCTCCGGGCACCCGGACGGATACGGTTTCCTCACGGAAGAGCCCGGACCTGCGGGCGCGTTCGCAACGATTCTGGGATTCGGCAGAGTAGGCATCCTGCTCGGCGCGGGAGATGTGGTAGCGGTCCGCCAGCGTTTCGGCCGTCTCGCCCATCACCTGGTCGCAGAGCGGGCAGAGGAATCCGTCCTTGTACATGCCGTCCGTCAGCCGCTGATGGCCCATGCGGAGGCCGAACCGTGCGCCTTCAAGCAGATAAGGAACGCGACTCATCGCCTCGGCGCCCCCGACGAGGACCACGTCGCGATCTCCCGCGACGATGCTCTGGACGGCGCTCACAATGGCCCTCAGGCTCGAGCCGCAGGCCATGTTGATCGTATACGCGGGAGAGGCGTCGGGAACACCGGCGCGATGGGCGATCTGGCGTGCCGGGTTGGGCCCGACGCCGGCCGGGCGGGCCAGGCCGATGATGGTTTCCTGAACGTCCTTGGGTTGAATACCGGCGCGTTCGAGGGTCGCCCTGGCGACGATCTCTCCCAGCTCCGGCGCGGTGAGCGTCGCGAGGCCGCCGCCAAACTTGCCGAGCGGCGTGCGTACGGCTCCCGCGATGAAAATGTCGCCCCGATCCATCATCCGAGCAATTCCTTGCGCCATGCGTACTCCGGACGGTTTATATCATAAGTTTGACGGTCCAGCATGACTCTGCTAAGGTCCAACGTCCATGCACGCGCGCCCCGCTCGCCGCCTGATCGCCAGCACCGGCCTCGCCCTCACGCTGCTCTGCGCCAGGGGCGGAACGTGCACCGCCGATGTCACGAAACCGCCCAATCTCGGGCTCGGTCACGAATACGATCTCGCCGGCGGGCGGGAGGAATTCCTTCTTCCCGACCCGCTGGACGACCCTTCCGTCGCGCCGGACCATCCTTTGTATGTGCGCGTCCGCGCTCCTTGGCGGCTTCTGGAGCCGCAGGCGGGGCAGTACGACTGGAGCGAGGTCGATCGGGTTGTCGAGCCTTACCGGGCGGCACGGTACGTCGTCATCCTCTGCCTGTTCGGAGCCAACCCTGCGGTCGACCCGGCGGGTCGGTTGCCGACGGCCGCGAACGCGGAGATATTCAAGGCCTGGCTCGATTTCAACCGGGCGGCGGCGCGGCACTTCAAGGGGCGGGTTCACTACTACGAGATCTGGGATGCGCCGAACCGCGAGCCGCTCTGGGCGCCCCCGCGGGTCGGCGATTACGCCTACCTTCTCAAGAATACTTCGGTGACGCTGCGCTCCGCCGATCCCGAGGCGCTCGTGGTCGAGGGCGGGCTGGAGCTGAGCGCCGAGACGCTGGCGGCCGATCGCGCCTGGCAGGAGGCGCTCTACCGGGAGGAGATCGCCACCTACGTCGATGTGCTGGCCGTCCACCCATCGGCCGAGCTGCCGCTCGAGCGAGCGCTGCCGAGTCTTTACGATCTGCTGCTGCAGCAGGATCCCTCGGCCCAGTTGTGGGCCACCCGGGTGCCGGTGCGGGGCGAGGACGACAGGGCCCGCGCCGCTGACCTCCTGTCGCGCTTCATCGTCGCGCAGGGAGAAGGTGCCGCCGTCGTCAGCTTCGATCTCGAGGCCGATGTCGAGGGGCGACCCGATCTTCCGGGCGTGCTGCTCGACATCCACAAACTCTTCATCCCGACCTACAGCCGGGTACCGGCGACGCGCGTCGCCTTCGAGCCGTTCGACGAGGGGACGCCGGGGCGGCTCGAGGGGATCAGGGCCTATCAGTTCTTCGACAGCAACGCCTTTCAGGGGTTGGTCGGATTCTTCGCCCCCCAACCTCCGGAGGCCGGAAAGGCGCGCATGGTTCTCGACACGGCGGCGGTGCGCGGGGTCGGCGTGTACGACATCGTCGGCGGCGCGGCGGGTCCGATCCGGAACGTCCGGCCCGACTTCAAGAGCAACACGACGCGGGTGCCGGTCTTCGTCTACGAGCGGCCGCAAGTCCTTCAATACGCCCGCGTGGCGATCCAGGGGTTCGAGGCGGAGAAGGAGCAGGTCGACATCAAAGAGACCGGCCTGTTCACCGCCGAGGAAGTCATCGCCGGGCACCAGGTCTTCATGGCCGATCAGAACGCCCGCCTGAAGCACTACCGCGCCGAGGCGCGCCTGACTTATCACGCGAAGATCGGCGGCAGCAATAGCATCGACATCGCCTTCGACAACAGCTTTTATCTCGAGAAGGGACAGGGAGCCGAGTGGGAGCAGAAGGCGCTCTACTACAACGGCGTCCTGTGGAAGTCGAAGACCCTGCCGGAGCTGCCGATCCCGCAACCGGAGAAGGTCTTCACCCTGCCGCTCGACATCAACCTGAACAAGGACTACACCTACGAATACGTCGGCCGTGACAAGGTCGGTGAGTATGACTGTCACGTGATCAGATTTCGGCCGATCGATCCGGCCAAGAGCCTCTATGAAGGGCGGGCATGGATCGAGACGCGCACCTTCGCCCCGGTCAAGATCGCCACGGTGCAGACAAACCTCAAGACTCCCCTCGTGTCGAGCGACGAGAAGGACCTGTTCGTGCCTGTGGCCGGCCCCGACGGAACGACGTACTGGCTGCTGGCGCGTGTCGAGGGGCAACAAGTATTGTCGGTCGCAGGGGCGAACCTGGTCCTGCTGCGTGAGATCGACTTCAAAGAGTTCCAGATCAATGATCCAGGCTTCGCCGAGGCGCGGCAGCGGTCGTACGATTCCGAGCACACCATGCTCCGCGACACCGACAACGGCCTCAAGTACCTCGGCAGGACCGGGACCGGAGAACGGACGGTGAAGGAGGCGGCGAAATCGGTTCTTCTCGGCCTCGCCGGCCTGTACCGTCAGAATGGTCTGCAGTATCCCGTGCTTCCCCTCGCCGGGGTGGACTATCTGAACTTCAAGGTCCGCGGACGCGATGCCCAGATCAACGCCTTCATCGCGGGAGCCTTCAACACCTTCACGCTGACCGAGCCCCGGATCTTCGGCAGGCGGGTCGACGCCACGGTCGAGGCGCTAGCGCTGGCTTTCAGGGTCACCGACCAGCTCTACGTCCGAGGCGACCAGCATGAGGAGGACGACGTCACGACGCGCTTCCAGAGGGTCCGGGGGAGCCTCGGCTCGGCGCTGGGCAATTTCTTCAAGGTCAAGGGGACCTACGAGCTCGAGTATGACGAATACGGCAGCAACAGCAAGACCGACGACACCTTCGTTCTCCCGCGCGATTCGCTGGTGCAATCGGGGGTGATCGAGGGGGAGTTCAATCGGGCCGCCTGGACCGTGACCGCCTCGGCCCAGCGCGGTTGGCGCCGGCGTTGGGAGCCCTGGGGGGACCAGAGTATCGCCACGCCGGAGACTACGGCTATTTTCCCCGGCGCCGCCTGCAACGCGCCCGGGTCATGCCTCGCCGAGTTCGACCCGGCCGGGAAGAGCTTCGACCAGTACGAGTTCACCGTTTCGAAGCAGGTCTTCCTGCCCCTCTTCCAGAAGCTCCGCTTCGAGGCCTCCTGGCTGACCGGGAGCCGCCTCGACCGCTTCAGCGAGTTCCAGTTCTCCTACTTCGGGAACCGGCTGCGCGGTCTCGGCGGGGCCGGGGTGAGGTTCGATCGCGGCGGGATCCTGCGGGCGCAGTACTCCTTCAACATCGCCGACGTGGTGCGCTTCGACGCCTCCCTCGACAGCGGCTACGTCAAGGACGGTCTGACGTCCGATCAGTTCGACCGGTTCACCGGGTTTGGGATCTCGGGGAACTTCATGGGGCCCTGGTCGACGATCGTCCAGTTCGACGTCGGCGTCGCGCTCCAGTCCGACATCCCCGGGCTGCGGGGGGACACCGAGATTCTCATCGGGATGCTGAAATACTTCGATCGGCGCGCAAGGTAGATCGTCCCCGGGCCCGCACCATATACAATATCGCCCCATGTGTGGCATCGCCGGAATCTTCCTGCGCGGTGACGCTCCAATCGATCGGGCGCGGCTCCTCGCAATGCGGGACGACCAGGTTCATCGCGGCCCGGACGCCGTAGGCCTGCGGATTGGAGAGCACATCGGTCTCGCCTTCAATCGCCTGGCCATTCTGGATCTATCGCCTGCCGCGAATCAGCCGATGTGCTCCGAGGATGACAGCGTCTGGATCGTCTTCAACGGGGAGATCTACAACTTCCCGGATCTGAGGAGAGATCTTGAGAGCCACGGTCGGAGATTCCGGACCCGCAGCGACACCGAGGTGATCCTGCAGGGGTTCGAGCAATGGGGCCTCGACGTGATCCCGCGGCTGAATGGAATGTTTGCGTTAGGAATCTGGGACGCTCGGCGAGAGCGACTCCACCTTGCCCGGGACAGGGTAGGCGAGAAGCCATTGATCTACCGGGACGCGGGGGGGGAGGTGGCTTTCGCGTCCGAAATTCGCGCCTTGGTCAAAGGCCTGGGGTCGACGCCAGAGATCGATCCGCAAGTGCTTGATGAGTACTTAGCCTACCTCTGTGTCCCTGGGAATCGCTCAATTTTTCAAGGGATCGAGAAGGTCCCTCCGGCGTGCATCGTCACTTGCACGCGGGACTCGCTGCGGGTCGAGCGCTACTGGAGGCTCTCCTACAAGACCAAGACAGTTGCCCGCGGCGCGGAGACGCTCGAGCGCCTGGACGAGATCCTCACCGACGCGACGCGTATTCGCATGGTCAGTGACGTGCCGGTCGGAGCCTTTCTCAGCGGGGGCGTCGACTCCAGTACCGTCGTGGCCCTGATGGGCCGTTCCTCGCGGCCTACCCACACGTTTTCAATCGGGTTTAGCGAGGCCAGCTTCGATGAGCTGCCACATGCCCGGGAGGTTGCCACAGCCTGTGGAACCCGACATCAAGAATTCCGAGTCGAGCCCGACGCAGCCGGCATCCTTCCTCGTCTCGTCTGGCATTACGGAGAGCCCTTTGCCGACTCATCTTCGGTGCCGACTTATTACCTGGCCAGGGAGGCCCGGCAACAGGCGACGGTGGTGCTGACGGGAGACGGCGGGGACGAGGCGTTCGCGGGTTATCCCTGGTTCAGAAATGTCCGTGTCGCGGAAATCTACCGGCGTCTGATCCCGGGATTCCTGCGCCGAAATGCCCTGGCGCCTCTCGGGCGTGCCCTCGCCCGGGTCCCGCACCTGCCGCGATCTCTAGGGCGTCTTTCCCGGCTCCTGACAATGTGGGGGAACCGATCCGCCTGCGATGCATTCTGGATCTGGCCGGGATTCACTGAAACAGACCGAGCGACTTTCTACACCCCGCATTTTATTGATCGTCTCAATCATTTCGACCCAAAGACCTACTGCCGAGAAGCTTACCTGCGCGCCGACGGAGACGATGACCTCGATAGAGCGCTGCAAGTGGGCATTGATACGTACCTTCCTGGCGACCTGTTGGTCAAGGTGGACATTGCAACGATGGCGAATTCTCTCGAGGCGCGTACGCCGTTGCTCGACTATCGCGTGCTCGAGTTTGCGGCACAGCTCCCCGCGACCACCCATCTTCGCGGCCTGCGGACGAAGAGCCTTCTCAAGACTTACGCGGAACGTCTGGTACCGGCCTCGGTACTTCACCGGCCGAAGCAGGGGTTCGAGATCCCACTGGCGGGCTGGCTACGCGGGCCGCTTCGGAGACCGCTCGAGGTTCTCCTGAAACATCCGCGCTTGGTTGGCCGGGGCTACTTCAGTAGCGAAGCAGTGCGGAACACCATCACGCGCCATCTCAATGGCGCGGACGAGGGGCCCAAGCTTTGGGCGCTGCTCTGGCTGGAACTGTGGTTCCGCATGTTCATCGACGGGGATCTCAAGCGTGAGGACTCGCTTCGGGACCTGGGCTAGTCTCGAGATCATGTTACTCGGATTGTCAGGCCAGCGAATCCACAGAATCGAGTGCGCGCGTCACGCGACGCGGCTTTCCGGGTTGATCTCTTCCAGGCAGAAGGGGAAGATCTGCAGGGGGTGCGACCCGCGGGCAAAGAAGCGTGGGGACCGATCGGCCCATCAGAGCTCTCCTAACTGCTCCAAATCGGCGGCGATCTGGCCGCGGACAAGAGCCATCAACCGGTCTCTGTCGCCCAGAGTCATCCCCGCGGTCTCGATCGGTGCCCCGATGGTGATACGTACGACTCCGGGGCGGATCCGCAGGCTTCCCTTCGTCAAGACCGATGTCCCGCCGGTGATCGAGACAGGCACGATGGGCGCGCCCGCCTCGAGCGCCAGGACGAAGGCGCCCTTCTTGAACGGCAGAAGCTCGCCGGTGGGGCTACGTGTCCCTTCCGGGAAGGCGAGGATGGAGGCGCCGGCGCGGATTTTTCGCGAGCCCCGGGCCAGGCTCCGGACCGCACGATCGCGACGCCTGCGGTCGATGAAAAGGAATCCGGCACACCACAGCGACCAGCCGAAGATCGGAATGAACAGGAGCTCGCGCTTGGTCACGAACTTGAGGTCGGCGGGAATGGCGAGGGTCAGGGATGGAACGTCGAAGAGGCTCTGATGATTGGACATGTAGATGCTCGGGCGGGAGGGGTCGTAGGCAGGAGACCGGTCCACCACGAGCTTGACGCGACAGGTCCGGAGAATGAGCCACGACCAGATGCGCGCCACGCGGATGAAGACCGGGACGCCCGGCAGGAGCAGGCTGAGGATGATGGCCACGCTCCCCAGGACGGCGGTGTAGAGCGTGATCAGTACGAGGCGGAGCAGGCTCACGGGGAGCTCCTGGTGGCGCGGGCGCCCGGTCCGATGTGGTCCTGGCCGGGGGGAGGCGTCCGAATCCGCGGCGAAGCGTAGCCGCGGTCGATCGCGCCCGTCAACCTGCGTTCCTTGACGGGGGCGGGGCCACTTGGCTAAACTCTCGCGGAATTAGCTCGCTGCGCGGGGGCCTCCCGCAACTCACTTCGGAGCATGAGCGCCGCCTGATGAGAGGAGTCCTGGGTCTCGCCCTCGGTGAGGTCGGCGATATCTCGCTGCTGTTCGCGCAGACCGTCCGGGAGACGTTCCGCCGAAGGCCCGAGTGGCGGGTGGTGATCGATCAGCTGCATCAGCTCGGGGTGCGGTCGATTGCCATCGCCACGGTCACGGCGTTATTCACCGGGATGGTGCTCGCGCTGCAGACGTCGTATTCCCTAGCGGCCTATGGAGCGAAGCTGTTCGTCGGCAATGTCGTGGCGCTCTCCCTGGTGCGCGAGCTCGGCCCGGTGTTGACGGCGCTCATGGTCGGGGGCCGCGTCGGCGCGGGGATCACCGCCGAGATTGGGACCATGAAGGTCACCGAGCAGATCGATGCCATCCGCGCCATGGCCGTGAGCCCGGTTCGCAAGCTGGTGGTTCCCAAGATGCTGGCCATATTGATCATGCTGCCCATCCTGGTCATCCTCGCCGATTTCGTCGGGATCATGGGTGGAATGGTGATGGCCGTGACGGCGCTCAACCAGCCGGCGGTCTTCTACTTGCAGCGCGTCACGCAGGCGCTGAGCCTGCAGGACGCCTTCAGCGGCCTGGGCAAGACCGTCTTCTTCGCGCTGTTCATCGTGCTCATCGCCTGCCACAACGGCCTGCGCGCGGAGGGCGGGGCGGACGGCGTCGGCAGGGCCACGACCGAGACCGTGGTGGCGGCCTCGCTCAGCGTCCTGATCTCCGATTTCTTCCTGACCAAGTTCTTCCTCGCGATCTGACCCGTGACGATGGATGAGGCCTTCGTCAGGTTCGTGGACGTGCACAAAGCGTTCGGCCCGAAACAGGTGCTCACGGGGATCACGTTCGACATCCGGCGCGGGGAGACCATGGTGGTCCTGGGCGGCAGCGGCAGCGGCAAATCGGTGCTGATCCGCCACGTGATCGGGCTGCACCGCCCCGACCGGGGGCAGGTGGTCGTGGACGGCGAGGACATCGTCGGCTACGACGACGAGAGGCTCGTGCCGGTGCGCAAGAAGGTCGCCATGCTCTTCCAGGGTGGCGCGCTGTTCGACTCGATGAACGTGCTGGAGAACATCGCCTTCGGGCTGCGAGAGCACACCGACCTGTCGGACCGCCAGATCCGCGACATCGTGCGCGACAAGCTGGCGCTGGTCGAGCTGGAGGGAGTGGAGGATCTGATGCCTTCGGAGCTCTCGGGAGGGATGAAGAAGCGAGTTGCCCTGGCGCGATCGATCGCCATGGATCCCCGCTGCATCCTCTACGACGAACCGACGGCCGGCCTCGACCCGGTCACGGCGCGGACGATCAATGAGCTGATCCGCAGCCTGCAGTCTCGCCTGAAGGTCACCTCGATCGTGGTCACGCACGACATCGAGAGCGCATTTCTGGTCGGCGACCGTCTGGGCCTGCTGCATGAGGGCTCGATGGCCTTCGTCGGAACGGTGGAGGAAGCGAGGCGGAGCGCCGTGCCGCGGCTCCGCTACTTCCTCAGTGGTGGACGGGAGGGGGCCGATGCGGCTCACTAGGACGACCAAGGAAGTCAGCGTCGGGGCCTTCGTCTCCCTCGGCCTGATCCTGTTCGCCGTCGGAGTCATGGCGATCAGCAAGGAGCGTCGGCTGTTTGCGCCGAAGGCCCGCTATTGGACGCGCTTCACCAACACCAGCGGTCTGGCGCAGGGGTCGCCGGTCCGCCTGGTCGGAGTGCAGATCGGCACCGTGGAGGAGATCGCCTTCCCGGAGGACCCGCGCGAATCGAAGATCAAGGTCGGCATGGCCGTCGATCGCGATTACGCCGGGCGGATCCGTCCCGGCACCCAGGCGCTCCTCAAGTCGCTGACCTATCTCTCGGGTGACAAATACATCGAGCTGACGCCGGGTGATCCCGACAAGCCACCGCTGCCGTCGAATGGCTTCATCGAGGCGGGCGTGTCGGTCTGGGAGGAGACCATCCAACAGAGCCAGAGCATCGCCGACGACGTCAAGGAGATCACGGCCTCCCTCCGCGACCTGCTGGTGGCGATCAACCGGGGTGGCGGCATCGTCCAGGAGATGATCCACAATCCGGAGTTCGGGCGTCAGGGGGTCGCCAATCTCGAAGGCAGCCTGGCGTCTCTGAAACGGATCCTCGACGCGGTCGAGAAGGGCAAAGGACTGGCCGGGTCGATCCTGAACGACGAGCCGTTCGCCCGGCAGCAGAGGGAGAATATTGATGGCGCCCTGTCTCATCTGCGATCGGTGATGACGAAGCTCGACGACGAGCAGGGGATCGTGGCGGCGCTCAGCGCGCCGGACGGCAAGGGCGCCCGGCTGGTCGAAGATCTCAAGGAGGCGGCGGCGTCGCTGCGTCGCAGCGCCGAGAGCGTCGATAAAGGGAAAGGGCTCATCGGACGGCTGATGAACGACGATCAGTACGCCGATTCCCTGATGAAGAAGATCGACCGGATCGCCGGCCATGCCGAGTCGATCCTGCGCAAGGTCGACACGGGGAAGGGAAGCCTCGGAGGGATCGTCAACGATCCCAAGGTCTACGAAGGCCTGCGCGACATCGTCGCGGGGATCGAGAAGAGCCGCATCGGCAAGGGGATGATCCGGCACTATGGCAAGAAAGGCGTGCAGGAGCGACCGCAGAGCGGAGGAGAGGAGGAAGGTGGCGGAGAGAGCGAAAGCGGGCCGGCGCCCGCAGCGAGTCCGACCCCGGCCGACAGGCCGTAAGGCCTCCCCGGAGGGTGCGGCCGCGTCCGTCGATCCCCGCCGTGATCCGCGATCGCATGCCGAGAGGCTGATCGCCTCCATCCGCAGCCGCAAGGCGGTCGTGTCGGTCATCGGACTCGGTTACGTGGGCCTGCCGCTGGCGTGTGAGTTCGCGCGGGCCGGGTTGCGGGTCCATGGGATCGACACCGACGCCGCCAAGGTGTCTGGGGTGCAGCGCGGGGCGTCTCACGTTCAGGATGTTTCCGACGCTGATCTGCGGGCCCTGGTCGAAACTGGGCGGCTTCGGGCCTCGACCGGCTTCGAGGCGCTCAAGGGCTCCGATGCCGTCATCATCTGCGTCCCCACGCCGCTCCGGAAGACCCGCGACCCCGACATCTCCTATATCGTGGCGGCGGTCGACCAGATCGCGCGCCACGTGCATGCGGGGCTCCTGGTGGTGCTCGAGAGCACGACCTACCCGGGGACGACGGAAGAGGTGATGGTCCCGATCCTGGAGCAGGGGAACGACCAGGGGAACCGCGCTG